>SHAE01000003.1 GCA_004213835.1 OM182 bacterium | reverse complement strand
ACGACTTTACGCAGCGCGCCGTCAACGGTGATATTCGTGAGCGTTGGCTGCGAGGGTACGTCGTAATCCCAAATATCGTGATGGGTAGTTTGAAAGTGCCAACGTGTGCGCCCTGTTTTCGCGTCGATGGCAACAACGGAGCTGGCGTATTTGTCCATCACTTCGGTGCGGTGGCCGCCGAAGTAATCGGGGGTGGCATTGCCGGTAGGCACATAGACAAGTCCTAGCTCGTCATCTGCCGATGTCAGGCTCCACACGTTCGGAGTGCCGCGAGTGTAGGTTTCACCTTGAGCGGGCAGCGAAGTATCGCCCTCGCGGCCCATATCCCAAGCCCAGGCGAGTTCGCCAGTGCGTGGATCGTAGGCCCGTACCACTCCGGACGGTTCGTCGGTTTCTTGGTTATCCATCACCCAACCGCCAACGACCAGTACGCCGCTGGCAAGCGTTGGTGGCGAGGTGACAAAGTAGTAGTAGGGCTTTACTTCACCCATGCCGGCGAGCAAGGAGATTTGTCCCTCCTCGCCAAAATCTGGGCAAGGTTGGCCGGTGTCTTTGTCTACAGCAATCATGCGCGCATCGGTGGTAGCTGTGACGATGCGCTCCGCACAAAACGTGCCTGGCGCAGCATCCGGCAGCGCAACATGGGTAACACCCCGGCAGTTGCCGATGATGCCGAAAGGTGGGGTCTGGTTGTCTGGATCAAATCGCCAGCGCTCCGCACCCGTGTCCGCATCGAGCGCTAACATGACATTCTGCGCCGTGCACAGGTAGATGCCGTCGCCAATCTGGATAGGCGTGGCGCTGAATCGGCCAATACGGCCGGTATCAAACTCCCAAGCCTTAGTCAGCTTATGCACATTGCTGGTATTGATTTGGTCTGAGGGTGCATAGCGGGTGCCCGCATTGCTGGCGCCATAGGCGCTCCAATCGCTGTCGCGATTCAAGGCCAATGCCGGGCGCTCAGGGATGGCATTTACGGTGTTACCGTTCAAATCGATAACCATGGAGACTAATACCGTCATCGCAGTGACGGCGCAGACCTGCACTGTGCGCATACGCAGCAGCGAAGGCATGTCGTCGCCCCAGAGCTTGCGACGAATCATCGGCGTGCATAGCCATAAAGCCAGTAACCCAATCAACCAGATGCGCGACCCCACGGTCCAAAAGCCGGTGCCAGCCTCACTGACTGCCCAGACCAAGGTCAGCAGTAGCAGCACGGCGAAGGTATAAAAGCCACGGACTCGGCCGCGTAGTAGTTCGATGCCACTTGCCATTAGCAGCACACTAGCCGCGAGATAGTAGGGGGTGCCGCCTGCTAGCAAGAGCTGTAGTGCTGGCCACAACATTGCGGCACCCAAGAGTGTTATGGCAGTACCTGTGACAACAGGTTTACGCTGGGCTCGTTGCGGCATCAGATCTCCCCTTCTGCTAGCCGGGCATCGGTTTAGCCGCTGCGCATATTGCTCACGACATAACTCGCAAGATCAGCAACCGCTACGCGCTCTTGAGCCATGGTGTCTCGGTTGCGAACGGTAACGGTGTCATCATCTTCGATGGTTTGGAAATCGACAGTGACGCATAAGGGCGTACCAACTTCATCGTGCCGACGATAACCCTTACCAATGTTGCCGGTGTCCTCGTAAAAAATACGACCAATGCCCAACTGCATTAGGTCGCTCTTTATCGCCTTGGCTTTCGCCACGATGCCTTCGTGATTGCGCTTCAAAGGCAGGATGGCGACTTTGATGGGGGCTAAGTGAGGCTTGAATGCCATCACCGTACGCTCGCTCCCATTGTCCAATGTCTCAACCCGATATGCCTCGTTCATCACAGCCAGTACGCCACGGTCGACGCCTGCGGAGGGTTCTATGACAAAAGGCACATGCCATTTCTTGGCTTCCAAGTCCTGTAGGGCGAGCTTGGCGTTGGAATCATTGTTGGGCTCAACCTTGGCACTGAGGTCGTACTCCTCTTGATTCTTGGTATGTGAGCCAAGATCGAAGTCTGTGCGGTTGGCGATACCCTCCAGTTCCTCCAGACCATGAGGAAAGCGGTACATGACGTCAACGGTGGCCTTGCTGTAATGCGCCAACTCGTCCGCAGGAACGTGATAAAGCTCCAGCTGCGCGCGCTCCACGCCCTGTTGTTCCCACCAATCGAGGCGCATCTCAACCCAACGACTGTGCCAGCCTTCGTCTTCGCCGGCCTTGACGAAGAATTCGAGTTCCATTTGCTCGAATTCACGCACGCGAAAAATAAAGTTTCGTGGGGTGATCTCGTTACGAAACGCCTTACCAATCTGCGCAATACCAAACGGCAGTTTGGGAGAGGTGGAATCCACGACGTTTTTGAAGTTGGTGAAAATCGCCTGTGCAGTCTCTGGACGCAGATAAGCAAAATTATCACTGTCCTGTACCGGTCCAACCTGGGTTTTGAACATCAGATTAAACGGCCGGGGTTCGGTAAGGTCGCTAGACCCACAGCCTGGACAGGTGTCGCCGTCTAGGTGGTCTGCTCGCCAGCGGCTCTTACAACTTCGGCAGTCAACTAATGGATCAGTAAAGGTTGCCTCATGCCCGGAGTGCCGCAGCGTCAGCGGATTGGTCAAAATCGCCGCGTCTATGCCTTCGATGTCGTCGCGTTCGTACACCATGGCTCGCCACCAAGCGGCCTTAAGATTGTTTTTCAGCTCCACGCCCAAAGGACCGTAATCGTAGACCCCCTGCAGGCCGCCATAGATGTCGCTGGATTGAAAAATAAAGCCTCGACGTTTGGCTAGGGAGACGAGCTCCTCCATGGATGTTGCAGTCACAGAATTTCCCGAAAAAGTGATTAGTAGAGGTGGGGAGATGCCGAAAAGCCCCGGCGCGCGACTATAACGCTAAAGCAGGTTAAATTCAGCGCTACAGCGGTTAGTAGCCGACAATACATGACAGGAAAGGGGAGAAAATCGATGTCTAGTAATCTGTTTGATATGACCAACAAGGTCGCACTGATCACTGGCTCCAGTAAGGGCATTGGTCGAGCGATCGCCGAAGAAATGGCTCGGCAAGGTGCCAAGGTTGTAATCAGTAGCCGTAAGGCTGATGTATGCCAAGAGGTGGCAGATGCGATTAACGCTGAAGCCAAGGCTTCTGGTAACGAGACCGGCGAGGCCATCGTCATTCCAGCTCATGTGGGACAGCGTGAGGCACTGCAGCACTTGGTAGACGAAACACGCGCGCGCCTAGGTCAAATAGATGTGCTGGTTTGCAACGCGGCGGTAAATCCGTTTTACGGTTCGATGCAGGAACTGCCTGACGATGCCATGGATAAGATTTTGGACATCAACATTAAATCCAACCACTGGCTGGTAAATATGGTGTTGCCTGAGATGATCGAGCGCAAAGACGGCTCCATCATTATCGTGTCCAGCGTGGGTGGCCTGCGTGGTAGTCCGGTGCTGGGGGCGTACTGTATTTCCAAAGCCGCCGACCTGCAGCTAGTGCGCAATTTGGCGGTTGAGCACGGCAAACACAACGTTCGAGTTAACGCCATATCGCCGGGCCTTGTGCGAACGGACTTCGCTAAGGCGCTTTGGGAAAATCCAGATATCTTGAAGGATCGCACCGCAGGTGACCCGCTGCGCCGCATTGGTGAGCCGAGGGAAATTGCCGGAGCGGCAGTGTACTTGGCCTGCGCTGCGGGTTCTTTTACTACCGGTCAGAATTTTGTTGTCGATGGCGGCGCGACGATCAGTTAAGTTACGCCGCCTCATTTGGTGTCCCTTTGGAAGATGGTTAGCGTGACAGAAAACGACATTGAAAAACCCCGTTGGTGGGCTCAGGCCATTTTGATTGGTGCCGTCATTGGCGCGGTGCTTTTGGTCATGGGTGGTTTTGGTACCCGTTTGGGTATGTGGAGCTATAGCGGCGGATTCACTGTCGCCAGTGGCGGCATACTGCTGGCGTCGGCGGGTTTCTTTTTGGGTGTGATCGGCTACATCGTCGCGCTGAGGAAAGGACTGAAGGCAGAGCGCTCGAGTATTTTGATCGCTCTGGTGATCTGCACAATCTTACTCGTGCAAGTGGGTATGCAAATGAATGCATTAGCTTCCGTACCTGCCATACACAACATCTCGACGGATACCCAAGATCCGCCAGCGTTTGATGCACTGGTGGCAGTGCGTGAGGCCGCAGGCGCAAACCCCTTGGCCTACGACGCCAGTGTGCTAGCCGAATTGCAGCAACAGGCCTATCCCTGGGTGCGAACCCTAGAGCTACCGACCAATCCCGGCATCCTATTGAACGAGGCGGTCACCGTACTCGAGGACATGGGCCTAGCCGTGGTCAATGTATCTGCGGAACGGGGGATCGTTGAGGCGACGGCAACAACGTTTTGGTTTGGCTTTAAAGACGACGTGGTGATTCGCGTTCGCGCAAGCGCCGTTGGCGGCAGCGTGATTGACGTGCGTAGCGTCTCTCGATCCGGTCGATCCGATCTTGGCGTGAACGCCAAACGCATCGGTACCATTCTGCAGAGACTGCGGGGTTAGCTCAGGCGGCTCAAAAGTTGAGCACCTTACATTCTAGGGTGCGCAGGTCCACCACACCGACCGCGTTCCTGCCGATCATCATGCCCGCGCACTCTCCCGGATTGAAGATAACCTGATCGCCTGAGGTTTCGAGGCGGTATCTGTGGGTGTGGCCATGTAGGGCTAACTCTTGATGCGCAAGGTGGCCCTCAAATTCCAGTGGGTCGTGCACGACAATGATCGAGCGCTCGCACCAATGAAGGTCCAAAGGCGGGTCTTGAAAGGCGAAGCCGTGGCGTTCGATGGCCTGCGCGAGGGCCTCGCGCTCTTGATCGTTGTTACCGAAGACGCCAAATAGCGGTGCGTCTAAACCGGCTAATACGTCCAAGGTTTTTGCTTGGCTAATATCGCCGGTGTGAATGACTCGGTCGACGCCTTCGGCGTTAAACAGTTCGACGATTTTGCGAACATTCTTCAAGTTATTGTGCGTGTCGCTGACAACGCCGATGCGCATATTAAGTTCCTGTTCAGGTGTTGGTGGCCAACAAAAAAGCCAGGCGAGCCTGGCTTTTCGTGGGCTTTTGCAAGCGAATGCCTAGGAGGCGCGCTCCAGTACGTGAATGGCGCAGGCACTGCCTAGGCCAATGACATGGGTAAGGCCAATTTTTGCGCCCTCGACCTGGCGAGAGCCTGCCTCGTTGCGCAGGTGAGTACTGACCTCGTAAATGTTGGCGATACCGGTGGCGCCGAGCGGATGGCCTTTCGAAAGCAGGCCGCCGGAAACGTTGACAGGGATGCGCCCGCCCAAGGCGACTTCGCCGTCATCGATCATTTTGCCCGCATCCTCTTGTTTGCAGATACCTAAGTTGCCGTAATGCAGTATTTCTGCCGTCGCAAAGCAGTCGTGAAGCTCAATCAGGTCGATATCTTCAGGTCCTAGCCCGGCCATTTCGTAGGCTTCCTTGGCGGCTTTCTGGGTGCAGGAATTCACATCGGGCATAACCAAATCACGCTCTTGCCATGGATCCGATGCCAAAACTGAAGCCCGAACCTTGATCGCCCGATCCATCAGCCCCAACTCGCGAGCTTTTTTCTCCGAGCAAATCACTGCCGCAGCAGAGCCGTCGACATTGACGGAACACATCAACTTCGTATTCGGATAAGAAATCATCTCCGCGTTAATTACTTCTTCCAGCGGGGTCTCAATCTGATACATCGCCTTGGGGTTCAGGGTGGAGTGGTGATGATTCTTCACCGACACTTTAGCGAACTGCTCGAAAGTCGTACCGTAATGGCGCGAGTGTTCCATGCCGGCTTCGGCAAATACTGCTGGCATGGTGCCTGAGCCCATCAGACCCTCCTTTGGAATACCGGTCTTACCCCCCGCGCCGCCGAGTAGGCCTTTGCCCATTTGCTCAACGCCAACGGCCAATACGACGTCGTACAAGCCTGCCTTGACCGAGGCCCAGGCTTCGCGAAACGCCGTTGCACCAGTGGCGCAGGCGTTAGCGACGTTGACCACGGGAATACCCGTTTGACCAATCTCTTGCAGTAGTCGTTGGCCGACCATGCCTGAGGCTTGGCCCAAGTTGCCGCAATACAGCGCCTGCATGTGCTGAATGCTCAAGCCGCAATCATCCAGCGCCATCAAAGCCGCTTGGGCACCAATTTGCGGGACGGTCTTTTCGGGAAAGCGCCCGAATTTGATCATGTCGACCCCTACGATATATGCGTCGGTCATAGTCGTTCTCCGTTTGTTCTGCTGTGAAATTAGCTTTTTGGTTGAAAAAAGTAAGAAAGGTAGCTGTTGCCGTCGGCGTCTTTGCGACCTAGGGCATCTGCAAACACCACGTCCACTGGCATATCGAAGTCGATGCTCTCAGGATCGGGCTCGACGTTGATCAGGTTGCCCTTTATCGCCGTGCCATCATCTAAATCTACGATGGCGCTGATGTAGGGCACCTCAATGCCGGGAAAAGAGCGATACACGATGGAGTAGGAGTACAGTTTGCCGCTGTTTGGCAGGGTGACTGCGGCCATCTGATCGCGTGCGCCGCACTTCGAGCAAACGCTGCGCTCGCCCAAAAATGTTGAGCCGCAGTTGCCGCACTTTTGGCCCTCGAGATATGGGCTGCCGTCGGCTGGAATTTTCAGGTATGGAACCGCTGGTAATGGCTGATTACTCATAACTCCCCTTAAACACGTTGAATTCAATCTCAGTCTCGAAACAGCAAGTCTCGACCGACTCCAGATACTACTACCGCCCATGGCAACTCGATAGAGCGAGATATGCTTCACAAGTTTCGGCAAACAACCTCGCGTTTCGCGTACGCGGGATCGTCAATCACCGTATGGTCGAGCACTCCAGAAGGAAACGGAGTGGGATAGCATGAAGTCACTGAAGGTAAGAGACTCTATGTCAACAAATGTCATCACCTTTGCCCCCAACGATTCAGTGGTGCATGCGATGGCAACCCTGCTAGACAAGGGTATCTCTGGCGCGCCGGTCGTAGATGAGGATGGATCGCTCCTCGGCATCCTGTCTGAGGTCGATCTTATTCAGGTGGTGGTTCAAGACAGCTACTACGACGATCCGGTGGGAATCGTTGCAGACTTTATGCAGACACAGGTGGAATGTGTGGATCCAGATACCGACATTTTTAGCCTGACGCAGCAATTCATAAGCCACCACCGACGGCGATATCCAGTGCTAGAGAGTGGCCAGCTGGTCGGTCAGATTTCTCGACGTGATGTACTTCGGGCAGCGCTGGATTTTTTCCAAGCCTAATACCGCCAACAACCCTAGGACGCTCTCGCCGTCGTCGTGGGCACGAAGTCATGGCGGCACAATCAGAGCTTGTCGCGAATGATTTGATTTACTTGCTGCGGGTTAGCCTTTCCCTGGGTCGCCTTCATCACTTGGCCGACGAAGAACCCCAACATTTTCTCTTTGCCACTACGCAGCTCGTCGAATTGTTTCGGGTTCGCTGCGATCAACTCATCGACGATCTGAGTCAGTGCGCCATCGTCGCTCAACTGGGCAAGATTGAGTGTCTCAATAAGTTCGTCTACATCGCCTGCTGGTCCTGCGCTCCAAAGAGCATCAAACAAAGTTTTTGCAGTCTTTGATGACAACGTGCCGTCGTCGATGCGAGCAATTAACTGGGCTAGTAGCGCTGGTGCAATCGGGCTTTGCGTCATGGTGACGTCGTGCTTGTTTAAGTACGCGGATAGCTCGCCCATCATCCAGTTTGCACTTTGTTTAGGATCCGCACCGGCCGCCAAACAGGCATCAAAGTAATCTGCACGGTCGATATCGCTGCTGATTGCCACAGCATCGCTAGTCGATAATCCCAGGGTCGATGTGTAACGCTGTTGTCGTGCGTCGGGCAACTCGGGCAGCTCGCCGCGAATCCGCTCGATGAGTGCTTCGGAGATCGAAAGGGGTAGCAAATCCGGATCCGGAAAGTATCGGTAGTCGTTACTCAGTTCTTTGCTGCGCATCGAACGAGTCTCATCTTTGTCTGGGTCGTAGAGGCGGGTCTCGCGCTCGATCTTGCCACCGGCTTCCAGCACATCGATTTGACGCGCAATTTCATGCTCGATGGCTTGCTCAACGAAACGAAATGAGTTGATGTTTTTAATTTCTGTGCGTTCGCCAAATTCTGTTTGTCCGCTTGGGCGCACGGAAACATTGGCATCACAGCGCATGCTGCCCTCGGCTAGATTGCCGTCGCAAATGCCGATGTAGCGAACCAAGGTGTGCATCTGTCGGAAGTAGGCGGAGGCTTCTTGCGCAGAACGCATATCGGGCTCCGAAACAATCTCCAGCAAAGGCGTCCCGGTGCGATTGAGGTCCACGGCAGTCATCCCTGGATACAGGTCGTGGACAGATTTGCCCGCATCCTCTTCTAAATGCGCGCGGGTAATGCCAACCGTTCGCGACCTGCCGTTCTCAGGCGTAATCGTGATCGTGCCCTGACCAACAATGGGTGTCTCAAACTGGCTGATTTGGTAGCCCTTGGGAAGGTCGGCATAGAAGTAGTTTTTGCGGTCGAAAATCGAGTGCTGATTGATTTGCGCGCCAATGGCGAGACCGAAGCGCACGGCTAACTCTACGGCTCTCTCGTTGAGTACCGGGAGTACTCCGGGTAACCCAAGATCGATGTTGCAGGCCTGGGCATTGGGCGATGCGCCATAAGCGGTGCTGGCGCCGGAAAAAATTTTGCTCTGGGTAGCGAGCTGTACGTGGATCTCTAGGCCAATGACAGCTTCCCAACTCATACCACTGCCTCCGGTCGCTTTAGGTGCCAGTCAGTTTGGCGCTGGTATTGGGCCGCGAGCTCAAGCAGCAAATCTTCGCGGAAGGCAGGCGCGATTAGCTGCATGCCCATGGGCAGGCCGTTGGAGAAGCCACATGGCAGCGACATTGCGGGCAGCCCTGCCAAGCTGGTGGGTACCGTAAATAAATCTTGTTGATACATGGCGACGTGGTCATCGGTGAGCTGATTCTTCTTAAAGGCCGGCGTTGGCGAGGTGGGCGCCAGCAGCACATCAACCTGTGTAAAGGCTTGTTGAAAATCTTCGCTAATCAGCCGGCGTATCTTTTGCGCTTTTAGGTAGTAAGCGTCGAAATAGCCCACAGACAGGGTGTAGGTGCCGGTCAAGATTCGCCGCTTTACCTCCGCGCCAAAGCCCTCTTCTCGTGATCGTTCATAGAGATCCTGTAGCGACTGCGGGTCCTCGCAACGATGCCCGAAGCGAACCCCGTCGTAACGAGACAAGTTGGTCGACGCCTCTGCTGAAGCCAGCACGTAATACACCGGTACGGCGGATTCGGTATGTGGTAGCGACACATCCACAAGCGTATGGCCCATTTTTTCTAGCTCGGTCTTAGCCGCTTCGATGCCGCCAAAATTTGGGTTGTCGCTAAAATACTCACGAGGCAGGCCGATGGTCAGCGGACGGTCGAGTACAGCGATACCGTTAGCGACGACACCATCAAGCCAATCATCGTGTCGCTCTGAGCTGGTGGAGTCCTTGGGGTCAAAGCCCGCCATCACGCCTAGCATGAGCGCTGCGTCTTCGGCGGTTCGCGTCATTGGGCCGGCCTGATCCAAACTTGAGGCAAATGCGATCATGCCGTAGCGCGACACGCGACCATAGGTAGGCTTGAGGCCGGTAATACCGCACAAAGCCGCTGGCTGGCGGATGGAGCCGCCAGTATCTGTGCCGGTTGCTGCGGCTACGAGTCCAGCCGCCACTGCGGCGGCAGAGCCTCCGGACGAGCCGCCTGGTACCCGGGTGTGGTCCCACGGGTTGCTGACTGTGCCAAAAAAACTGTTCTCGTTTGACGAGCCCATGGCGAACTCATCCATGTTGGTTTTGCCCACACTGATCATGCCCGCCGCCGCCATATTGCTAACGACGGTGGCATCGTAGGGGGCGACAAAGTTACTCAACATTTTCGATCCGGCGGTGGTCAAAATGTCTCGTGTGCAAAAAATGTCTTTATGGGCGAAGGGCAGACCAAGGGTTGCTCGTTGATCACCTTGCGCACGCTGCTGGTCAGCCTTGGTGGCAGCAGCTAGGGCAGACTCGGCGTTAATGGAAATAAAACAGTTAAGGGCCGCGTTGGCAGTTTGTATTCGTTCCAAGTGCGCTTGGGTTAGCTCAACACTTGAGTAGGCACCCTTGGCCAAATCAGCGCTCATCTCGCGCAGTGAAGAAAATTCGCTCATAGATTTGCTCTACTCGACAACGCGAGGGACTAAATAGTAATGGTCGGCAGTTGCTGGGGCACCGCTTTGAAAATGTGCGGGGTCAGGGTGTTCTGTGACCTCGTCGCTGCGCAGTCGCGCGGTGGTATCCAGCGGATGCGATAGCGGTTCGACTCCGTCGGTATTCACCGCTTGCATGGTGTCTATCATCGCGATGATCGCCTGCAAATCGTCGGCGATTTTCGCGCTTGCGTCGCCGTGAATCGCCAGTCGCGCGAGTGCGGCCAGATGGCCTACATCTATCTCGTTGCTCTCACCCTCAGGATCAGCGGTTGGCTCTTGTGACATTGAAATACGTTACTCGTGAGGTGCTCGCATTGTAGACCGGTTCCATTGGGAATGCTGGTATGCCGTGAATATGTCGAGGTTGTCAAAGCGGCGAAAAATTTTTCTCGAATCGCTGCGGCTGGATGCAAAGACAGGTCATCTTAACCGTGCTTTTCGAATGTCATATGCCTATGATTACGCTTTATTTTTTCGGGATTGAAGCGTCGATGCTTAAGAATTTCCGCGGTCTCTTTTCGCGTGACCTGTCTATCGATTTAGGAACTGCGAATACGCTGATTTACATCCGCGAAGAGGGCATCGTTTTAGATGAGCCTTCCGTGGTCGCACTGCGCCAGCAGGGAAACCAACGCAGCGTTGCGGCTGTGGGTTTAGACGCCAAGCGTATGCTCGGGCGAACACCCGGCAATATTACAGCGATACGTCCGCTCAAGGATGGAGTCATCGCCGATTTTTTGGTGACAGAAAAAATGCTCACCTACTTCATCGCCAAAGTGCACGAAAATTCCTTTATTCGCCCCAGCCCACGAGTGTTGATCTGTGTGCCATGTAAGTCGACGGAAGTTGAGCGACGCGCCATACGCGAGAGTGCGCTGTCTGCTGGCGCTCGAGACGTGCGCTTGGTGGAAGAGCCTATGGCGGCTGCCATTGGTGCAGGTCTGCCAGTACACGAAGCTGTTGGTACCATGGTTGTCGACATCGGCGGCGGTACGACAGAAATTGCCATCATCTCTCTCAACGGTGTGGTGTTTTCTGATTCAGTGCGTGTGGGTGGTGACCGATTCGACGAGGCGATTGTGGCCTACGTACGGCGAACCCAAGGCAGTCTGATCGGTGAAGCCACGGCTGAGCGCATCAAGCAGGAAGTGGGAGCGGCCTACCCGCAAAAGGATATTCGTGAAATCGATGTCCGCGGTCGCAACTTGGCGGAGGGTATTCCGCGCAGCTTTACCTTGGACAGCAACGAGATTTTGGAAGCTCTGCAGGAGCCGCTTTCCATGATTGTGCAAGCGGTAAAGTCAGCCCTAGAACAATGCCCGCCGGAATTGGCCGCAGACATTGCCGAGACCGGCATGGTTCTCACCGGTGGCGGTGCCTTGCTGCGTGATCTGGATGTGCTGTTGGCAGAAGAGACGGGCTTGCCGGTCATCATCGCTGATGATCCGCTGACCTGTGTTGCCAGAGGTGGCGGCAAAGCACTGGAGTTGATGGATCAATCGGGCAACGCTGATTTGCTTTCTACTTCTTGAGGCAATGATGTCGTTGCGCGGCGAACTGCAACCACCTCCGCAGGCGCGGGAGAACTAAGATTAAGACGCTGTTCGCCAAACGGCCCGGCGCTGGATACCTCTTGGTGACATTGCTGATGCTGTCTGGTGCTGCGATTTGGTTGGACAGTAACGGGCGTCGAGTTGTGCAAAGCGGCAGCGTCGACCAACTCGAAGGTGCTGCCAAGGTTTTGTGGCAGGTGCGCAGCGTCGTATTATCCCTCGCGACGCCAATTTACGTTATCGCTGAGGCGCCTTACACCCTCTATGAGTTTGCTGCGGATATTTCCACCGACCGGCAGTCTTTGTTGCAGCAACGCGAACAACTGAGTGCCAAGTTGTTGCGCTTGGAAGAAGGCCAACAGCGCGTACTTTTTTTGCAGGCAGAAAATGCACGGCTCCGACAGCTCTTAGGCTCGAAAGCACAGCTACCCAGTCAGGCGACCATTGCGGAAATCATTGGCGTACCACCGGATCCTGACCGAGCCGCGGTCATTTTGGACAAAGGCCAAGACGATGGTGTGCAACCCGGCCACGCCGTGGTTGATGCCCAGGGCTTGTTTGGCCAAGTGGTGGACGTGTCTTCCTCGACGAGTTGGGTGATTTTGATTACTGATCGCAAGCATGCGATTCCTGCAAGAAACAATCGCACCGGCGTCAGAATGATCGTTGGCGGCATCGGTGTCTCGGACCGACTTGTGCTGGAGGACCTGCCGGCATCGACAGACGTGCAAGACGGCGACTTGATCGAAACCTCTGGGCTTGGCGGGCGCTTTCCACCGGGCTACCCGGTAGGCACGGTCGCCTCAGTGGAAGCGACCCAGGATTCTCCCTACCTACAAGCCTCACTGACACCCACGGCCGCATTGCTCAAGGTCGGACATGTCCTTGTGATTGCACCGGCAGAAGTGACCCAAGACATTGCCGGTAACTTGGTATCGGAAACCGTCGAGGCGTTGGACTAATGGTTTCTCATGGTCCATTTATGGCGGTGCTGATCATTCTCAGTTTGGTCTTAAGCGTCTTTCATTTGCCGCAACCTGCGCCAGACTGGCTTGGTTACTGGCGCCCGCAATGGATGTTGTTGGCGCTGATTCTATGGGTGCAGCGCATACCCACGTATCGCGGTGGCTTATTTGCACTGCTGTTTACAAAGAGTGCATCGGACGATGGAACCACGGCACGTCGGGTTTTGGTGGTGGTGTGGCTGCTCGGCTTCTACCTCGATACCCTGTTGGGCGATCCATTTGGCCTCAATGGCGCGATTTGCGCCGCCATTGCTTTTTATCTGCTGCGTTTTCAGGAGCGTTTACAAATGCAAACACTCCTGCAGCAAATGATCATGGTGTTCATGATGATATTTCTTGCAGAACTCGTGCGCGCCTACGTTCGTAACACCGTCACTGGCCAGCCATGGAGTTTGCAACCCCTAGCCCTCGCGGGTAGCAGCATGCTTTTCTGGCCACTGTATGTTTTGGCCGCTGAAAAACTGCTTGGCGGACAGCGGCGCGCCTAATCATCATGCTCGAACGCCGCTTGTTACTTGCCTCCCAGTCGCCACGTCGAGCGAGCCTTCTGCAGCAAATGGGTTTGGATTTCGAGGTACAACCGGCAGACATTGATGAAACCCCGCGAGCAGACGAGGACGCAATCCACTATGTCGATCGGCTTGCTAAAACCAAGGCGCAAAGTCAGTGGCGATCTGGGTTTGTGCACTTGGGAGCAGACACCATCGTCGTGCTGGATGGAGCACTGCTGGGCAAGCCTAGGGACGAACAACATGCGATGCAGATGCTGATGCGTCTCTCTGGTCGCAGTCATCAGGTCGCGACGGGTGTCGCCGTTTTTGACGGCGAGCAGGTGCTCAGTGACGTGGTTATGACGACGGTGACTTTTCGTTCCATCGATAGCCAAGAGGCCAAGTCTTATTGGGCAACCGGCGAGCCTGCGGACAAAGCCGGGGCCTATGCCTTGCAGGGTATTGGCGGTGTCTTTGTAACGACGATTGCTGGCAGCTACAGCAATGTCATCGGCCTGCCCATGGCCGAAACGGAGCAACTGCTGGCATCCATTGGCGTCAATACTTGGTTGCAGCGCCAGCATGTCTGAAGAGCTGTTGATTGACGTCTCTACGTTCGAATCACGAGTAGCGCTGGTTCAAGATGGCGCAGTAGTTGAAGTGCATCTGGCCAGAGCCGCTGGCTACAGCGTCACGGGCAACATCTATCTGGGTAAGGTGGTGCGGGTGGTACCTGGCATGCAGGCGGCTTTCGTCGACGTTGGGCTAGAGCGTCCTGGCTTTTTGCATCTTTCGGATATCGAAAATCCGCTGGTGCTGACCTCTAATCAAGCGGACGACCACAAGCTCGGGATTCGCGACGTACTTCACGACGGACAAGAACTGTTGGTCATTGTCGAGCGCGACCCCTTGGGCACTAAGGGGGCTAGGCTGTCCACTCGACTCTCCTTGGCATCTAAGTATCTGGTGCTGATGCCGACGAACACGCAAGTCCGGCTTTCGCAAAAGATTACTGACGATGCTGAGCGCAGCCGCCTGTTTAAAGTACTGCGCCCGCTCAGTGAAAATAGCGCCATGGGCGTTATCGCCAGGACCCAGGGCGAGGGAGTGCCTGCTAGCTTGCTGGAAGAGGATCTACGGCATTTGTGCGAACTTTGGCGGCGTTTGCAGCAGAGTTTGCAGGGCGCCAAAGCACCCACGGAAGTATTTAAGGAGTTGCCAATCCAGACCCGCCTAGTGCGCGATCTGGCAGGCCCCAATACGCTCAGCATCTATGTCAACGAAGCGGACATATACCAGCGTTTACAGAACTATCTCAGTCTTCATGCCCCATATTTGGAACAGCGGATGCGCCTGTATCAAGAGCGCAAACCGCTCTTTGAGCGGCACAACATTGAGCGGGAAATTGCCGACGCCTTAGAGCCCCGCGTGCCCCTGAAGAGTGGTGGCACGCTAGTAATTGAGCAAACAGAAGCCCTGATTAGCATTGATGTAAACACGGCAGGTTACGTGGGTAGCCATAGCCTTGAACAGACCATTTACGTAACAAACATGGAGGCAGCTGCGGCGATTCCTCGCCAACTGCGCCTGCGTAACTTAGGCGGCATCGTAGTGATCGACTTCATTGACATGACCCAGCAGAGCCATCGCGATGCGGTTATGGCCAAACTCTGTGAGGCGCTGGCGAAAGATCCGGCTAAAACCCAGGTCGACGGCTTCACATTTCTTGGTTTGGTCCAGCTGAGTCGCAAGCGAACTCGTGAGAGTTTGGTGCAAGTCATGTGCGCTAGGTGCGATCATTGTGCAGGCCACGGACTGCTTAAAACGCCGGAAACCGTTTGTATGGAAATCCTGCGCATGCTGGCGGCAGAGTGCGATAGCGCCGAGCACCCTCAAGGCATGCGCGATGGCCATTACGCGATATCTGGCAACGCAGTGGTTATTGAGCGACTGTTGGACGAAGAGGCCGTGCTTTATCAGGCCCTCACAGCACGTCTGTCAAACGAAGTTCGGCTGCAGGTGGATTCTGCATATCGATTAGATCAATTCGATCTGATTTTCGTCCCACAGTCTCTTCACTGAGAAGGCTCACTTGAACAACCTTGAACAGGATCCTGCCAGTGTGAATGAGGCGTCGGTAGACGAGCAGTCTGCCGCGAGATCGCTTGGTTATGTGGCTGCTGCCCTGTTGACCGGCCTCGTTTGCCTGCTGGCCATCGTGCAGGTGACTGGGCGTCTAGCATCGGCCTACGCCAGCACATTAACACCACAGTTCAATACCGCTTTGGCGCCTTATCGAGCCGAGGTCACCGAGGTGGCTGGGGATTGGCGAGGGTTCAATCCCGTGCTGCGCATACAGCGTGTAGCCTTTGCTGCGGGCGATCTGCAAAACCTTTACGTAGAGCTAGACTTTTTTCAGTCGCTTGCGAAATGGAAGCCAATCTTTCGACGCTTTTATAGTGAAAGTGGCGAAGTTGGTGTAGTCCATACGACCCAGGGTTGGGCTTTAAAAAACAGCGCGGAACAACCCATCGATATCGATTTTGTAGAGCTACTGAACTCGAGCGAGTTCGTCGATGTCACGCTGCAGGTAGTGGCAGAGCGTGCGAGTGAAGCCTTTCCCTACGATATTGAATTGACGGTAAACAATCGTCCAACGAACAGATACGGTCGGTTGGTGATCGACAGCCCGGGTGCAAGCGTGCCGCTTGTGCTTGCATACGGTGAGACCATAAGCAACGCGGACAGTGCTAATGTGGTGTCCGATCATTCACTGCGGCTTAGTGCCGAGGGTGCTGTCGAGATTCCCGCTGCGCTCACCGGCGGTACCGCCATGGCGCTGGAGTTGCCGCGAGCACAATGGCTTACGACTTCGGGCGCACTACTAAAAGATACTGCTCATGATGCCCCACCGCGTGCTGATGCGCCCCTAGGCTACGGGGTGTTTTCTGCCACCCTGCGTCTGACGCAGTCTCCCTATTTGCTTCCCAACAGCAGCCTGACACTGAGTACGCAAGGTTCGGTATGGGCGCAAGGAGCGCGAGCACTCGCAAGTCTGCAAAGCAGGCTACACACGCAGGGCTCGCAGGGCTTGGTGTTGCCACCCATGCTGCTGGAGGTTGATGCAGATCGTTTGCTTGGTAGCGCGACTGCGGGTCGCGCAAGACAAAATATGCACCCAGCCATCCGTTTCAGGACGACGGATCTGACCCTCGGGGATTTGTCGGAGTTAGCTGGCGCGGTACTGAGCCCGGAAAAGGCGCTAGGAGAATGGCTTGTCGCCTTGGACGCAAAGGCGACATTGCAAGAATTGATTGGCCGCTACTCACTCTCATCTGGCCTTGATTGGTGGGGACAAGCGAATGCGGTGCAGCTTTCGGCCTATCGTGGATCGCCCGGCGTTACCAATGCCGGTGCAGAGATCTACGGCGACCTAAATCATATTGGCATGCGTGTGCAGGGCGATGACGTCACCATGAGCTTCCCCACAGTGTTCTCTGAGAACTGGAGTTTTGATGCAGTCTCCGGCGACTTATTGCTGCTGTTTAGGCCTGGTTATGCATCGGTGCGAGGCAGCAATATTGAAGCGGTAGATGGCAACACACGGATAAGCGGGAGCTTCGCGACCAGTCGCCCCAGCCCGCGTTTCGATCAGCGTATCTCGCTTGGCCTGCAGGTGAATGCCATCACTGCCCCGCAGACCCGGCGTTACATTCCATACAAGTTAAATGCGGGTTTGCGGCAGTGGCTGCTCGAAGCACCCGTGGCCGGCGATTTTAGCAATGTCAGCGTTGCGCATCATGGACAAATTCATATTCGACCCGGAGAGGTCACGCGACGTCGCTTTGAACTACAGGGTGACTTTCAGTCTGCGCAAATTCGTTACGAGAAGCAGTGGCCCGTGCTCGCGGATGCCGCTGGTTCCATCCACGTCGCTGGTCGACAGACCTATGGAGATTTGCAGGCTGGAACATCCGCTGGCTTAGATCTTGCGCGTGCATCAATCCACCTCGATGCAAATCAATCGATGCTTTTTTTGTCCCATGAAAACACCGCCACGGCGGACTCGCTGTTGGCCATGGTGCGACGCTCTCCCTTGCAGCAATCCTTGTCTTTTATCACGCCCCAGTGGCGGGCTGAGGGAGAACTTGCTTATACCGCGCAGATTGGCGTTCCCCTTGGGAGTGATGCGCCGCCAACGGCCAAACTGCAGGTGGATATCGAGGCTGAATTTGATCAGCTAGATTTGGCCATGCCGGAATACCGCCTAGCTTGGCGCAATCTCACCGGCCAACAGCGCTTTTCCTTGCCGCATAACTTAGAGGGCAATGCTCAAGGACTGCTCTTCGGCAATCCGGTTGGCATACGCGTGGATTATGATCCTCAGTACCTGATGTTCGAGGTCGATGGTCGTGCATCGGCTCTCGATATATTTCGCATGGCCGGGATAGAGAGCTCACCGGTGCTGGAGGGCGAGGCCGATTTCACCGGGCAGTTATTACTGGCGATGGGCACTTCTGCGCCTGCTGAGCTCATGCTGACGACAGACCTCGGGGGTATGGCGGTCAACCTGCCTGCGCAGTTTGGCAAGCAGCACAGCGAGCCTGCGGTCAGTGCATTTGATCTCCTCTTTGCAGACGACTATCAGCGAATTGATTGGCAGTACAAAAACACCAACGGTTGGTTCGAGATCCCAAGCGTGTCGTCCCAGCGAGTCACCCAAGGCGCCGTTGGCGTGAATGCGCAGCCCTTGGAAATAGAGCCAGATTACAATGGCTTGGTAATCAACGGACGATTGGCAGAGGTCGATTTGGCGGACTGGGTGGCCAAGGATGGCGGTGCCGCCGTCGACTTGCCGGTGAGCTGGCAGATACGAGGCCTGCAGGTTGGTAACTTCATTGTCGATGACTTGAGTTTTGCCAACCTTGAACTGAATGGCCAACGCGACAGCAGCACGGCGGTCTTCCAAGTCCGTAGTGAAGATGTCGCTGGCAGCATCGATGTGTCCGATCCTGCAAATCTTGTAGTGGACCTACTAACCCTGCGATTGCCGGGATATGAGCCTGGCGACAACGCGCTTCAAGGAAATCTCGATCCAATAGACCTGGCTATTGGACGAGGTCTACCCCGAGCTGAAGTCTTCGTAAACCAGTTGATGATTGGTGAAGAGCCATTTGGGCGCTGGAAGTTCGAGATTACTCCAGAACCCGGCGGCGTGCGATTCGACATAGAGGATGTGTTGGTCAATGGCGTCGACATTACCGACAGCGTGATCCACTGGAACTTAGAGCAAAACCGCAGCGCATTTTCTGGATCCGCCCAAATGCAAGATTTGGCCGAGGTGTTGCCGCTATGGGGTTACGCCCCCGTTGTGACATCCAAGACAGCCTCTGTTGTGGGAAATTTGAGCTGGGCCGGCTCCCCGGCGAATCTAGATATCGCAAACAGCGAGGGCGGGGTTTCTTTGAAAGCTGAGGAAGGCAGTTTCTTAGAGGTAGAAGGTGGTCAAGCAGGCTTGCGTGTCTTGAGCCTGCTGAATATTACGGCGCTTACCAAGCGCATAACTTTCGACTTTTCGGATGTGGTGGGAGAGGGAATCAGTTTCGAAGAAGCTTTTGGTGACATACAGCTCGAGGATCAAACGCTTAGCTTTACAAAAAATCTCATCATCAAGAGTACGTCATCGCGCTATGAGCTTGGTGGCGAGGTTGATCTCAGTGGCAATACGCTGGATGCACAAATGATTGTCACACTTCCAGTCAGTGACAGTTTGCCTTGGTACGCCGCATACTTAGCGATAGCCAATCCCCTAGCAGGGCTGGGCTTAGCGGTGGGCGAGCGGGTATTTCGCAAGCCGATTGAGCAGATGAGTTCGGCGAAATTTCTAGTTTCCGGCTCGTTAGACGATCCAAGGGTGACATTTACTGAACTCTTCAATAGAGACATCAAAGAAGCAGATGTTGCCGGAGAGCGGCTATCGCCGGATTTGTTAAAAGACCAGCCCATCGAGGATGGTGCGAAGGCATCGGCGGAGCGTTAGTTCCCCTACTCTGCCTGTGGTGCGTCAACGCAAGTGATTTGATCAAGGTGGGCATTAAATGAATGACATGATTGCGCAGGTAGAACAACAGCTGCTGCAAGCGAAAGGTCTGGAGCTGGGCGATATCGAGCGCAGCCTAGACACGTTGCTGGGTCGCGAGATCGATTACGGTGAAGTGTTCGTGCAAAGCACCCGCGGCGAATCATTTGCGCTGGAAGACGGCATCGTGAAGGAGGGGTCCTTTGGTGTCGAAGCGGGTATCGGGTTGCGTGCACTGGCTGGGGAGCGAACTGGGTTTGCCTACAGTGAAGACATTCGTCTCGATGGTTTGAAGCAGGCAGCCAAGGCAGCTCGATCTATTGCAGGCAGTGGTAGTCAGCGACGAGCGCCTGGTTTTAAAGCGGTCGACTTTGCGCCTTTGTATGCGCCTACCGATCCCATCAGCAGTTTGACCGATGAAGATAAGGTGAAGCTGTTGCGCCAGATTGATCAAACCGCGCGAGCGCAAGACGACAAGGTCAAAGAAGTGACTGTGCGCATCGCGGGTAACCACGAATCTGTTTTGGTTATGGCCAGCGACGGTACATTGGCGGCAGATATACGTCCTCTGGTTCGATTGGATGTCTCCGTCATCGTCGAGCATAACGGCCGCCGTGAGCGTGGTAACGCCGGAGGTGGTGGCCGCCGCAGCTTAGAGTCGTTAACACTTGGAGACTGGACGGAGAACCTTGCCAAGGAGGCCGTGCGCATGGCGCTCGTGAATTTGGAGGCAGTGGATGCTCCGGCAGGACCAATGCCCGTGGTCCTCGGCCCAGGCTGGCCCGGTGTCTTGCTCCACGAGGCAGTCGGGCATGGTCTGGAAGGAGACTTTAACCGCAAAGGTAGCTCTGCGTTTTCGAATCGGGTCGGTGAACAAGTTGCGTCACCCCTCTGCACTGTCGTCGATGATGGCACCATGGAGGCACGACGCGGGTCACTGAGTGTTGACGACGAAGGAACGAAGACTCAAGTCACTACGTTGATCGAAAATGGCGTGTTGAAGGGCTACATGCAGGACAAACTCAACGCACGCTTGATGAACGTGCCCGCCACGGGCAATGGCCGCCGCCAATCCTATGCGCATGTGCCCATGCCCAGAATGACCAACACCTATATGCTGCCCGGCCAAGATCAGCCAGAAGACATCATCAAGTCTGTACAAAACGGCATCTACGCGGTCAATTTTGGTGGCGGTTCGGTGGACATTACATCGGGTCGATTCGTGTTTTCTGCCACCGAGGCCTATCTCATCGAAGCAGGCAAAGTAACGGCGCCTATCCGGGGCGCCACCTTAGTCGGCAGCGGTCCCGAGGTGATGACGAAGATTTCTATGGTGGGTAACGATCTGGATTTGGACGGCGGTGTCGGCGTTTGCGGCAAGGATGGGCAATCGGTGCCGGTTGGCGTCGGTCAACCTACGCTTAAGGTCGATGAAATCGTCGTGGGCGGTACCGCTACTTGAACACAATCTATGGCGTATCGGATGCGGGTTGTCCGTCGCTGTGCGCTGCGAGTGTAGCGCGCACAAATTTGAACAAGACGCGCTGTGCTTGGCGATGAGCATCTGGCACTTCATGGCCACTCGCTGGTGCGTTTTTGCCCGCGGCGCCGACCAACTGGCGCAGCTGTTGGCGCTCAACATTGGGGTACTCGTCGATAAACTGGGTCAACGATTTGGGGTCAGCAGTCAGCCGATCTCGCCACTGCTCGACGGTATGAAAAAAGTGGCGCGCTGCAGCGGATTGTCCTTCAAGGTCGGCGAGTTGCTGCTCAATCGCCTCGACATCGATACCGCGCATGACCTTGCCAATGTACTGCATTTGTCGCCTGCCGCCCTCTCGACTGTTAATGCCGGCATGTACATCGATGGCGATGCGCAGCGCGTCAGGAAGCTGCAGTCGCGATCGAATCTCGGGTTTGAGTTGCGTAAGCTTCAAGCCGATTTTTTGTAAGCGCTCGGCTTCGCGTTTAAGCGCAGATTTAGAGAGTTCTTCAGGCATAAGTATGATTACGAGGAAGTAAGTCGTTGGATTTTATAGAGCATCAGCAAGAGTTGACCACCTTGGTCGACAACATCCTCAGCGAGGCAAAGCGTCAAGGCGCTGATCAGGCCGAAGTATCCGCCAGTATGGAACAGGGTTTGGGTGTCAGTGTGCGCAAAGGCGAGCTGGAAAACTTGGAATTTAATCAAGATCGCGGTTTCGGTATCACCCTCTACGTCGGCAAACGCAAGGGTTCGGCGAGCACTACCGACAGTAGCCCAAATGCCATCCGCGAAACCGTGGCTGCGGCCAAGGGTATCGCCAAACACACGGAAGAAGATCCCTACAGTGGCTTGGCTGAAGCCTCACTTATGCCGGCAGAGACCGTGGATTTAGATTTGTATCATCCTTGGGATATTGAGCCGGAGCAGGCGACTGCTATGGCGGTTGAGTGTGAGGCGGCCGGATTAGCAGTGGACAAAAAGCTGACGAATTCTGATGGTGCTCAGATCAGCTCGCAACAGGCCCTGCGCATATACGGCAACAGTCACGGCTTCATTGGCGCCTATCCCAGTACACGTCACAGCTTGAGCTGCGTGCTGATTGGTGAGGACAACGAGGGCATGCAGCGTGACTATTGGTACAGCCTGTCACGACGTTGGCAGGACCTAGAGGCTGCAGCCGATATAGGCGTCAAAGCAGGCGAGCGAACGGTGCAGCGGCTGTCGCCGCGTAAAGCACCCACGGGCAAATACCCGATCATTCTGGCGCCTAACTTGGCAGCTGGGCTGATAGGACATTTGAACGGTGCTATCGGCGGCGGCTCTCAATATCGTAAGGCATCGTTCTTGCTCGATGCTCTGGGACAGCAGGTGCTGCCGAGTTGGCTGACGCTGAGAGAAGAATCAAAAATGGTTCGCGGGTTGGCCAGTGCCTACTTTGACGGCGACGGTGTTGCGACGAGGGACAATGTCTTTGTCGAGCAGGGCCAGCTAAGCAGCTATATCTTATCGACTTATTCCGCTCGCAAACTTGGGCTAGCGACCACAGGCAATGCTGGCGGTGTACACAACTTACACCTCGATGCACCCACGCAACCGTTTTCCCAACTGCTCGCCCAGATGGGCAATGGCTTCCTGATTACCGAGCTGATGGGTCAGGGCGTTAACGGTGTGACCGGCGACTACTCTCGTGGCGCGTCAGGGTATTGGGTGGAAGATGGCGAGATTGCATACCCAGTGGCAGAGTTTACGTTGGCGGGGAACTTGAAAGACATGTTGCTCAACATTGTCGCCTTGGCTGACGATATTGATATGCGCAGCAGCATACGAGCGCCCAGCATGTTGCTAGAAACCATGACCGTTGCCGGCCAGTAAGCGCTGCGCAAGAATGGAGTATGGCCGGAAACTGACCGGACTATAGATATACCCAACTGGCGAGACCCAAAAAGATAAAAAAACCTGCCACGTCGGTAATGGTTGTGAGTACAACGCCGCCAGCGATCGCGGGGTCTATGTTCATGCGGCGCAGCAGAGTTGGCAGCAGGCTGCCCGCAATAGCTGCTATCAGTATGGTGGCGATCATCGCCACGGCGATCACCCAACCCAGCTGGGGATCGTCAAAAAAGTAGACCGCGCCAAGCGCTACCACAGAAGCCCAGAGCAGTCCGTTCAAGGCAGCCACAATAAATTCTCGGTTGAGCATCCACAGTAAGTTACCGCGACCGAGCTGTCCGGTGGCCTGTCCCCGAATGACCAAGGTCAGGGTCTGCGTGCCGGCAATACCGCCCATGCTTGCGACGACTGGCATTAGAACGGCGAGGGCGACGACCTTCACAATGGTCTCTTCGAAGAGACTGATCACTGCAGCGGCCATCAGCGCTGTGATGAGGTTGATGCCAAGCCAGACTGCGCGTCTGCGAACCGCTCGGCGCACCGGTGCAAAGGTATCCTCGTCGACGAGCAGACCAGCAGGGCCAAGCACCGCTTCCTCCGCATCTTCTATAATGACGTCTACCACATCATCAATGGTGATGCGCCCGAGCAAGTGGCCAGCATCATCGACCACGGGCGCCGAAATAAGATCGTGCTCTGAAAACAATCGCGCAACTTCGGTATCTGACTCAGAGACGTTGATGGGCGGTTCTTCACTGTTCATGATTTCGCGCACAGTCACGGTGGGGTCAGCAGTTAGTAGCTTGGTAATGGGCAGCACGCCGAGGTATTCGTCTCGACTATTGACGACGATGAGCGCGTCGGTGGTCGCCGGTAACTCTCGGCGTAGGCGCAGATATCTCAACACCAACTCAGCAGCATGGCGTGGCCTCACCGTGATGGTATCGGTATTCATCAGGCCACCTGCGCTGTCCTCGGGGTAGGCAAGTACCGATTCCACACGGGCTCGATCACGGCTATCGAGGCTTTCCAGAACCTGCTGTGTGATCGTTTGGGGTAGTTGCTGCAAGATGTCGGCGAAATCGTCGGTGTCGAGCTCCTCCGCCACCGCGACAAGCTGGGCTGTGTCCATGGTCTCAAGGAATTGGCCGCGCACATCATCGTGCAGGTACTGCAGACTCTGGTTACGCACGTCTTCATCAAGCAAGCCCCAGATAATCTGTCTGGTCTCTGGCAGGTTGGCTTCGAGCACACCGGCAATCTCACTGGGCCGCAGCGACGCAAGGAGAACCTTGATATCTGCCGTGCTGCCGCGACTGATGCCTTCGAGCATTGACTCAAAATGCAGTTGGTCTGGCGTCACGACTCGTCCAGCTCAAAGAAGCCTGCGCGGATCAATGCCGTTAGGGAGTCAAATGCATCGTCTTCGTCTTCTCCCTCAACACTCAGGGCCACTTGGCTACCCACCGGTGCGCCCAACAGCAATAAGCTCATGATTCGCTTGGCGTCCGCCTCTACACCGCTGTCATTGGTGAGCGTGATATGCGCAGCAAAGTTCTTAGCAACATCAACGAGTTTCGACGCAGCTCTCGCGTGCAGCCCCAATGGATTAACAATGGTAAGAGTGGTTTGTCGCATGGTGATTGCAATGTTGTGCGTTGAAATTGGCGCTCGTGCAGATGGCGGCCATATCGGCGGCACATTCGCGTTGGCGCTTACGTTTTATCCAGCTCGCGGTGTCGCACCAGTACCTGATCCAGCTGCGAGGCAAAATGTTGGCCTAGGCGTTCTGCCATATAGACGCTTCGATGCTGACCGCCGGTACAGCCGATGCCCACAGTCAAATACACTCGATCGTTATCTGCAAAGCGGGGAATCCATTTTTGCAGGTAATCGGCAATGTCTTGAAACATGTCATTCACCAGCGCCTGAGACTGCAGATAAACGACGACTTCCTCATGGCGACCGGTGAGTGGCCGTAATGCCGGTTGCCAGTGTGGGTTGGGCAGGCAGCGCAAGTCGAAAACAAAGTCGGTGTCGACAGGAATTCCGTGTTTGAACCCAAATGATCGAAATAACAGGCTTACGGAAGTGCCGCCATTTTCAATCACTCTGTGGACAATCTGTTCGCTGAGGTTCTTGCCCGAAATTCTCGTAGTATCAATGGTGAGGTTTGCTAGATCCGCCACGGTAGAAAGAATGCTGGCTTCCATATCAATCGCTTCGCGCAGATCGATATTCTGGTCAGTCAAAGGGTGGCGTCGACGTGTCTCACTGAATCGTTTCACCAGTGTTGGGCTGAGCGCATCGAGATAGAGAACATGTGCATCGATACCTGTCTCGCGCAGCTGCAAAAGCAACTCGGGAAATTGCTCTAACCCCGGACTGCGTGCGTCAATGCAGACCGCGATTTTGGATACCTCGCCATGTCCGAGATTCGCGTAGCGCTGCACCAAATCTTGCAGCAAACCGACGGGCAAATTGTCAACGCAGTGGTAGCCGGCGTCCTCCAAGGTTCTCAATGCAGTAGATTTGCCTGACCCAGAGCGACCGCTGACGATGATTAGTTTCATGCAGATCTTCGGTCGAGATTCGCCGCTGACAATGTGTCATCAATACGCACAAGCTCTGCAAAGAGCGACGCGTTGCATTGAGCACCGCGCAAACCGGCAAGATGACTGGCCTCAGAAAACAGTTGAGCAAGACGCTGCAACGCAGCGATGTGTGCGTTTTTTTCTTCCTTAGGCACCAGCAGCACGAAGACAAGGTCGACGGGTTTTTCGTCTGGTGCTTCATATTCGATGGGTTCGGCCAACGTATAAAATGCGCCGGCAATGCGCGGGCAGTTCACGCGGCAATGCGGGATAGCGACACCATCACCCAGAGCAGTGCTACCCAGACGCTCGCGCTCAACAAGCGCATCGTAGATCTCATCGACCGCCTCCTCTTTGTCAAGTGCCGCCGGATCGACTAGGGCCTCTGCCATGCTTTGGAATAAGCGCTTGCGGCTGCCGGCGTCGAGGCCATAGTGCACAGACTGCGGTGAGACCAACTCGCTGATTGTTAATACATCGCTCATATCGACCTGATTTTCGACCTGTCGTTTAAGGGTTAAACGTGCCAGAGCCAGTCATTCGACACCGAACCCCTGGGTTATTGGTCGTGTCGCGATGCCCTGTGATGACTGCCATTTTGTCTGGCGACGTTTTTTTCTTTGTGCTTAAGCAGCTGTCTGTCGATTTTATCGGCGAGTAAATCGATGGCAGCGTACATGTCCTCGGCATCTGCGTTGGCGAATAATTCAGCCCCCGGCACGTGGGCGGTAGCTTCTGCCTGATGGCTGTGTTTTTCAATATTCAAAACCACATGCATGTGGGTAATTTCGTCGCTGTGGCGTTCGAGTTTGCGCATTTTGCCCCGAACGTGTTGCTGTAGCGCGTCGGTAAGGTCGATTTGGTGGCCGGTAATGTCGAGTTGCATAAGCTGCTCCCAATGATCCAGTGGATACGATGATGCATAAACCATCATCGAGGCGCGTCAGGAGTGCAAGTCAGACCAACTGTTTTCTTTCGTTCGATGGAGGAATGGACAACGATTCCCTGTATTTGGCGACTGTTCGACGTGCGACGTTGATGTTTTGCTCTGCCAGTATTGCCGCGATTTTGCTGTCGCTCAATGGTTTGCGCGGGTTCTCATCCGCGGTAACCTGACGGATTAATGCACGTATCGCTGTGCTGGATACTTCACCCCCAGTTGACGTGCCGACATGGGAAGAAAAGAAGTACTTCAGTTCGAATAGGCCCTGAGGTGTGGCCAGATATTTTCGATTGGTCACCCGAGATATCGTCGATTCGTGCAAATCTACTTGTTCTGCGATATCCGCCAAGATCAGCGGTTTCATCGCCATAGGCCCATGTTCTAGAAAGCCTTGCTGCACCTCGACGATCTTGGTTGCCACTTTCAAGAGCGTGTCGTGGCGAGTCTGCAAACTCTTCAGAAACCACTTGGCCTCCTGCAAATTATCTCGCAGGTAATCTTTGTCCGGACCCGTCGGCACGCTCTTGATGAGACTGGCATAGGTATTGTTAATGCGAACCTTGGGCAGGGTTTCGGGATTCAGTTCTACCAGCCAACGGCCTTGGTCTTTACGCACAAGGACATCTGGGACCTCGTAGTCTGCTGTCTCTTCGAACAATGCAGCGCCAGGCCTTGGCTGCAGTGTCCGAATCAGCGCGACGACTTGGCTCAGCTGCGATTCCGACAAATGCGTTTGTCGCACAAGCGTGACAAAGTCTTTATTGCCCAACACATGCAGGTGTGTGGCGACTAGGTCCCTCGCCTCTGTCAGCCACGGCGTGGTTTCGTCCAGTTGTTCGAGCTGCAGCAGCAGACATTCCTGCAGGTCTCGCGCGCCGACACCAATTGGATCGAACTGCTGGACGCGCTGCAAAATCTCTTCGATCTCTTCCAGCGCTGGGGGAGCGTCGCTGCCCTCGTGGCTGCGCGCTAGGGTTTCGCATATTTCTTCTAGCGTCGTGCCAAGCAGGCCATCGTCGGTGATCTCGTCAATGATGGCCATGGCGATGACGCGGTCTGACGGAGCCATGGGCGTTAGGTTGAGTTGCCACAGCAAGTGGCTTTCAAGCGTTTCATCGGCGCTGTCGTTGGTGCCAACGTCATAGTCGTTTTCGCTTGCGTTACCGGAGGGTGCTTGCGGATAAACATCGTCCCAGTTCGAGTCCACTGGAATCTCGTCGGTCAACGGCGCCTGCAGTTGATCGCTGACATCGGATTCACCCGGCCCGTCCATGGCTAAATCTGGAAGCTCTGCCGCGACCATCTGCTCGCCGTAATCACTTGGCAGGCTGTCAGGGCGATCATCGGCAAAGTCATTAGGATAATCATCATCGAACTCGGCCCCGCTCTCGAGTGACTGTGAAATGTCGTCACCGGACACCTCGCCCATCGGTGTATCGGCGATATCGGCGGGAGCCTCAGAGGCTGTGGAAGAGTCGCCGCTATCATCACCATTGAATTCGTCTTCGACTTCAAGCAAAGGGTTGGCATCAAGGTTGTCTTGAATTTCCTGCTCCAGCTCTAGCGCACTCAGCTGCAGCAAGCGAATGGCTTGCTGCAGTTGTGGGGTCATTTTGAGCTGTTGCCCCAGCTTGAGAGAAAGACTTTGCTTCATGGAAACTGCTTAGTGCGCCCGCGTGGGCGCGCATGCCGATTTGTTCGAATTAAATATGTTGCTGTATCAATCAGGGCGACGGAGTCCTAAGGACGTCCGAACATGCAAAGATCACGCGACGATGGCATTGATGATCGGAAGGTTAAGCAAATTCCTTGCCAAGATAAACATTTTGCACGGTATTGTTCGCCAATATCTTTGCAGGCTCGCCGTCAGCAATGACATGTCCTTCATGCACGACATAGGCTCGATGGCAGATATCCAGCGTTTCGCGCACGTTATGGTCGGTAATAAGGACACCAATGCCTCGAGCGGCCAAGCCTTTGATCTCGGCTTTTATGTCAGTAACCGAGATCGGATCAACCCCAGCGAAGGGTTCGTCCAAGAGGATGTATTGCGGATCACTGGCCAATGCGCGCGCAATTTCAAGGCGCCTTCTTTCCCCGCCGCTTAAACTTTGTCCCAAGCTATTGCGAACTGCTTGCAAGCCAAACTCTTCCAGCAACGCCGTCATTTTCGCTTGTCGCGCCGCTGCGTCGAGTCTTGGATTGAGCTCTAGCATGGCCATCAGATTGGCCTCGGTTGTCAGGGTGCGAAACACGCTGGCTTCTTGCGGCAAATAACCCAGACCGGACGCCGCACGTTGGTGCATGGCCGCATCGGTGAGTTCCGTATCGTCGATAAAAACCTGCCCAGAGTCTGCGCGTACCAAACCCACAATGGTGTAAAAGCAGGTGGTTTTGCCCGCGCCGTTAGGGCCCAACAAACCAACGATCTCGCCAAGTTCAACATGCATCGAGATGTCTTCAACGACGGTAATGCCGTTATAGCTTTTCTTTAACCCCGTGGCGCGCAGTGTCATGGCTGTGTTGAATCTTGCTCTGCGCGGTTCACTGGTATGCGCAGTTCCATGCGTACACGCTCTTGCGCGGCGCCGCTGCTGCCCGCATCCAATTGCCCAAGGGCAAGGTTGTAGCGGATAAGGGCGCTGCTTACCGCATTGCCGTCCTGTGTGAGCGACGCGCCACCCGATAGTTCTAACAAACTGGTATCTGGCAGGTACACGATGGTATTGGCGGTGGCGGTAGTATCGCGCTCCGCTGCGTTTTGTTGCTGCCAAAAACTCGCAGGCGCGCCTGAGGTCGTGATGCGCTCGATACGATCTGCATTCATCTCAACCAGTACCCGATCACCATTTATGCGCATGCCATCCATGAATGCGACGACGTTGCCGGCATACTCGATGGTGTTTTGCTCTTGCAGGAAAACGGCGCTGTCGCCCTCAATGGTCAGCTGCGATGAGAGGGCGTTTTCGCGAGTTTCGGCAAAGACAGCCGACCCGAGCAAAAGCAGGTAAGCGACACATGCCGCTAGACTGATGGCGCGAAATCTTTCCCAAAGCATTAACACATGCCTCCTGTTTTAATCTCTAAGTATGAGCTTACTGATTACCCTTGCGCCGTCATTTTGCGCAAAGACCACAGCGCCTGTCTCTAGATTTAAATCTAGGCCTTCGCTGGACGTGGTGAAACGCTCGTGCTGCAACAGCACGGGCGTATTGGTCTGAGCGCGCCGCGTGGCGGGAAAAATATGCAGCTGCGTAGTCGATAACCGAAGCTCGGTTTGCGCCGCAGGGCCTTGGCGCAGGATTTCGACATGTCCTTGAAGCGTCATCTGATCGCTCTGGGTATCTGTATTTTGCCCATCAGGCAGTCGGGTGATCTCGCCACGGTCGGCGCTAATCACCCAGGGGGGGCGATCTTGTGATGTCATTTGAACGATAGGACTAACAACTTTCATCAGTTTTTGGGAAGGATACTGTTCGAGCTGCGCCGCACTCACTTGGTAGTCCAGCTCACCAAGGTCAGAAAAAACCTGCCACGTGATGGCTGTCGCCTTACTCGATGGTTGCAGACTCGACACGAGGCCGCGATCGCTTGGCTCAGTCTTGGGATCCTGTTCTTGTTGAAGCCCAGTGATCGCTGTAAGGACAAGCAATAAAGCGACACCAAAACCAATCAGAAGCTTGTTTGGGAACCGATTATCGAGCGGCTGAGTTGGAGTGTTTGAAGGCATGAAAAACAGCGTATCGGCCTAATCAGGCCGATGGGACTCTTTGCCGGACTGATACGCTGCTGTGGTGTTGTTAAGCATGGGGCCAGCGCTTCTTGGCTCGCAAGATAAGTTCCGCCAGCTCGACGATAACACCCGCGCCGCCTGGTCTTTGCGTCACAAACTGTGCCCGGCTCAAAACGGCTGGGTGGGCGTTGGCTACGGTCGCGGCGAGGGATACCCCGCCATGGTCGAACAGCTGCAAGTCCTGCAGGTCATCGCCAATCGCGCATAAACCAGCAGCGGGAAAGCCGTCACTAATAAGCTGATCGAGGGCTGAGGCTTTGTTGTCAACACCCTGTTGTACAAAGGCAATGCCCAGCTCTTTTGCGCGTCGTTCGACGATGGTGGATTGGCGCCCCGTGATGATTGCTAGCGCGATGCCATGGCTGGCCAGCAGTTTGAGGCTGCCGCCGTCTTGAACATGGAAACTTTTGAGTTCATTGCCATCTGAGGTGTAGGTAATTTTGCCGTCTGTCAGCACGCCATCGACGTCGAGCACAATGCCCTCAATGGTGCTTGCAACCGCGTAAAGCGGTCCAAGGTTGGTATCAGTCATTTTGCTGGCTCATGCTTGTTGAATAAGCAGCAGATTGTAGCCAATCCACGCTAGCAGCATCACGAGACCCTCAAAACGTGTGATCACCGCGCGGGAGTTTAGGCCGTATGCGAACAGCGCCAACATCAGGGTCAGTGCCAGCATCATGCCGCTGTCGCGCCACAAGGCTGAAAAGTCTAGGCTCGTCGCCGTGATCATGCCGGGAACCGCCAGCACGGCCAAAATATTGAGAATATTCGATCCAACGATATTGCCAATGGCGATATCGGAATGCCCCTTCATTGCCGCGCCAACCGTTGCCGCGAGTTCCGGCAGACTGGTACCAATGGCGACGATGGTCAAACCGATAATCATGCTGCTGATGCCGAGGTCTACGGCGATCTGGGTGGCAGCGTAAACCAACAGCTGGGCTGCAGCGAGTAGGGCGGCCAATCCGGCGAAAAGCCAAAAAAGGGCGGTGCTTTGTTTCATTTCCGGCAGTTCTTCGAGCTCGCTGGCTAGGGCGCTGTCAGCCGGGTCGGCGTCTCTTTCAGAACGCAGCAGCTGCCAAAGTATGTAAGCAAGGCCGGCGAGCAGAAAAAGACCATCGGTGAAGTCTAGCTCGCGGTCGAAGATCAATACGATGGCGAGGACGGTTGCGCCGAGTAGCCAGGGCAACTCGCGGCGCAGTACATTTTGTGAAAAGGGTAGCGGCGCCACGATCGCGGTAATACCCAGCACCAAACCAATGTTGGCGATGTTAGAGCCGATTGCGTTGCCGACGGCTAAGATTGGATTCCCCTCCAGCGCCGCGATCAGCGCGACTACAATCTCAGGGGCCGAAGTGCCGAGTGAGACGACCGTCAGGCCGATGACGATGTTAGAGACGCCCAGGTTCGTTGCCGTCGCTGCAGCGCCAGACAAAAAACGGTCAGCGCTCCAGATCAGTACGGCAAAGCCAACAATCATTAACAGTAAGTTAACCCACATGGGGAGATGTCCTTAGTTGTTAGGCTCAGGCCTAAACGCGTCTTCAGCGACAATATATGGCTTGCCAGCCAGCCCGGATTAGTGGTGCAAGGCTTACTCTTGACGGGTGTTCTGCCCACTTAGGGTCTCAGCGATGACAAGACAGGGTCGGTCTTGTTCTTCGACGCGCCACTTTAGTCTTATCCTCGGCTCTCGCCAAGATGGCAAGAGATAGCAAGAGAGATGGCTGGCAGCATCGACGCGGCGATCCCCCTTGCCGGCACCGCGATACGCAGATGAAGATGGGCTCGCTTCACGGGTGAAGGGCAAACACTGTCGTGCAATGCTCGATGGCGTAAGAGAGGTTATTGCGTAAGATAGCGGCCTCCCAGCTGGCACTTACCCAGTGCACATAAAGCGATGATGGAAACGCTATATGCAAGATGAAGTAAAACAAAGAATCGAGTCGGCGATACCAAATGCCGAAGTGCAGGTAGAAATAGAAGGTAACAGAGCTTCTATTGCCGTGGTCAGCACGCATTTTGACGGTATGAGCCGGGTCAAAAAGCAGCAGGAAGTATATGGCTGTATTGAAGATTTAATCTCCAGCGGCGCCTTGCACGCGGTGACGATCAAGGCAGCGACGCCCTAAGCACGATGGATAAACTGCAAATCGAGGGCGGCATCCCGCTCAACGGTAAAATCCGCATCAGTGGCGCAAAAAATGCTGCGCTGCCGATTTTTGCCGCTTCGCTGTTGACCGCCGAACCGGTCAAGATTTCGAATTCTCCCCATCTACATGATGTGACGACGATGATTGAGCTTCTCGCCTGTCTTGGCGTCGACGTCACCCTGAATGAGTTTATGGAAGTCGAGATCGCTGCGCGCAGCCTTGAAAATTACCGCGCACCCTATGAGCTAGTGAAGACGATGCGCGCATCTTTCTTGGTGTTGGGGCCGCTGCTCGCGCGTTTCGGTGAAGCTGAGGTTTCACTGCCGGGGGGTTGTGCCATTGGGTCTCGGCCAGTAGATCAGCATCTCAAAGGTCTTGAGGCCATGGGCGCAGACATAGCGGTAACCGAAGGCTATGTGTGTGCAAAAACCAGCGGCAGATTGATTGGCTGCGATATCCACATGGATGTGGTGACCGTGGGTGGCACGCAGAATTTGATGATGGCAGCAACGCTTGCCCGTGGCACGACTCGCCTCTTCAATGCCGCGTGCGAGCCTGAAATCGTCGACCTTGCTAATTTTTTGAATGCGCTGGGCGCTACGGTGACGGGGCACGGAACGTCAACGATTGAGATTGTGGGCGTTGCGCAACTGCATGGTGGCGCGCATACGATCATGCCTGATCGAGTTGAGGCAGGAACGTATTTGGTGGCTGCTGCGGTCACAGGCGGGCGCGTTCACTTGCGCGATGTGGCACCAAAAACGTTGGGGGCTGTCCTCGATAAACTGCAGCAAGCGGGTGCTGATCTGACGACTGGCGATAACTGGATCGAGCTGGATATGAACGGTCGGCGCGCCAAAGCCGTCGATATCGAAACCTCTCCCTACCCAGGTTTTCCCACCGATATGCAAGCTCAGTTCATGACGCTAAACGCGCTGGCCGATGGCACCGCGACGATTACCGAGAATATTTTTGAGAACCGCTTCATGCACGTTCATGAGATGAAGCGGCTGGGTGCCGAGATCGAGCTACACGGTCACTCCATGGCAGTGGTTCATGGAGTGGATCAGCTGAAAGCCGCTCCGGTGATGGCAACAGATTTGCGTGCCTCCTCGAGTTTGGTGTTAGCAGCGCTGGCCGCCGCTGGCACCACGACGATCGACCGCATTTATCACATCGATCGCGGTTATGAGACCATTGAAGAAAAGCTGGGAAGCCTAGGCGCCAAGATTCGCCGAGTTTCCTGAACCTTCCCCTAGCAGGTTGATTTACTCATGGGACTAGTTATTGCCGTTAATAAAGGGCGCATCTTTGAAGAATGCATGCCGCTGCTCGCGGCCTGCGAGATACAGCCCAGCGACGATCCCAAATCATCTCGTAAGCTCATCTTTGAGAGCGTGACCGGTAATCATAAGATTATTGTCGCTCGCTCTGCCGATGTGCCGACCTATGTTGAAAACGGTGTCGCCGATGTGGGCATAACGGGCAAGGATACGATCCTCGAATACGGCGCCGACATGACATTTTATGAGCGGCTCGATCTTAAGATTGGCGCCTGCCGCATGATGACCGCAGGCCCTGTGGGTGTTCCTGAGCCAGCGCAAGGCGTTCGCGTGGCGTCGAAATTTGTCAACATTGCCCGGCAGTACTATCAAAAACAGTCCAAGCAGGTCTCCTTCATTAAACTGTCCGGCGCACTGGAAATCGCACCCTTGTTGGGGCTGGCCGATTGTATTGTGGATATTGTGGACACTGGCAACACCCTCAAAGCCAACGGGCTTGAGGCGCGGGAGACCATTTGCGAAATCAGCACGCGCCTAATCGTTAATCGCGCTTCGATGAAGACAAAGTTTGATTTGGTGCAGGACTTGATCGAGCAGCTCGAAAATGCAGTGGCGCAGCATGTCCCTGCGGTGAGCCAATAGCATGCGCCAACTCGATGCAACAACTTCGCAGTTCACAGAGCAACTCGACGCACTGCTTGCCTGGGACCTGAGCGTGGACAGCGCTATCGACACCCAAGTGTCTGACATCATTAAACGTGTCAGAACTCATGGCGATGAGGAGCTGCTCGCCCTGACTCGTCAATTTGACCGGGTTGATGCCGCTGAGCTATCAGAACTTGAGATCGGACAGGACGAACTGGCTAGCGCCTGGGCCGCTCTGCACAGCGATGCACAGCAAGCGCTGCAAACCGCTGCCGATCGCATACGCCGGTTTCACGAACGTCAGCGGGAAGAATCTTGGTCCTATGTCGATGAGCTGGGATGCGAGTTAGGGCAAAAAATCCAGCCGCTGGATCGTGTAGGGGTCTACGTGCCCGGCGGACAAGCGGCCTATCCGTCCAGCGTCTTGATGACGCTGATTCCCGCCAAGGTGGCGGGGGTGAAAGAGGTCGTGGTCGTCTCACCGACACCCGGTGGCGAGCGCAACGCCATGGTGCTTGCTGCCCTTCACCTCGCCGGAGCAGATCGTGTTTTTGCCGTTGGCGGCGCCCAGGCCGTGGCTGCATTGGCATATGGCACGCAAAGCGTACCGCGGGTCGATAAAATCGTGGGTCCCGGCAATGCTTACGTTGCAGCCGCAAAAAAACAGGTTTTTGGCCAGGTTGGCATCGACATGATTGCCGGACCAAGCGAAGTATTGGTGATAGCCGACGGTACGACAGAGGCGGAATGGGCGGTGCTGGACCTGTTCTCCCAGGCCGAACATGACGCATCAGCGCAAGCCATTTTATTAAGCACTGACCGAGCATTTTTGGCGCAAGCAAAGCTACGCATAGAACAAATGTTGCCGCAGATGGCGCGGGCGGAGATTATCGACAAGTCCCTGCAAGACCGTGGCGCTTTGATCTATTGCAAGGATCAGACGCAGGCACTCGAGGTTGCCAACCGAATTGCCGCAGAGCATTTGGAACTCGCTGTGGCAGATCCGAATGCTTGGGTCAGCGGCCTACGTCATGCCGGGGCTATTTTTCTCGGTCCTCATACTGGGGAGACTTTTGGTGATTACATGGCAGGCCCTTCCCATGTTCTGCCTACTTTCGGTACAGCCCGCTTCGCCTCGCCACTTGGGGTGTATGACTTTCAAAAGCGTAGTTCTATCGTTGGCATATCTCGTGAAGCTGCTCAAGCTCTGTCGGGGCCAACAGATCTACTCGCGACGTCTGAGGGACTGGAGGCTCACGCCTTGGCCGCCCGGGTGCGGGGTAACAAGCCTCAGCAATGAAGGAGGGTGGGGACTCAGATTTGCATGCTCTCGGCGCCCTCACGCCCGCCCAGCTGTATGCCCGCGCACTGGATTCGAATGAGGTTCTAGCGGATTCGGCACAACAGCGAGTCGTTGAGTTACTGCAAGCGCGCTACGTTCATCTTTTGCAACACCCTCCGCAAAGATCAGGCACCACCAGTCGTTGGCTCAGCAAACTAGGCTGGGGCGGTGCGAGCAAGGCAGGAAAATCCACCCGGGGTCTGTATCTGTGGGGCGGCGTTGGGCGCGGCAAAACCATGATGATGGATATGTTTTGCAGCGCGCTACCCACCCAGCGCAGACAGCGGATGCACTTTCATCGCTTCATGCGCCGAGTCCACGACGCGCTGGGTCGTCATGCTGGCCAAGCGAACCCGCTGCTAAAAGTGGCCGATGAGATAGCCGATGCAGGTGATGTGCTGTGCTTCGACGAATTCTTCGTGTCTGACATCGGCGACGCCATGATTCTAGGCGAGGTAATGACCGCTCTTTTTCAGCGCGGCGTGACGTTAGTCGCCACATCCAATGTTGAACCAGCCCGTCTCTACGAGAACGGCTTGCAGCGCTCGCGTTTTTTACCGGCCATCGATGAAATCTATAGGCACTGCGATGTGCACCATATTGACGCGGGACAAGATTTTCGCCTTCGTGCGTTGCAGCAAGCTAAGTTGTATCACTTCCCCTTGAATGAGCATGCGCAGCTGAGCATGGAGGAGAACTTCGCTGGGCTGGCGGCTGAAGAAGCCAAGGCCGACGTAAGCCTCAGTATTGAAAACCGCCCGATCAGAGCGCGGAAAGTGGCCGGCGACGTGGTCTGGTTTGACTTCGCGAATATTTGCGAGGGACCGCGCAGTCAAAATGACTACATCGAGCTGGCGACCCTGTTTACCACGGTGCTGGTCAGCAACGTACCTGTGCTGGGTACCACGAAAGAGGATGCAGCGCGTCGTTTCATAAGTCTGGTGGACGAGTTCTATGATCGTCGGGTCAAACTCATCCTTTCCGCCGATGATTCCATCGCAGAGCTTTATCAGGGCCAGCGCCTAAGTTTCGAATTTCAGCGTACTCAGAGCCGATTGCTGGAGATGCAGTCTGAATCCTATCTCAGCGAGCCCCACGTATCCTGAAACACGCGTGTGCGCCGCAGACAAGGGGCGCTGTCCGCCGCGCCGATTCGTAAGCCCAGCCTATAGAGATGTTGTAAAGCATCGGGTGCTCTACTATCATTCGCGCCCCTTTTGGGGCTCACCGATTCTCGCCAGTGTTCGCAACAGCAGAATCATCGGTGCGCGATCGCTGAATATCGGCGAAAGAGCAGACGCCAACGTGAACGAGCGTCGGGCATACGCGGCGACATAAGACCGCCAGCACAACAGAGGCAGAACATGAAAACGGTAAGTATGCGAGAGCAGGACGTCGTCCGGTCTTGGTGGATTATCGACGCGCAAGACAAGACGCTTGGCCGAATTGCTACCGAGGTAGCCAGTCGCCTGCGTGGCAAACACAAGCCAGAGTTTACTCCCCATGTCGACACCGGTGACTACATCGTCATCGTGAATGCGGAAAAAGTGCGGGTAACCGGTAATAAAGAACAAGGCAAGATGTACTGGCGTCATACCGGGTATCCCGGCGGTATTCGCAGCACTTCTGTCGAAACCATGCGCGCGGAACATCCAGAACGTATGTTAGAAATTGCTGTCAAAGGCATGCTGCCCAAGAACCCCTTGGGACGAGCGATGTTTCGTAAACTCAAAGTGTACTCAGGGCCAGATCACCCACACAGCGCGCAGCAACCTCAGGTCTTGGAGCTATAGATGACGGATTACGATTACGGAACAGGGCGACGCAAGACTGCGGCAGCACGAGTGTTTATCTCTGGTGGTACCGGGCGCATCTTTGTGAATGCACGCCCACTCGATGAGTTTTTCGGCCGCGAGACATCGCGAATGGTCGTTCGGCAGCCGCTGGAAGCTGCGGATCTTGTCGACAAGCTAGATTTGAAAATCACTGTACGCGGTGGAGGCAGTTCTGGCCAAGCAGGCGCTATTCGCCACGGCATCGCGCGGGCGCTGGTCGAGTACGATGAAAATCTGCGCCAACCTATGCGCCAAGCTGGCTTTTTGACGCGTGATGCGCGCGCCGTTGAGCGTAAGAAAGTGGGTCTGCGCAAAGCGCGTAAACGTCCACAGTTCTCCAAGCGCTAATACGCATAATCGAGTCGCGAAAAGGGCCAATGGCTGTCCGATATGGATGCAGCTGTGGTAGTCTTCGCGCTCGAGGATTGGGCCGTTCGAGAGGGAGCGGTTCAGCCTAGAGAAAACGCCAAAGACGTTGACGTTGGACATTAACGTTGAACATTAACGTTCGATGGTAAATCTCGCGGGTTCAGGGCAGGTCGCAAGAGAGCACCCTGAACACAAAGGTTGCGAAAGGTTTTATCGAAAGACGACGCGACGCCGGTGCCAGTCCGCTGAGGATCTGGGCCGGCATCACAGCCGCTGCGTGCTGTCCGCTTTAACGCGGGCCCAGCCAACTAGGTCGTAAGTGACCGCTGATAAAACCGAAAACCTGTTTAGAGCCACCATTTGTACAACACACTCACAGGGAGTCTAGTGTCGTGAGCGAAGGCGCAGTAAATAATACTTCAGGCGAGACCGACCAAGAAAACGGCAGCAACAGTCGCCGCTACTTTTTGATTCAAGCAACGTCAGCGGTTGCTGCGGTCGGCGCAGTTGGCGCAGCTTGGCCGTTTATCAAATACTGGACACCCAGCGCAAAGGCGAGAGCCGCCGGCGCTCCGGTGAAAATCGATTTTTCCAAACTGGCACCGGGCGAAATGCTGAGTCCCATTGTCGCCTGGCGAGGCAAACCGATTTTTGTGGTCTATCGCGACCAGCCTTCGATTGACGCACTCGAATCAGACGCAAGTGGCTTGGCTGACCCAGATTCAACGAACCCCGAACAGCAACCCGATTTTGCCGTCAACCCATGGCGCTCTGAACGTCCAGAGATTGGTGTGTATGTGGGTATTTGCACCCATCTTGGCTGCTCGCCTAAGTACGTCAAAACCGACAACTTTGAAAACACTGGCCAAGGGGGCTTCTTCTGCCCGTGTCATGGTTCAAAGTTTGACCTCGCCGGTCGAGTGGTTTCAGGTGTCCCGGCACCGTATAACTTGGAAGTGCCACCGTATCGGTTCGAGTCCGATACAGTCATCGTGATTGGATAAGGGCGTTTAAACGCGGCAGCTGCCGTGATGCGACGCGGTATTAAGTTTTCATATGCAATTCGGCCCTTTCAGAAGAGGGTCATGACGAAAAAAGGTGTTGCCTAATGGATAAGTCCGAAACACAAAGCTCTAACTCAGGCTTAGCAGGTGCGATGGAATGGATCGATAAACGGTTCCCCGCCTCGGAGACGTTCGAGTACCACATGTCACGGTACTACGCGCCGAAAAACTTCAACTTCTGGTACTACTTTGGGTTTCTAGCCATGTTCGTGCTGGTGAACCAACTGGTGACCGGCGTTTGGCTGACCATGAACTATGTACCCAGCGGTGACGGAGCATTTGCGTCTGTTGAGTACATTATGCGGGATGTCGAATACGGATGGTTGATGCGCTACCTGCATTCGACCGGCGCATCGTTTTTCTTCGTGGTGATCTATTTGCACATGTATCGTGCGTTGCGCTACGGATCCTATCGCGGGCCACGAGAACTGTTGTGGTTGATCGGCATGGCCATATTCGTTGCGTTGATGGCAGAGGGCTTCTTTGGCTACCTGCTGCCTTGGGGCAACATGTCGTATTGGGGAGCCCAAGTCATTGTGTCGCTGGTTGGCGCCATTCCCTATGTCGGCCCCGATCTCATGGAATGGGTTCGTGGCGACTTTCTGATGTCAGAAACCACACTCAACCGATTCTTCGCATTGCATGTGGTCGCCTTACCCTTGGTGCTTTGCATCCTCATCTTTGTGCACATTGTTGCTCTTCACCACGTGGGTTCTAACAACCCTGACGGTATCGAAATCAAGAAAAACAAAGACGAGAACGGCGTACCGCGCGACGGCATACCCTTCCATCCGTACTACACCGTGCACGACATTCACGCGATGGTGGTGTTCTTATTTATCTTCTGCGCGGTCGTGTTCTTCGCGCCAGAAATGGGCGGCTATTTTCTCGAAAAGCCAAATTTTGAAATGGCTGACCCGCTGAAGACGCCCGAGCATATCGCTCCGGTCTGGTACTACACCCCGTTCTACGCGATGTTGCGCGCTGCAACCTTCCCGCTGTTCGGATTGTCCGCAAAATTCTGGGGCTTAGTGATTATGGCCGGCGCGATCATCATTCCCGCGGCGCTGCCTTGGCTTGACCGAAGCCCGGTCAAATCCATGCGCTACAAGGGGTCGATTTCCCGCATGATGCTGACACTATTCGTCATCAGCTTCTTTATTCTGGGCTACTTGGGAACTCAGGCACCATCGAAGGCCGGTACAATTGCCGCGCAAGTCTGCACAGCAATTTACTTCGCGTACTTCATTTTGATGCCTTGGTACACCCGGGTAGAGCAAACTCAGCCTGAACCGGAGAGGGTTACGGTCTAATGAAAAAAATACTGCTTACGCTATTGGTGACGTTGCCGGTCGCAGCATGGTCTGCGAGCGCGTCGAACTGGCCGATGGAAGAATTTGATGGCGACCTGCAGAACCTTCCTAGTCTGCAAAACGGCTTTAAGCTTTACGCCAACTACTGCATCGGCTGTCACGGCCTGCAATTCCAGCGCTATGAGCGTACGGCAGATGATCTGGGCATTCCCCATGATCTCGCGTTGAAAAACCTGATTTTCACCGATCAAAAAATCGGCGACTTGATGACCACGTCCATGCCCAAGGAGGCAAGCAAGGCGTGGTTTGGCGCTGCGCCACCGGACCTGACGATGGTCACGCGAGTGCGTAACCCGGACTGGGTCTATAACTACCTGAAGACGTTCTATGTCGACGATAGCCGACCCTTGGGCGTGAACAACAAGGTGTTTGCCAATGTTGGTATGCCCAACGTGCTGTTAGATTTGCAGGGTGTGCAGCGTGAAGTGTGTACCGACGGGGTATGTGATCAGCTTGCGCTAGAGGCAGGTTCCGGTGCGATGAGCGCCGAGGAGTTCGACTCCGCCATCTACGACCTGACCAATTTTCTGTATTACGTCAGTGAACCCGCCCGGCTAGAGCGCCAGAGAACAGGTGTCTTCGTGCTGTTATTCCTGATTATCTTAGGAAGCTTTACGTACCTGCTGAATCGCGAGTACTGGAAAGACATCGAGCATTAGGCTCACGAGCGGGCTTGTGGTTATAGCAATCACGAGCCTGCAGCCGCTTTTCGACCCCGCCTGACAAAAGAGAACCGCATCAATGAGTATCGTAACCAAGCGCTCCGCCATGACCCTGTTTTCCGATCCCAGAGATCAGTACTCGCACCGCGTGAGACTGGTATTGGCTGAGAAGGGCGTCACCGTAGATATCGTTGACATTGTCGCGGGCAAAGAGCCAGAAGACTTAGCGGAGCTCAACCCCTACAACACGCTGCCGACGTTGGCAGATCGCGACTTAGCTCTCTATGAAGCCAACGTCATCATGGAATACCTCGATGAACGCTTTCCTCATCCACCGTTGTTGCCAGTCTATCCAGTGCAGCGGGCGCTATCCCGGCTGTGGATCTCGCGTGTTGAAAAGGAATGGAGCTCGCGTCTGGATGTGTTGATGTTGGGCAAGGGTCGAGAAACCGTTCTCAGCAAGGCGCGTAAAGAGCTTCGAGAGAGCATCATCGCGATTGCACCCATATTCGCGGAAAAGCCGTTCTTCATGAACGAAGAGCTTTCCTTGGTGGACTGCTGCGTGGCGCCGATTCTTTGGCGTTTAAAAGAAGTTGATATCACGCTGCCCGAGCGCTCAACGAAGCCGTTGCATCGATACATGCAATCGATGTTCGAGCGCGATGCGTTTCGCGCTAGCTTGACGGAAGCTGAAATGGAGATGCGTGAGTGAAGCCGCGACGGCCTTACTTATTGCGCGCACTCTACGAGTGGATTGTCGACAGCGGTGAAATACCCAATGTCTTGATCGATGCAGAGATCGACGGTGTTGTCGTACCCAAGGAACATGTGCGAGATGGGCAAATTGTTCTGAATATTTCCCCCCAGGCCGTGCGTAATCTGAATCTTGGCGATGACTACGTGATGTGCGAGGGCCGTTTCTCAGGGCGCTCAATGGAACTGATATTGCCCATCATCAGTATCCGCGCAATTTACTGCAGAGACTCCGGCCAAGGCTTGGCCTTTGATGACGAAGACATGCACGCTGACGATGATGCTGCCGAAGAACCCGAGGCAGTACCCCTGCAGAGCACCGAGAGCGTAACCGACGAGGCGGCCGGAAAAGGGCCTGATAACGACGGTCCTAGACCAACACTCCGCCTAGTATAACCGCGCAAAGTCAGGAGAGGCGCAGAGTCCTGCGTTGACCTTTTCAGGATGCAGGTTCGGATAGGTAATCAAATACCTTCACAATTTTCTGCACGCCAAATGATTTCTGAACCTCAGCGACAACCAACTCGCCGTCGCTGCGGCTGATCTTACCCATGAGGTATACGACCCCATTCTCGGTGACGACCTTGACCTTGCCGGCGGGCACCTCTGCTGCGACCAATAACCGGGCTTTGACCTTGCCCGACAAATAGCTGTCGTTGGTGCGCGCTAGCATTGATATTGGACCCTGAACGGTAAGGTAGTTGTAGACTTTGTCGGGATCGACCTTGTACAGCGACTCGGTCACTTCTGTCGCCTTTTCTTTCAGGCGCGGAGACGCAACCTCTCCTAACAGTAGCACTAAGCCGTCGTAGACCGTGATCACCAGATGGGCGCTCGCAAAACCCTCATCGGCTGCGCGAATTTCCTTCGCTATGACGAACTCCAGGGCATTGTCGTCAATCAGATCGCCGGGCGTGCGGCGTTCTTCGGGATTGTTGGTACAGGCGGTAGGCAGGGTGAGTACCGCGACGAGGAATGCTGCAAGAAAGGGTGGTCGATAGCAGTTCATACGAAGGCGTCTTTGATCCAATGGACGATGGGCAAGTAGTGTGGCCGTGTCACCGCTATAACGTCAAATCGCGTCGTATGGTGCAGTGCATTTGTAGCGGCTAGGTAGTGTGTCGCGGCAGCGATGATGCGCTTTTGCTTGGTTTTGGTAATGGTTTCTTCTGGTGCGCCATAAGCCGAGGTTTTGCGGTACCTAACTTCTACGAAGACGAGCGTCTGTTCAGGGCAAGACGAGTCCAGCATGACAAGATCGATCTCGCCTCGGCGACACCGATAATTTTTGTGCAGTAGGGCGAGGCCCCGACAGCGCAGGTAAGCAGCAGCGAGATCTTCGCTCCAGTGCAGTGACATCGAATCTGCTGTCTGTCAGCCTAGTTTGTCTCGGTGAGGCTCGAGCCAGTGTCTTGGCTGAGCATCAGCGTGCCTCGGCTGCTTATTTCAGCCATGGTCAACTCGCGTGCAACCAGCCCCTCCCGGCCAAGAGTTAGTTCACCGCTCGCCATATTGAGGCGCAAACGAAATTGCTCATCGAAGTGTTCTTTATGGGTTTGTATCCAATGCACCCATGTTGCAAGTCGGTAGGCGTCTAGCCCAAGTGCGAAAAGTTCTAGTAGGGGCTGCTCGCGAAGATCGAAGGCTGCAGTCATCCCTGCCGCCACCGGGTCAGGATCTGTCAGTAACGGCAGCTCGGTGACATGAAACCCAGCGATGTCTGACAATCTCCCGGACCGGGCGGATTGCGATGTCGCAAAAACTGGCAACTCATCTGCGAAGTGAAACTGCAGAGCTGGAACCAGCGCCTTAGCCTCTAGCGCGCTGGTAAAGGCGACAACCGCATCAAGGTCTTCTCTGCCTCTGGGTAAAAACTCAATCTCTTCGCTCAATAGGCGTTGCAGTTCGCTATGCCGTTGCTGGCTGGCCGCAACGCCCATGGCCGTACCGATGGTGCCCGTGATTTCTCGTGGCCGGTCAAAATCGGCAAAAACCATCACACCCTGCCATTGGCTTTTCAGTGCCTGGATAGCGCGATAGGCCCATGACTCGCGGTTCACGACGACCATAAGCCTGTCGTGGCCACGTGCGCGTAGATGTTTGGCTAGGGTGAGCGCTTCGTCTTCAATGGCTGGCGCAAATTGGTAAACGACCCCTGATACGGGCGATGGCTGGGTTTGCCCGCTTTCTTCGATGCGATTCAACACGATCCAACTCGGCGACGGTCTTTCCTGTGTCATGGCCAGAGATGGCATGGGGCTTGCGGACAGTAAGCGCTGCCCGCGTTCCTTTAATAGCGGCCCCACAATCACGTCGCTGTCAGCGTTGGCAACCTGTGACAACAAAGCAGCATCGCCGAGCGCATTACTATCGAAAAAGGTGACATCTGATGTCGCGACAGATGAGGCGATCAGGCTGGCAACAGTCTCGGCAGAGGCTTGGTCCGCCAAGTACCCAGCGACCATACCGTCTCGCACCGCTTCACCCACGCTGGCCAGTCGACCGCTAAGTGGCAGCATGACAGTGATACTCGGCGCGTCATACTGTGCCAAGAGTCTCAGTGGTTTGGGCGGTGTTATCGAAGCGGGATGGTCAGGGTTGGTATCCCGCCAGTTTCGCCAGAGGTCCTGTGCTTCTCTAGGTGTCCCGGCACGCCTGATGGCGTCGTGTAAGGCGAACCATTTTAGACGAATGTTCGCAACCTGCTGCTCTGCGTTGGGGATCTGAGAGATCTGGCTGACGCGAGTCATCAGCAGGCGTACAGGGGGCTCGACATTTGAAGGGTCAAAATGTTGCGGCAGGGCGGATGAACGCTGCAGTGTCGCCCAGATCTGCGATTGATCGGAGATCGAGTCAGTGTCAGTCGCGAGCAGCTGTTGCACCACGAGCGTCTGTATTACACATGCTGTGGCCTCGATCTGCGCGCAAACGTCGCGGATCGTTGCGATATCCCTTATCCCCATGGATCTCAGCATCAGCAAGGACTGAGCAGCCAGTTCTGGCTGCCCAAGTCGAGCTTGGATTTGCGCCAGCAGACGCAGGTAAGTGTCGC
>SHAE01000029.1 GCA_004213835.1 OM182 bacterium | reverse complement strand
GCGAGGTGATCGACGCGCATCAAGCTAAAACCCTCTCTCTGGTCAGCCGCACTGTTGCACACGACGATTTGTTGCCCACGGCCATGGAGATTGCGCGCAAGATTGCCCGTAATCCGCCCTTGGCGGTGCAGGCACTGAAGGCTGGCCTGCGCCGCACCACGGAACCGGACTGGCGCGATACCGGTCGGTGGGCAATTGAACAAATCACGCGGCTGCGCGGCACCGAAGATTCCAAGGAAGGCGTAGCGGCTTTTTTGGAAAAGCGTGAGCCGGTGTATCAAGGTCGGTGAAACCAAATTCAGTGAAACCAAATTCAGTGAAACCTAGCCCGCTATCTTGCGTCGATTTAGCACCTCAGCCGATACTGCCGGGCGCTAATAGTTACAGAGATCGCTACAGAAATAGCTAGAGAGACGGGCCAGAGATTTAGGCCAAATGAATAGGCGAGAGGAATACCCATGCGTTACGACCTAACCCCAGAGCAAGCCGCGTTTAAAGACGAAGTCGAAACGTTTTTGCGTGAACACCTGCCTGAGCATGTTGCTGCCAAGGTCAAACGCGGTGCTGGCGTTAGCAAGGAAGAGCTAACCCACTGGACCCGTACCCTGAATGCCAAGGGTTGGGCGGCTCCCGCTTGGCCGGTAGAACACGGCGGTACCGGTTGGAACCTCGTGCAGCGACATATTTTCGACGTGGCCTGTCGCGCTGCGCATGCACCAGCGCTATCTGGCTTTGGCTTTAACATGGTCGGGCCCGCCATCATCAAGTTCGGTACGCCCCAGCAACATGCGCAGTTTCTGCCAAAAATCTTGAACGCCGATTTGTGGTTTTGTCAGGGTTATTCCGAGCCGCAGGCGGGCTCAGATTTAGCCAGCGTGCGCACCCGTGCAGATAAAGACGGCGATGACTATGTGGTCAACGGTTCCAAAATCTGGACTTCTGGTGCCGAACTGGCGGATTGGATTTTCTGTCTGGTGCGCACCAATCATGATGTACAGCAGCAAAAAGGCATCAGTTTTTTGCTGCTGGATATCACCAGCCCTGGGGTTGAGGTAAAGCCGCTTTACGCCTTTAACGGCAAACGCCTGTGGAATCAGGTGTTCTTTGAAAATGTTCGTGTGCCTGTTACCCAGCGCCTAGGGGATGAAGATAAAGGCTGGACGGTGGCAAAAAGTTTACTCGGTGACGAGCGCCTGATGGTGTCACGGGTTGCGGAGAACAAGCGCGTTCTCGGTATGCTCAAAGAGGCGGTGCAGCAGCAGGCTCAGCGCGGTGTGGTGCTGCCAGACGACGTGCAAGACGAAATCAGTGCGCTGGAAATTCGCCTGCAGGCCTTAGAGATGACTAGCCTGCGCATTCTCACCGAAGCCGATGCGGGATCTCAAATTGGCGCCGAACCCAGCATGCTCAAGCTTAAGGGTAGTGAGCTGGTACAGGCGCAAGATGAGCTACTGTTCCGCATGGTCGATCACTTGGCACTGGCGCAAGATGCGGCCAACACAGGCGAAGCTGCAATTAACCCTGCGTGGGCAGAGTTCGTGGCTTCGGGACGCTACCATCATCGCGGCTACACCATTGCTGGCGGCTCATCGGAGGTGCAGCACAATATTATTGCCAAGCAGGTGCTGGGGCTGTAAGCCAAATCTGTCGCCCAAGTCTGCTGTTCTCAGGCCAATAGCGCCTTCAAGTCGGCCTCTGGGTCGGCCAGCATGGCGGGGTCAGCGCTCTTGCCAACCAACTGCTTGCATAGCATGAATTCTTTCGGGCTATTCACCGCATCAGCCGCAACCACCTTGCCGTCTTTCAAATAAAAGATGGCGAACTGATTGCTGGCCATGTCACCGCGCAGTACTTGCGCATCACCATCAGCGGAAAACCCCACCATTTGCAGCTTCAGCTCGTACTGATCGGACCAGAACCATGGAATGGCGGCGTAGGTTTTGTCATCGCCGAGCATATTCGCGGTACTGACGCGGGCCTGATCCATGGCGTTGGGCACCGACTCCAAGCGCAGCCTGCGATCAAGCAGCGGGTTGGGGTGATTGGTGCAGTCGCCTGCGGCATAAACGTTCGGATCCGACGTGCAGCAGTGGTCGTCTACGACAATGCCGTTGTCGCAGACAATGCCCGCGGCTTCTGCCAGTTCGGTATTGGGAATGATGCCAATGCCCACAATGACGATATCGGCTGGGAAGCGCTTGTCTCCGCAAAGCACCTCTTGAACTTTGCCATCGCCTGCAAAACCCGTCACAGCCGTATTGGTGTGAATGTTAACCCCGCGCCCTTCGTGAAGCTGGTGATAGTAGGCGGACATTTCTGGCGTGGTCACGCGCTGCAAAATACGTTCTTCCATTTCCAGTACATGCACGTTAAGGCCTAGCTCACGACCGACTGCGGCAACCTCTAAACCAATGTAACCGCCACCAACGATGACCAAATTGGCATCAGCTTGCATGCCGTCGCGCAGACCATCGACATCGTCCATGGTGCGTAGGTAATGAATGCCGGGCAGGTCTGAGCCGTCGATGCTCAGTTTGCGCGGCCGCGACCCGGTGCTGATCAGTAGGTGATCGTAGTGCAGTGTTTCGTCAGAGCTCAGGGCGACGGTTTTGGCTGTCGTATCAATGGCCGTGGCGCGAGTACTCAGTTTCATGGCGATATCGCGGTCGGCATAAAAGGACTCGGCTCGCAGGTACACTTTGTCCGCACTCTGATCGCCCTTTAGGTAAGCCTTGGAAAGCGGTGGGCGCTGATAGGGAATATGCGCCTCATCGCCGACGATGGTGATATCGCCTGCATATTTGGCTTGTCGCAAACTGGCGGCTGCCTGACCGGCCGCGTGGCCAGCTCCGATAATGACGACACCTGACATGCTGCGCTCCTCAAGACTCTAAGAGCGCGCAGTTTACCTTGTCCGATGACCCCGCGGCAGCTAACTTTGTCGCAAGGGGGAAGCTATGTCTGAACAGCACGCAAAACAACAAGAAGCAACATTTCGCAGTCTCACGGAAATGGTGCAGTTAGCGCAAAAACACCTAGAGCGAGGCGATTGGGATTACTTGGTCGGTGCGGCCGATACCGAGGCAAGCCTGCGGCGCAACCGTGCGGCAGTGGAGTCTTGGGTGTTCAAGCCGCGCATTTTGAACGACGTCAGCGCGGTGAGTATCGAATCTCAGTTGCTGGGCAGCGCCATGCGCATACCCGTCGTGCTACCACCCATAGGTTCGGTACAGGCGTTTGAGGCCGGTGGCGGCATCAGCGTGGCCAGAGCGGCGAAAGACTATGGCATTCTGCAAATACTCAGCTCCTCTTGTTCGCCAGATTACGAAGCGGTGGCCCAAGGCGTGCCCGGACCGCGGATCTATCAGCTGTATTTGACGGGTGACCAAGATTGGATGGACGATCACATTCGTCGCGCCATGGATGCTGGCTATACGGGCTTCTGCCTTACCGCGGATACCCAAGTGTATTCCCGCCGCGAGCGCGATGTGATGAAAGGCTATGTGCCCATGTCGGGTCGTTCTGCATCCGCCGCCAATGGTGATTTTTCTCATCAGGCCAGCATGACTTGGGACACCATCGCGCACATTAAGGACACCCACGATATTCCCTTGATCGTCAAAGGCGTGATGCACGAGGACGATGCCGCGCGCTGCGTAGAAGCAGGGGTGGATGTGATTTATGTGTCAAACCACGGTGGACGCCAGCTTGATCACGCCATGGCCTGCATCGATGCCCTACCGCAAGTCAGTCAGGCCGTCGCGGGCCGGGTACCCGTGGTTGTCGACGGCGGTTTTATGCGCGGGGCTGATGTTGTGAAGGGACTGTGTTTGGGGGCCGACTTCGTTGGCATGGGGCGGTTCGAGGGTCTAGCCATGGCGGCGGGCGGCTATGCCGGCCTGATGCGGGGGCTGAAAATCTTAGAGCAGGAGATACGCATCAGCATGGCCCTGCTGGGGGCCCCTGATCTTGCATCGTTGAACTCATCGCTGCTGCAGCGCGCCCAGTCCTTGGCGGAACCCAGTGTACTCAGCGCGTTCCCACTCCTAGACGACTATTGAGCGAGCGCGTCAGCGGTCTGTGGGCACCGGCATAGGGAAGGGGGTGACGGTGCTGCCGTCGGACGATGTGATCTTCGCCACGCCCTCTTTTTCTACTTCGTCGATGCGCACGATGGCGTGCATGGGAATAAATGAGCGCTGCACGCCTTCGAACTCGTTACGCAATTTCTCTTCGCTCGGGTCTATGACGACCTGAGATTTGTTGCCAAAGGTGTAGTCCTCAATCTCGACGAAGCCGTATAGCTCGCTTTGATAAATGTTGCGTGCGTAGACCTCGTAGATCTGACCCTGGTTTTGGAAGAACACGCGATAAACTTGCTGGTTGTCGTCTTTGCTGGCCATGGAGCATCGTATCCGTCTGCGATGCTCGATAGTTGGGGATAAGACTGGCAATTTCAAGACGACGCCTGATTCGTCGCGCTGAGCACAACGCAGCTTCTAGGTATTTACCGGCAATAACGTATACTTGCGCCCCTTTTTTACGTAGCGCGTTAGTGTCGCATGGCGAAAAAACTCTTTGTCAAAACCCATGGCTGCCAGATGAACGAGTACGACTCGGCGCGCATGCTCGACGTGCTGAAAGATGCGCAGGGCTATGAACTGGCGGCGACGGAAGAAGAAGCCGACGTGCTGCTCCTCAATACCTGCTCGATTCGCGAAAAAGCCCAAGAAAAAGTGTTTCACCAGTTGGGCCGATGGCAGAAGCTGAAACAGTCCCGCCCGGATCTGGTGATCGGTGTCGGTGGCTGTGTCGCCAGCCAAGAGGGCGACGCCATTATGAAGCGCGCCCCAGTAGTGGACATGGTCTTCGGGCCGCAAACCATCCACCGCCTGCCTGAAATGGTGACCACCCGGCAGCAACAGTTGCTGCCCGTCGTCGACATCACCTTTCCCGAAGTGGAGAAATTTGATCGACTGCCGCAGCCGAGCGTCGACGGCCCCTCAGCCTTCGTCTCTATCATGGAGGGCTGCAGCAAGTACTGCAGTTTTTGCGTCGTGCCCTACACCCGCGGCGAGGAGGTCAGCCGCTCCGTGGCGTCGGTCATGCAAGAGGTTGAAAGTCTTGCGTCCCGGGGCGTTCGCGAGATCCACCTGCTGGGTCAAAACGTCAATTCCTACCTCGGTGACATTGACGGCGATCAGGCAGATTTGGCCGAGCTGATTTACTACGTAGCCGACGTGCCCGGCGTAGAGCGGATTCGTTTTACCACCTCCCATCCCATGGATTTTTCCGACAATCTGGTGCAGGCCTATGCGGATATCCCCGCCTTGGTAGACCACCTGCACTTGCCGGTGCAGTCTGGCTCAGATCGAATTTTGGAAGCCATGAAGCGCGGTCATACCGCCGATGCTTATCGTGAGCGCATCAAAAAGCTGCGAGCGGTGCGTCCCAACATCAGCCTGTCGTCGGATTTTATCGTGGGTTTTCCTGGCGAAACCCAGCAGGAGTTCGACGAGACCATGGCGCTCATTGACGAGATCGGTTTCGATACTTCGTTCAGCTTTATTTACAGCGCGCGACCCGGTACCCCTGCGGCGGGTCTGGTTGATGAGGTGCCTGAGGCAACCAAGAAGACTTGGCTGCAAACCCTACAAGCACGCATTCGTGCCCAAGCCGACGCCATTTCCCGCAGCATGGTTGGCACGAGTCAACGCGTGTTGGTAATGAGCGAGGCCCGTAAGGGCGACGGCCAGTTGGCGGCGCGGACAGAAAACAACCGTGTGGTGAACTTCGATGGCCCACAAACGCTGATTGGTGACTTCGCTGACGTACAGATCACCGAAGCCCTTCCCAATTCGCTGCGTGGGCGGTTACTCGCGTAGTCACAAAATCGACGCATTCAGGCGTTATCTAAGTAGATAACTTCTAGTAGTCTTGAACTCAGACAACTTCATTGGTGACCTTTGCAAAACACTTCAGACGCCACGGCAACCTTGGCAAAGAAAATTTCTCTCGAACCCAACGATCCCAGACGACTGGCCGCCTTGGTGGGCCCCGTAGATCAAAACATCAAGCACTTAGAAAAACGGCTCGGCGTTAGCATTCGCAGCCGCGGTAATGAGTTTCACCTGAGCGGCATACCCAACGCTGTGCAGGCAGCCGAAGCGTTACTGCATCAGCTGTATCGTGAGACTGTCGACAAAGACGCGATTGAGCCGGATTTTGTGCATCTGTTTTTGCAGCAAGCAGGGCTGGATGATCTGGTCGCCCAGGCCGAGTCCGCTGATGAACAGGGTCAGCCGATGGTCATGATGAGCGATGCCGACCGCAGTGCGGAAGCAAGTTCGGATGCCTCCACGGATGCATCGGCAAGCGGTGGTGAGTTAGTCATTCGCACCCCGAAGAAGTCCATCAAGCCACGCGGCGGCAACCAGCTCAGTTACTGCCGAGCCATCCGCAAGAACGATATTAACTTTGGCATCGGCCCCGCCGGTACGGGCAAAACGTATTTGGCCGTAGCCTGCGCGGTGGAGGCGCTGGAGTCTCAGCAAGTGTCGCGCATTCTGCTGGTGCGGCCAGCGGTAGAGGCCGGCGAGAAACTCGGGTTTTTGCCGGGCGATCTGGCACAAAAAATCGACCCGTACCTGCGCCCGCTGTATGACGCCCTCTATGAAATGTTGGGCGTTGAGCGGGTCAACAAGTACATAGAGCGCAACATCATCGAAGTTGCGCCACTGGCCTACATGCGCGGACGTACCTTGAACAACGCCTTCATTATTTTGGACGAATCGCAAAATACGACGGTGGCGCAAATGAAAATGTTCTTAACCCGCATCGGGTTTGGTTCCACCGCCGTGGTGACCGGCGACATTACCCAAATCGACCTGCCGCGCGGCGAGTACTCGGGCCTCATCAATGTGCGCGATGTGCTGGCCCGCATCGCAGGTATCGAGTTCACCCACTTTGGTTCCAAGGATGTGGTGCGCCATCCACTGGTGCAAAAGATCGTCGATGCTTACGAATCGTTTCAAGGCGATAACCAGACCCAACGCGGCGATGATAGGCGAGGCAGCGGCAGAGGCCAGTGAACAATACCCTGAGCCCTGCAGCGACGAGGCTGCAGATTCAAGTAGCCGATGACTGCGATGACGCGCCGAGTTCTGAAGATTTGCAGGAAGCGTTGCACGCCAGTGGCGTGGCGCTCGCGCAAGTGCTGCCACAGAACTTAGGTGCGGCATTGTCGAAAGAGCTCTGTGTGCGGCTATGTGATGAAGGCGAATCGAAGCAGCTAAATCACGACTATCGGGGCCGAGAAAAATCCACCAACGTGCTGAGCTTTGGCGGCATGGCCGATGAGCAAACGCTGGCGCCCTTGGCCAGTGACGCGCGCAACCAAGATCTGCCCGAACTACCGCTGGGCGATCTCGCCATTTGCTGGCCTGTCGTGCAGGCCGAGGCGCAGGAACAGGGCAAACCGGTAGAGCACCATCTGCAACACCTGTTTATGCACGGCGTACTGCATCTGCTTGGCTTTGATCATGAAACACCTGAAGAAGCCGAGGCGATGGAACGTATCGAGTGTGAGGCGCTAGCGCTGCTGAGCATTCCCAACCCCTATCTGAGTGTGGCCGCAAATGCGTGATTTGGCGGCTTGCAATTCGTTATCGGCATGCCTACAACGGGCAGTAATAAAGGAGCCTATGGTTGGCAATGAAAGCCTATGAGTGATCAACACGATCTTGCTCGTGAGGGTTCTGATAAACCCCATCGCAAAACGATGCGTGAATGGATTGGCGATCTGTTTTCTGGTGAGCCCGACAACGTCCCAGAGCTACTGGAAATGCTGCAGGATGCAGCCGAGCGGCAGCTGATCGAGGTCGATGCACTGAACATGATTTTTGGTGCGCTACACGTCAGTGACATGCACGCACGCGACATCATGATTCCGCGCTCTGCCTTGGTCGTGGTGCAAGAAGATCAGCAGCCTGCTGAATTTTTGCCCACGGTGATTGAATCTCGGCACTCTCGCTTTCCCGTGACTGGCGACGACCTTGATGACATCAAGGGCATCCTCCACGCCAAAGATCTGCTGCCCTTGGTACTGCAAGAAAGTGGTACCCGGTTCAACATGAAAGACAGCATCCGCCCCGCGGCGGTCGTGCCGGAGAGCAAACGCCTTAACGTGCTGCTGGAGGAGTTTCGAACCAATCGCAACCATATGGCGCTAGTGGTCGACGAGTACGGTCAAACCTCGGGCGTGGTCACCATTGAAGACGTGCTAGAGCAAATTGTTGGTGAGATTGAAGACGAGCATGACGTCGACGACGACAGCTTTGTGAAGCAAATCGAAGCCTGCTCGTTCCATGTTAAAGCCACGACGGAAATTGAAGACTTTAACGAGTACTTTGGGCAGAGCTTTTCTGACGATGAGTTCGACACCATCGGTGGCATCGTGCTGCAGGCCTTCGGGCATGTACCGGAACTTGGCGAGACTGTGGAAATAGAGTCACTGCGTTTTGAAGTGCTGAACGCTGATTCCAGACGACTGCGCCTTTTGCGTGTCGATACCCCTGAGCCCATTCACCACGACTCCCAGCCCTGACACGCGGCGTCGATGGGTGGTGCAGACAGTGACGTAGCGCCTAGCGGCAGGCTAACGCTACCGGTTCAGCTGCTGCTGGCGTTTGTCGCCGGAGCACTCTACCCACTAGCCTTTGCGCCATCTCATCTGTGGCCCCTTACCTTTGCATCCGCCGCCGTACTGTTTTGGCTACTGAGCCGTGCCGAGGGTCAGATGCCCCTGCTCGCCTGGGTATTTGGATTGGGCAAATATGCGGTGGGTGTTTCTTGGATCTACGTGAGCATTCATCAATACGGCGGCGCCTCGCCCCTACTCGCCGGTGCGATGGTCGCGGTATTTGTCGCCTTCATGGCGCTGTTCTGCCTGCCTATCGGCTGGTTCCTCGGCAAGCTTAAAGCCTCAAATCAACACATCTCTAAATCTGCGTTGGCCATGGGCTTTGTCGCCACTTGGGTACTCATGGAATGGATGCTCACTTGGTTTTTAACAGGCTTTCCTTGGCTCTTTGCAGGACACGCGATGCTGGGTACCCCACTGCAGGGTTATGCACCCGTCATTGGCACCTTCGGGCTCAGCTTGGTGGTAATGACCATAACCGCAGCCGCCATGCTCAGCGCCGATCAGGCTCAGACCTCGAGAGTACGTATAGGTACGGCAGGAGTAGTTCTAGTGCTGGTGGGTTTGGGCATCAGTCTTGATACCCAGGTTTGGACTAAACCCACGGGACGTTATGAGGCAGCCCTCGTGCAGGGCAACATTGATCAGGCGATTAAGTGGGATGCTGACCAACGCCTCAATAACGTACGCAAGCATATGCAGCTGTCTGAAGAGCATTGGGATGCAGACATGCTCATCTGGCCAGAGTTTGCGCTGACCCTTTATGGCCAAGATGCCCTCGCGGTAACGGACGTGCTCAACCGCCGCGGCGCATCAAGTCAAACCAACATTGTCATCGGCATGCCCGACGTACAGTGGCAGGACCAAGAGCGCTACCAAGTGTTTAACTCAGCGCAGGGTTTTGGCCAGGCCAGCGGCAAGTTTGCCAAGCACCATCTGGTGCCCTTTGGCGACTATGTGCCCCTGCAGGACTATCTGCGCGGCCTCATCGAATTTTTTGATCTACCCATGTCAAACGCCAGTCGCGGGGCGCGACAACAGACCAATATTGCGCTGACGCTGAGCGGACAAGATCAAGCCGTCGAAGTCGCAGCGGGCATTTGTTATGAGATCGCCTACGGAGATTCGTTGCGCCGACAAGCCGAAACAAGTGGTCTGCTACTGACCATCTCAAACGACACCTGGTTCGGCGGGTCGATTGGCCCGCACCAACATATGCAAATCGCGCAAATGCGCGCCCTCGAAAACGGCCGCTGGTTACTGCGCGCGACCAACAACGGCGTGACAGGCATCGTCAATCCTCGCGGTGAAATCACCGCGCAACTGCCGCAATTCGAAGCCAGCGTGCTGCGAGGAGACTTCGAGGTGATGATGGGTCGTACCCCCTTCAGCAAACTTGGCGATATACCCGTGCTCTTTTTGCTGACGGTACTCCTTGTGGTCACGGCTATGCGCTCTCGTAGGACGAATTTCTCCTGACAGACTAAGCCTAGGTCGCCGCTGAGATGTTATCCTTGCGCGCTCGTGTCCCAGACTCACTAGCGCAGCGAGAAGACCCGCTCATGAATCCAGTTTACGACCCACAATCCGTTGAAAAAAACGCCCAAGCGGCTTGGGATGACAGCGGCTGCTTTGTCGGTGATGAGAATCGTCCCGGCGAGAAGTACTACTGCCTCGCTATGTTTCCCTACCCCAGCGGGCGGCTGCATATGGGTCATGTGCGCTGCTATACGCTGGGTGATGTGATCGCTCGCTATCGTCGTCTGAAGGGCTACAACGTTCTGCATCCCATGGGTTGGGATGCTTTCGGTCTACCGGCGGAAAACGCCGCCATTAAAAACAACATTCCGCCTGCACGCTGGACTCGCGACAACATCGACTATATGCGCGGCCAAATGCAGCGGCTGGGCTTTGGCATGGACTGGTCGCGTGAATTCGCTACCTGCGATAGCGACTACTACCGCTGGGAACAGTGGATGTTTTTGCGGTTATATGAAAAGGGCTTGGTGTATCGCAAAAATGCGGTGGTGAACTGGGACCCTGAAGACCAAACCGTGTTGGCCAATGAACAGGTGGTTGATGGCCGGGGTTGGCGCTCTGGCGCGGTGGTCGAACGTCGCGAAATGGCCCAGTGGTTCTTAAAGATCACCGATTACGCCAAAGAGCTGCTCGATGATCTGGACGATATGCCCGGTTGGCCAGAGTCTGTGAAAAGCATGCAGCGCAATTGGATTGGCCGGTCTGAAGGCGCAGAAATCGACTTTGTCACCGAGCATGACCCTTCGGACAAACTCACCGTGTTCACTACGCGGCCCGATACCTTAATGGGCGCCACCTATGTCGCGGTTGCTGCAGAGCACCCCATGGCAGCTATGGCAGCTGAACGCGATGCGAGTGTGGCGGCCTTTATCGAGGAGTGTAAAAAGAACACCACTGCCGAAGCAGACATGGCCACCATGGAAAAGGCCGGTGTGCCTACCGAGTTGACCGTGCGCCACCCGCTTACGGGCAAGCTGTTACCCGTCTGGGTGGCCAACTTTGTGCTGATGGAATACGGCTCTGGCGCGGTTATGTCGGTGCCAGGCCATGATCAGCGAGACTGGGAATTCGCCAAAAAGTACGGCATCGATATTGTTCAGGTGGTGGCGCCAGCGGGCGACGAACCCTGTGATCTGGATAACGCTGCCTTTACCGACAAAGGCCGCCTCGTGAACTCTAGCGAATTCGACGGCAAACTGTTTGATGACGCTTTTGCGGCCATCGTCGCGGCGCTAGAGGCCAAGGGCTCGGGACGCTCGGTCACCAACTATCGTTTGCGCGACTGGGGTGTCTCACGCCAGCGCTATTGGGGTTGCCCTATCCCGGTTATTCATTGCGATAGCTGTGGTGTGCAGCCAGTGCCTGAAGCAGACCTGCCTGTCGTGTTGCCTACCGAGGTCACCTTCGAAGGAGTGTCATCGCCTCTGCATAAAATGGAAGACTTCCTTAACGTGCCCTGCCCGAAATGCGGCGCGCCGGCGCGCCGCGAAACAGATACCTTCGACACCTTTATGGAATCGTCTTGGTACTTTGCGCGATTTGCCTCCCCCGATGCATCGGCCATGGTGGATGAGCGCGCGAATTTTTGGGCACCGGTCGATCACTATGTGGGCGGCATAGAGCACGCCATCCTGCATCTGCTGTATGCGCGCTTCTACTTCAAGCTCATGCGCGATGAAGGTTTAGTGCAGGCCGATGAGCCGTTCAAAAAGCTGATGATGCTGGGCATGGTGCTGCAGGACGGCAAGAAAATGTCGAAATCTGCAGGCGACGCTGGCGACCCACAAAAACTGTTAGATCGCTACGGCGCCGACACCGTGCGTACCGCCATGATGTTCGCCGCGCCGCCAGAGCAATCCTTTGAATGGAGCGAAGCCGGTTTGGAAGGCGCCGCACGTTTCCTCAAGCGTTTGTGGACTGCGGTACATGAACATGTGGCGTCGGGTGAGGTGCCCAGCTTGAACGTGGGTGATTTGTCCGCCGCTGGCAAAGCTCTGCGTCGTAAAACTCATGAGACCTTGCAAAAAGCCGACGACGATTACGGCCGCCGTCAGCAGTTTAATACCGTGGTCTCGGCGGTGATGGAACTGCTCAACACCGTGGCTAAGACCGAGCTTGCAAGCGATGCCGACCGCGCCGCAGTGCAAGAAGCATGGGTCAGCGCAGTGCTGATTATTTCGCCCATTGCACCGCATATCGCACACGAGCTTTGGGCGCTGCTGGGTATGAGCGAACCCTTGGTAGGGTACCCTTGGCCTGTCGTTGATGCCGCTGCGCTGGAGCAAGATTCCCTGACTCTAGTAGTGCAGGTGAACGGCAAGGTGCGCGGACAGGTCGATGTGGCCAAAGACGCCGACAAGGATGCGATCTTGGCCTTGGCCAAGGCGGACGCGAATGTGCAGCGGCACTTAGAAGGAAAAACCGTGCGCAAAGAGATCGTGGTGCCCAATAAGCTTGTCAATATCGTGGTGGGGTAGAAGCAGTGTTGCGAAATCGTTTGTTACTGAATCGTTGGTTACTTGTGATGTCGGTGTTGTTGCTGACGGGTTGTGGTTTTCAACTGCGCGGCGCAAATCTAGCGGAACGTGTGGACGGTGATATGACCTATCGGCTGGTCGGTGGCCAAAACCTTGCCCCGTCCTATGCGGATTTTCAGCGCGTGTTGAAAAATACCCTCGCCCGAGCAGGGTACCGCGAGGCTAGTCCAGCGAAACTTACCCTGCAGATTCAGAGCTTTCAGCGCGACAACATCGACGGCGCAGTGGATGTAGACCTGCGCGTGGCGGAACAAATCTCAACCTCAACGCTGAGTTTTAGTGTGCTTGATCGTGAGGGGGCGGTGTTGGCGGATGAGCTTCGCTTGGAAATACGGCAGGTTTTTCGGGTAGACCGAAGCCAGTTGCTGGGCAGTTTTGAACAGCGCTCTTCTACCGAGCAAAGTCTCGATCAGAAACTCGCTGATCAGGTGGTGCGTGCGCTGGGCGTTGTGACGCGACGTGATCCCAGCGCGGAAACAGGCGACGCAGAACGCACCAGCCGCACGGAAGAAATCGAAATCATGATTGAACGAGATGCCGCTTAGGCCAGACCAACTTGGCGCCGCTCTACAGCAATCGCTGCAGGGTATTTACCTCATCAGTGGCGATGAGACGTTACTGGTGCAAGAGGCCTGCGACGCGGTGCTGCAAAAAGCGCGAGAGCAAGGTTTTACAGAACGCTCCATTCATCACGTAGAGACCGGTTTCAAATGGCACGACGTGACTCATGATGCCGCCAGCATGTCCTTGTTCGCCGAACGTAAAGTCCTCGATCTGCGCATCCCTGCGGGTAAATTCGACAAAGAAGGCGCCCAGGTATTGCGCGATTGGGCAGACGGCAGCGTTGGCAATCCCGACACCCTGTTATTGATTCGTACCGAACGCCTGCAGCCGCGACAGCGCAGCAGCGCCTGGTTCAAAGCCCTTGAAGGTGCTGGCACCGTGGTCCTGATCTGGCCTTTGGCGCCGCGAGAGTTACCCCCTTGGTTAGAAAAACGGCTTCAAGCTAAGGGGCTGACCTTGGAGCCGCAGGCACTGCAGGCTCTCGCTGAGCGCGTCGAAGGCAACCTGCTGGCCGCGGCCCAAGAGGTTGAAAAGCTTGCGCTGCAAAATCTAGCTCAGCCAGTTTCCCAAGAAGCCCTGTTGAGTTGCTTGGAGGATACGTCGCGATTCAACAGCTTCGATTTGATTGATGCGGCCATGGCTGGGCAGGGCTCTCGGGTGAGCAAAATTCTGAGTGTGCTGCGTGAAGATAAGGGCGCGCTGTTTGCCGTGCTGGGTGCGCTGACCAGCCAATTGCGGCGCCTTGGTGAAACGCGCGGTTTGCCGCCAGCACGCGCACGTACCTTGGAGGCCTTTGCCAGGCGCGGACCCTCTGCTAAGGCATTGCTGGCGGAATGCGCCGTGCTCGACCAACAAGGCAAAGGACAGCGGCTGGGCGACGCGTGGCTTGGGCTGGAGCAACTGCTGCTGTCTATGGCGCAGCAGCCGGGTCAACGACCGCCGTCCTACTACCAGAGAAAGTTAAAGGGTCGCTAGCATTGGCCAGATGATAAGTAGGCAGCTAGACGTTTAGAGACATGGATTGCCGCGCCACCTGCGGGTGGCTCGCAATGACGGGTTGGTATCGGCGGCTTGCGATCGCTGGTTTGTATCGACTGCTCAAGAGGTCAATCGGGTGCCTATCGGATCGAAACCCGTCAGTTAATATGCGTGTCTGCAACCTGCCCCAGCTCGATCACACTGAGCTTGCCGCCAGCATTATCAAGGGTCGTTACCGAGCAATTGTCAGGCCCGAAGATGCGCATGCGGTCGTCTTTCATGGCCGCCCCGACTGCCGCGTTGATCGCTACATAATGGCTGAAAATAATACAGTCCTGCTCGCAGCTGAGTAGAAAGTCCGCCAGCTCCTGACGCCACTGTTGTACTGAGGCGTCCAACTGTGACCAATTACCTGCCATGGCTTGGCTGAGCCAACTGGCTCTGGCCTCAAGATCCTTTGTCGGTGATGGAATTTCCGCCACCCGTGGCTCGACGTCGATGGGTACCTGCCAGATATCCGCCAGCGCCTGCGCGGTTTCAAAGGCCCGAGCCATTGGGCTTGAGAGCAGTTCGGGGCGCTGGCTGTGCTGTGCATTAAGCATCGCCGCCACAGCCGCCGCCTGACGGCGACCTAAATCATCCAAGCCCGGGTCTGGATGGGCGCCAAATCCGGCGGCTGCTTTTCCGTGTCTGACAAGTTGGACGGTTGCCATCTTTCTACTGCCCTTTTTAGGTGGGTTCTCTACAATGTTGGTTTGCTAATCAGAAGATAGGAACAGCAGTGACGGACCACAATGCTTCAGGACTTAACCCGCACATGACTCCTGATACACAAGTGAGTGTGCGCGAGGTATTCGCAATTGATCAAGACCTGATGGTGCCCGCCTTTAGTGAGCGTTCCGAGTATGTGCCCGATGCTGATCCCGACTACCGCTTTGACCGCGATACCACCCTCGCCATTTTGGCCGGTTTTGCTCACAACCGCCGCGTCATGGTGCAGGGCTATCATGGCACGGGTAAGTCCACGCACATCGAGCAAGTTGCCGCGCGGCTCAACTGGCCGTGCATTCGCATTAACCTCGACAGCCATATTTCGCGTATCGACCTGATCGGCAAGGACGCCATCGTGCTGCAGGATGGCAAGCAAATTACCGAATTCCGTGAAGGCATCCTGCCATGGGCGCTGCAGAATCCGGTGGCCTTGGTGTTTGATGAGTACGATGCCGGTCGCCCGGACGTCATGTTCGTGATTCAGCGGATACTGGAAGTTGAAGGTAAGCTCACGCTACTCGATCAAAACAAGGTTATTACGCCACATTCGCACTTTCGTTTGTTTGCAACGACCAATACCGTTGGCTTGGGTGACACCACAGGTTTGTACCATGGCACCCAGCAAATTAACCAAGGCCAAATGGACCGCTGGAGCATCGTTTCCACGCTGAACTACCTAGAGCATGAAGCCGAGAGCAATATCGTGCTTGGCAAGGTGCCCTCCTACCAAGCAAGCGATGACAGCAAACGCGTGATCGGCAACATGGTGAGCGTTGCTGAATTGACCCGTAAGGGCTTCGTGAACGGCGATGTATCCACCGTGATGTCACCGCGAACCGTGCTTACATGGGCGCAAAATGCTGAAATTTTTGGCGACGTCGGGTTCGCCTTCCGGGTGACGTTCTTAAACAAGTGCGACGAACTGGAGCGGGCAATTGTTGCCGAGTACTACCAGCGCTGCATGGGTGAAGATCTGGGCGATGCGACCGCAGGCATTACGCTGAAGTCAGCCTAAGCGCCCTATGTCTGACGCAGAAAACCCCATGGAGCCGTTCAAGCGGGCGACCACCGCGACCATTCGCGCCATCGCTGGCGATGATGAACTTGACGTGGTGTTCGGTGCGGGCCCGCCCGTCGTGCGCGGGGGCACGCTACGCCTGCCTGTGCCTGCCGTGGGTGCAGGCCAGACCGAAATCGATGCGGTGCGCGGGGTTGGCGATGAATTTGCCCTGCGCTTTCGTCATCACAATGCCCAACTGCATGCGCGCTACAGCCCCGAGGGCGGACCGGCGCAAGAAATGTTTGAGTGGATAGAATCTGCCCGCATCGCCTCCATCGGCGCCATGCGCATGAAGGGCGTGGCGCAAAATCTTGACGCGCATCTTGAAGTGCAGTGTAAACAAGCGGCCTTCGATACCATCACCGCTGAAACTGATGCGCCGCTTTCCGTCGCTGTCGGGTTGCTGGTGCGTCAGCAGTTGACGGGTCGCGAGCTACCACCCAGTGCCGAGCATGTGGTGCAGTACTGGCGCGAGCATGTGCTGGAAAATGCTGGCGAGCATATCGAGGCGTTGCGTGATCATGTCACCGATCAAGACGCCTTCGCCAACTTGTGCCGCAATATCATCGCTGACCTTGGTCTGCCCATTGATCTTACCGACCCCAATGAGGGCGAGACCAATCCCGAAGACATGGACACCATGGACCAGTCCGAAGAAGCGGATTCGGAGTTCAGTCCGGAAGACGTGGTGCTCGATGAAGATTCCGCTGGCGAAGAAAACAGCGATGGCGACGCCACCACGGTGGAGATGGATGCCCATGCGGACATGGAAGAGGGCGCCGGCGAGACTGATCCGGACGAGGCGCCGATGCCGATGCCGGACGACGCTGGACGCATTCCTGTCGACAACAATTACCAAGCCTATACCGAACGCTTTGACGAGATTATTAAGGCAGAGGATCTGTGTGATGCCGACGAACTGATTCGGCTGCGCCAGTTACTCGATCAGCAGTTGCTGTCGCTTCAGCATGCCACCTCGAAGCTGGCCAACCGCCTGCAGCGCCGACTGATGGCAAAGCAAAACCGCACCTGGGAGTTTGATCTTGAGGAGGGCATTTTAGATGCCGCACGGCTGACTCAAGTGGTGGTCGATCCCATGAATCCCTTGGCCTACAAGCAAGAAAAAGAGACCAAGTTCCGCGATACCGTCGTTACGCTGCTAATCGACAGCTCGGGCTCCATGCGCGGACGCTCGATCACCATAGCCGCGATGTGTGCCGACATTATGGGTCGTACGCTAGAGCGCTGTTCTGTGCGGGTGGAGATTCTAGGATTTACCACGCGGGCATGGCGCGGCGGTGAATCCCGAGAAGCTTGGATCAACGATAACAAGCCATCGAATCCTGGCCGTCTCAACGACTTAAGGCATATCGTTTATAAGAGCGCCGATGACTCTTGGTCGCGCTCCCGACGTAACCTAGGTCTGATGATGCGAGAGGAACTGCTGAAAGAGAACATCGACGGCGAGGCGTTGATCTGGGCACACAACCGAGTGGTCACGCGGCCAGAGCAGCGCAAGGTGATGATGGTCATCTCCGATGGCCTGCCGGTAGATAACTCCACCTTGCTGGTGAACCCCAGTAACTTTTTGGAACAGCATCTAAAATATGCGATCAGCATGATCGAAGATCATTCGCCAGTGGAGCTTGTTGCCATTGGTATCGGCCATGATGTGACGCACCATTATAAGCGCGCGGTCACCATTACCGATGCCGAGCAGCTGGGCGGTGCCATGACCGATCAGCTGGCGGAACTGTTTGAGATCAAGCCGTAAAAAGTAGGGTATGTGGAGGTGACCCCGGCACAGCACCGGGGCTAGCAGGCGAGTGGATTAACCCACGACTTCCATGCGGATGATTTCTGGAGGCCCACCCATCAAACCTTTGAAGCCAGCGCCTGAGGCTTTGAAGTGCTCCGAAGCAACATGTGCCGCCATGGCGTCTTCGTCTTCGTACATTTCCATAACCGTGTAGCCACCGTCGGCATCTTTGCAAAGCTTGTACAAATGGCAGCCAGGTTCATTGGCATTCACCTTGGCGGCTAGGTCCAGCATGACTGCCTCAAATTCTTCTTCCTTCCCCTCACGCACGTTGAGCTTGGCGATCGCTGCGAGCATGTCTCTCTCCTCTTTACGACGAAAATGTAGAACTAAATTGCCAACAACCCGAACACAGTAAGTAGACATGCGCTAAGGTTTAGAGCGAATCGAGGATAAGGATTCCAATGCAGCGACGCAAACTGCTGGAAGCGCTGGCACGCTATGGCGAGCGCTACCCAGAGGAATACGCAACCGTAGAGCGTTTTACCGCACTGCTAAACGCTCA
>SHAE01000028.1 GCA_004213835.1 OM182 bacterium | reverse complement strand
CATAACGATCATGGATTGGCCGTTAGAGAATATGTAGGAGTTGACCGTTGCGACCTCGCCGGCAAACACGTCTACTGTTACCGCAGGTTGCTTTGGCGGATCTTCGGCAAAGCCAAATAACGGGGCCGCCGCCAGCAAAAGACTCGTTAGGAAAAGCCGCATTGTGATTTCTCCACAAAGTTGATGTGCAGAGAAGGGAACACGGGCAGGACGCAGTCACAATGACTGCCAACACTGCGATCGCACTTTTGCCAAACAATCGGCCCTTTGTGGCCTCAAGAGCTCGTCAGCGCTAGTTTTGGATACCTGCCTCGGTGATGGGATCGCCAGCAACCCGCACATGCCGCATGACACGCGGCTTGGCATAGTCATAGGGCCGCGCACGATGCAGCACACAGCGGTTATCCCACATCACAACGTCGCCAGGCTCCCAAGCGTGGGCAAATACCCTAGGCGACTGACAGGCGAAAGCCGTCAAGCGCTCAAGCAGTGCCTCAGACTCAGCCTGCGATAGCCCCGGTATGCCATAAGCATGGCGCCCAATAAACAGGGCGGGACGCTGGGTGACCGGGTGCACCTTGACCAATGGCCGCAAGGGGATGTCTTGGTCGCTCAGGCCGTAGGAAGCCCCCACGGCGGGTTTATGCCCAACCTTGGACTGGCTGTAGAACAATGAGTGGTAGGCAGCTAGGTCAGCGATTTGCTCGCGAGTTTCATCATCGAGGGCATCGTAGGCAGCGCGCATATCGGCCCACTCGGTTTGGCCACCCTCTGTGGGTACCACTTGAGCAGCCAAAATCGAGGCCCGTGCAGATAGCGGCATGTAAGTGCTATCGGTATGCCAGCCTTCATTACCTTTCAAAATTTGGAAGTGATCGCTATTTGGATCTACCGCACTGCCGTCTACCCTACGGTTGCTGATCGGTACGGACTTTTGATCCGCCACAAACTGTTCTAGGTCGCCAATGCGTTCCCCCAGCGCGACATGGGCGGGCTCTTCCACATGCTGATTCGGAAACACCAGCACCGCATGTTCGTACCAAGCAGTCTCGATAACCGCCCACTCATCATCGCCTAGGCGGTTCAAATCCACCCCAGTAACTGTCGCGCCAAAAGCCGTCGTCTGGGTAGTTTGTATTGGTTCAATATGCATACCTGCCCCCCGATTCGTCTCGCGAATGTGCCTAGCTGGAGCCAATGGACAACAAGTTTTCCACAGGCCGGTAGAGTTCTTCCAAATAAGCCATGTCTTCGCTGGCTAGCTCAATGGCCGCCGCCGCCACTAAATCATCAAGCTGGCTAACCTTGGATACGCCAACAATGGGCGAGGTCACTTCAGGCTTGTTCATCAGCCAAGCGACAGCAATTTGCGCCGGCGAGCATTCATATTTCGTCGCGGTTTCGATCACGCGCTCGGCGATTGGGAACACATGATCGCCGTGATAAAGACTTTCTGTACGCTTGCGATCCTGCCCTTGTGATCGATTGGTACTGCCGCCACCAAACCCGCCTTGGTAGGACCCCGCTAAAATGCCCCGCGCCAGCGGCGACCAAGGTGTGAGCGCTACACCAGTGCTGGCGCAGTATGGATTCATTTCGCGCTCTTCCTCTCGGTACACCAAGTTAAGGTGATTCTGCATCGACACAAATGGCGTCCAGTTATTCATCTTTGCGGTGAGCTGCAGCTCGGCAAACTGCCAAGCAAACATCGAGGAGCCGCCGAGATACAGCACCTTGCCGGCTTTGACTGCATCGTGAAGCGCTTCTAACGTTTCTTCGATGGGCGTGTGCGCTGCGTTCGGAATACCGTGAGGGTGGCGGTGGATGACCAAGTGATCGATATAGTCATGGCCCGTGCGCTGCAGGCAGGCGTCGATGCCTTCACGAACATGCTTGCGTGACAGCCCACCTTGGTTGGCGCCGCGGCCCATGGGCATGGCGATTTTCGTTGCCAGCACGTACTCATCGCGAGGCAGTAGCTCCTTCAGCAACGCACCGACAACTTCTTCAGAAGCGCCAAGGCCGTAGATATCAGCGCAGTCAAAGTAAAAAAGACCATGGTCTATGGCTGCTTTAACGATGGGTTTCGCTTCGTCTAGCGTCAACGTCCAGTCGCCTTGGTGTCCCCGACCGGGAATACCAAAGTTCATGGTGCCAAGGCAAAGCTCAGACACGCGAAGACCACTGCTACCCAACTGAACCGCTTTTAACATCCCTCTCCCTCATTCTTAGTGGTTAAATCTCAGACCGCTTTTATAACAGAAATCCCATACCTCAAGCGCGTCTCCTATTTCCTCAACGCCACAGGCTTTGCTAACGTTCGTCGGCTAAAAAAATAAGAGCAAAATCATGAACCAGTCCATCGCTGTTGTCGGCGCCGGCATCTGTGGCCTCTTCACTGGCCTTTCGCTGGCGCGCCAAGGTTTTGACGTCACACTGTTTGAGCGCGATGTACCGCCACCGCAAGGCAATGCAGAAGAGGCATTTTTCTCTTGGCAGCGTCGCGGGGCTGCACAGTTTCGCCACCCTCATGCATTCCTTGGCTTAATGTGCAGTGTGCTGGGCGAGAAGTATCCGGACTTACTGGATGAGTTGCTGGCCGCCGGCGCGCGCAAACTGACCTTTGAAGACATGGTGCCCGATCATCTGGCCGACCAATATCAGCCCGAGGCCGGCGATGAAAAATTGTGGATGCTGCTATGTCGGCGAGCAACGATAGAAACCGTGCTGCGCCACTACGTTGCCCGCGAACCTAACTTGCGTATTCAAAGCCAGACCTATGTTACCGATGTCATCGTCGAGGAAGCCCAGTCGGTGCAAGGCAAACCAACTCTCACTGTCACAGGCTTAGAGTTAACTGACCGACACAATCAAAATACTAAGTCGACCCACAGCGCAGACATCATCGTCAACGCGTCCGGCAGAGCAGATAAGTTCTATCAGTGGCTGCAGCACAAAGGTGCGGACATTGTCGAACAGCGCGACGATGCCGAGATTGTCTATTACACCCGACACTACGCCTTGAATGAGGGCGTTAGTGAGCCGAAACGCGACAGCGAGAACCCTTCTGCTGGTGATTTGGGTTATTTGAAATACGGGGTTTTTCCCGGTGATAACGGTCATTTCGCCATCATCGTGTGTCTACCGAATGAGGAGACCGAACTACGCGAGGCGGTGAAAGACGGCGACAAGTTCAACCAGATTTGCATGAACATTCCCGGTCTCGTGCCTTGGATAACCCCCGCGGCCGCCACGCCCACCACGGCGCCGTTTGGCATCGGTGAGATCCACGCGGTTTGGCGGGACTACATTCCAAGCGATGAAAGTCCCAAGTTGTTGAACTACTTCGCCGTTGGCGACGCCGCGGCACGCACCAATCCGCTCTACGGCCGCGGCTGTAGCACGGGCACCCTGCATGCCCACTTACTCAGCGAAGTACTCAGCAGTGAGTCAGATCCTTGGCAGCGGGCGCTGGCTTTCAAAGCCAAAACCGAAGAAGAAATCCGACCCATCTTTAATGCCAGTCTTAATGAAGACAAAAACGGCATTAAGAAAGCCGCTGCTGCTCGTGAAGGACGCAGTTTAGACAGAGCTAAATCTATCAAACAGTGGTTTGCTCTGGCCTTTGGCGACGCCTTGGTAGCGGCGGCCAAGTACCAGCTACACGTGCATCGGGGCATCATGCGGACGGTAAATCTGGTTGAAAAACCCGGCAGCTTTTTAAAAGACAAGCGCATCAGAAACACGGTGTTCCGCTATATGTTACGCGGTCGCAAAAAGAATGCCGCCGCGCGCATTCAGCGCAGCGCCAGCCGCGATGAAATGATAAAAATCGTTGGCGAATTAACGTAACACCCAGACATCGACAGCACCTCAACAGGCCATCAAAAACACTCGTTCAAGGAATCGCGCAATGAAAAATTTATTCTCAGTCGAAGGCAAGGTTGTTGTGGTCACCGGTGGCTCGCGAGGGATCGGCGAGATGATTGCCGCAGGCTATCTGGCCAATGGCGCCAAGGTCTACATCACCTCGCGCAAGGCAACAGTTTGCGATGCAACCGCCCAGCGATTAGCCGAGACCTGGAGCGGAGAATGCCTCTCTATTCCAGCCGACATGGCAACCCTTGAAGGCATCGAGGGATTTGTCAGCGAGTTATCGAGCAAAGAATCCCACGTTGATGTCCTGGTGAATAACGCCGGCGTTGCCTGGGGCGCACCGCTAGAGGAATTCCCCGAAGTGGGTTGGGACAAAGTCATGGACACCAATGTAAAGGGCGTCTTTTTCTTGACCCAGAAGCTGCTACCGCTGCTGGAGCAAAACGCCGCCCATGACGCACCCTCACATGTCATCAATGTCGGCTCTATCGACGGCATCAAAACACCCATCTTCGACAATTTTTCTTATGGCCCGTCAAAAGCCGCGGTACACCACCTCACCCGCGTGCTGGCCGCACACCTGATTAAGCGCAACATTATCGTCAATGGCATCGCGCCAGGACCCTTCCCCACCTACATGCTCAGCGCTGGCGTCGGTGCGGGCGGCGATACCGAGAACACCGACTGGGACGCACTGGGCAAAAGTAACCCTCGAGGCCGCGTCGGCAGCCCGGAAGATATTGCCGGTCTAGCCATCTTCCTCAGTTCTCGTGCTTGCGGCTTTACCGTCGGCGACATCATCACATGTGATGGTGGCTCGGTCGTATCCTGAGAGGTTACTGTGGTTCGCGCCTTTGAATGCCCGGCGAATACATAGCAATGAGGCGTTGATCTTGTTCGTAGTTGGCTGCCGCTGTAGCGGGAATCGTCCCGCGCAGCACCTGCACCGCTTCGTCTACCGACTTGAGTTCGGCAAGCCCCGCTTCATCTTTGGGCGGTTGTTCGACAAGCTGCGCCAGCCGATGGATTAACGCCTCACAAGGTTCTGCGCTCTCAGAAAATTTGCCGGCCCACGCGCAAAACGCCATATAAATATAGAGCGTCTCTCGTAGACCAAAGTGGCTGACCTGACTGGCATCTAAGGGTGTCGCGACGGTGACTGCGTTCAGCTCAGCCACGCCTTGGCTCATCTCTGCTAGAAACGCTCCATACTTGGGCGTGAGCGTCAGTCCATGACTGCTGCGCTCGAGGCAATAGTAGTTGGCCTTATCTCCACGATCAGATTTGATGACGAGATGAGATAGCGTTGCACAGCAAGCCACCCACGTTTTGTACCCGCTGACCTTAGTTTCGCCGTTGAGTACTGTGGCGGTAACACCGGGCAATGGAGGCTCACCCTTGCGGTCTTCAGATACCGCGAATGCGGCCATGCTGTCAGCGGGCAACTGCGCAAACGTGTGTCGTAAGGCGCACTGATACCCCGCCACAAACACCCAAGCCAGCCGGTCAGCCAGCAAGCCCCCATGCACCGCCTGGGTTACTCGCGAGGAAAGCGGGGCAACTTGTTGCAGCCACATATCGGCGAAGGCCTGCTCATCCGCCAGCACAGTCTCTGAGTGACGGCTAAGGGCGTCGGCATAATCGATGCTCATACCGGTGCGACCCCGCGAACCTGAAGGCGGTGAATTAGGCGAGGATTATCGCCGTGGTCGTGCACCGCGTAGTGCAGCAAGCAGCGGTTATCCCACATCACCAAATCCCCAGCTTGCCATTGATGACGCGCTTGATACTCCGGACGCACGCAGTGCTCATACAGATAATCCAGCAACACTTTGCTCTCCTGTCGCGACCAGTCACGAAACTGGCGGGTAAAGGCGCGACATACGTAAAGCGCGCGTTCACCGGTCTCATCGTGAGTGCGCACTGCAGGATGTTCCGCCTCAGACGCCTGCTCGGGGTCTTGGCCGTACAGCCGCGCAAGATCTTTTGCCGAGTGCTTAGCGATCAACGAATCCACCAAGGCTTTCATGCCGATACTGAGTTCTTGATAGGCCAATACTTGATTGGCAAAGGCCGTTTCACCGCCAATGGCTGGGGCTTCCAGTGCGTAAAGCATGGTGAGTTTGGGCGGCGCTGGGTCGTAGGTCATATCCGAGTGCCAATGCTGATTCACATCCCGTGACTTACCACGGTTACGCAGCTCAATTATGTTGGGATAGCCGGGCAGGCTACCGTAGGGAAAGGGTATGAGTTCGCCCCAGTGCTCGGCAAAGGCAATTTGATCGTCGGGCGTTAAATCTTGCTGCGGAAAAACCAGCACGTGATGCTGACAAAAGAGTTGGTTCAACGCTTTCGCGGTTTCTGCATCGATGGTGCGCACATCTAAATCTTCCACTACCGCCCCCAAGGGCGCGGCCATCTGCCTTACGCGCATTGTAACTCCCCAATAAAAGCCAGCCGTATCTTAACCACAACCCGGTCGATTTTGCCGCTGCAAAACCGATCCCGAGACTGAACACATCGCGGTACACTTTTGCGCGCAAAAAAACGCCGGAGCAGACTCATGCCGTTAAGCACTGACACCATTGGCACGCAGACCCAGACAGTTGAGCATCAAGTGGATGCGCGCTGGCTGATGGCCTATGCCGCAAGCTTGGGCGATCTCAATCCGCACTATATGGACACCACCAAGGCGATTGTCGGACACCCGGTGTTTCCCGTCTGCCTTGAGTGGCCTGCGATACTGGCGACTCGAGCACTGGCAGGTAGCCGTGGTTTGACCGACAGCGAATCCGCCATGGGTGTGCACGCCGCCCACGATCTGCATCTCTACAGACCCATCCGCGCTGACGAGACCCTGCGCACTAACGCCACAGTTGTGGATGTTCAGGGCATACGGCCCGGTGCGGCGTCGGTGATGCGCTTGGATACTTGGGACGAGCACGATGAATTGGTTTGCCAAACCTACCAAACCAGCATTTATCGAGGGGTTGAAGTCACCGTCGACGGTAACTCGATAGCCATGCCGACACCGTCACTGCCAGCCCAAGCCGCAGCATTCGACTTGGCAAAAACCGTCACGATCGCCGTTGATGGCGGGCTTGCTCACAGCTACAGCGAGTGCGCCCATATTTGGAACCCCATTCACACTGACAAAGCGGTCGCCCTAGCTGCGGGCTTACCCGACATCATTTTGCACGGCACTGCGACACTGGCGCTGGCGATCAGCGCCCTAGTTGATCACTGTTTAGGTGGAGACCCTGATCGAGTCACACGGCTCGGCGGGCGTTTTGCCGCCATGGTGCTAATGCCCAGCGATATTGAGCTTGAGATCGGTCATCCAGTGGACGGCTGCATCGGTTATCGCGTGCTGAATGCCGAGGGACAAGAAGCCATCAGCCAAGGCTTTTTGGCGTATCGATAACCCGGGCTACTGCTCTAGAGGGTAGCTTTGGAGCAGCTCTTCGCCGCGCCTGCCGCACCCTAGGCGACAGAATCCAAGTCTTTTACATGGTTTTCTTTCAACGCGTTGATTGAAAACCACGTCAACGCGTTGGCTAGCGCAATATAGCCTGCCACCCACATCGAACTGCCAGCGAAGATGAGCAAACTGGTCGCAATAATCGGTGCAAAACCACCACCCAAGATTGCCCCTAACTGATAGCCCAGCGACGCCCCGGAGTATCGAACTTCGGTACTAAAAAGTTCGGCAAGAAGCGCAGCCTGGGGGCCATACATCATCGAGACCAGTACGTGGGCCACAGACAAAGCAAAGGTAATCAGCAACCAATCACCGGTATCGATCAGCGCGAACATGGCGAATGCCCACAGGCCGGTCAAAATGGCCCCCAACTTATAGATGCCTCGGCGCCCATGGCGATCTGACCAAGCACCAAAAATAAAGTTCGCCGGTATCGCAAACATGGTGCTGATCAACACCGCAGTCAGCATGTCTGAGCGGGCAATATTCAGCCCTTCAGGGTCGTTGCCATAGGAGATAATCCACGCCACGCATATATAAAACGTTACCTGTACGCCCAGGAACGATCCCGCCGCCAGACCAATTTCACGAGGATAGGTTTTGAGTGCCTGTACAACTGGCGAGCGTGGCTTCGCTGCCGCAGGCTCTGACGCTTCCGCCAGCTCTTTGAATGCCTCGGTGTCTTCAAGTTTTAGCTGCACGTACAAACTCAAACCAATGAGCAGAACGCTTGAAATAAAGGGCACGCGCCAACCCCAATCCATAAAGGCCTCATCGGACAAGCTACCGCTCACCGCTAGGAACGCGAGGTTCGCCAGTACTAGACCAGCTGGTGCACCTACTTGCGCAAAAGCGCCATAAAATCCGCGCTGATTCGAGGGCGCGTTCTCTGTCACCAACAGCATTGCACCACCCCATTGACCACCCACAGCCAATCCCTGCACGAAGCGCAAAAATATCAGCAGCAGCGGCGCCAGCGGCCCTATGTCCGCATAGCCAGGCAGTAACCCAATCAACGTTGTGGCGACACCCATCATCATCAATGCAGTGACCAGTGCGGCCTTGCGCCCAACTCGATCACCAAAGTGACCAAATACCACACCACCAACCGGGCGGGCCAAGAAACCTACAGCGAAAGTGCTGAACGAAGCGATTAGGCTCACATAACGCGGCATGTCCTCGGCAAAGAATAGGGTCGGGAAGACCAGTGCCGCTGCCGTGCCGTAAATAAAGAAGTCGTACCATTCAATACTGGTGCCGCCAAGGGCGGTCATGGCGACCGTGCGCATGGAGCGCGCGGTGGGTTCAGCTTTTGCGGTGGCTGGTTGCTCTGGGGTCGCTTGGTTTTCGTTCTGATCGGTCATTGGTGATCAATCCTTACGTCGTTCAACTTCAACTGAATTTTTTGAAATACGGGAGGAGTAGCAAATACAGCCGATGCTGCAGACACAGGCCTGCACTTTTTTTCGAAAAAGAGAAAAATGCTGTCTTGAGCAATTGGATTCCCCTCCGCCTCGCTCTTCAGCCATGATAACCGATACTTAAGTAATGACGAGTCGATTCGGCCAATTCATGATCACCCGATTACTCCTGCTCAGCGTTTTACTGGTCGGTCAAAGCGCTCTTTTAGCCGACGTTCCTTTGCGCATCGCCGTTGCCAGCAATTACGCCAACGCGCTAAACAAGTCGGTGGCTCGCTACCAAGCAAACACAGGGGATACCCGAACAATCAGTATGAGCATTGGCTCCACCGGTAAACTCTTTGCGCAAATTCAAAGCGGCGCGCCATTCGATCTGTTTTTCGCCGCAGACGTTGAGCGACCGCAAAAGCTCGCGGCTAGCGGCATCACTCTGGGTCCGAGCCAAACCTACACCACCGGTCGCCTAGTGCTCTGGCACCCCAAACACAACACACACGAAGAACTGGGCCAGCAGCTTGAGCAGATTGCTCGACTTGCTGTGGCGAATCCCCAACTCGCTCCTTATGGACTGGCGGCCAAGCAGTCGCTGCAGTATCTGCGCTGGCAGCCGCCCACTGATAAGACCGTCGTCACCGCCGAAAACGTCGGCCAAGTTTTTGCCATGGTCAAAACAGGCAACGCCGACGCAGGGTTCGTCGCCCTATCTCAGGTGCGCGAGCAACAGGTGCCGAACAATCGGTATCGGATCATTGATGAGCGTATGCACCAGCCCATCGCGCAGGGCGTCGTGCTGCTAAGAAATGGTGCCCAGCCCAAAAGAGCGCAAGCATTCTTAGATTTTCTGCTCGAGGAATGAGCTGCAAGCGCGCCCATGAGTAAAAGGCCGGGAAAACTCGAGCCGGCGCAGACTGCCGGCCCGACGAGGTCGTCTGTTATCGACCAATAAACGTTGGTTCACGCTTCTCGACAAAGGCCTTGGTCGCGTTCTTGTGGTCTTGGGTCTGACCACAGTGCACATGGTGGGTGGCTTCTAAATCGAGGCAGTCGTCTACGTCGCCAGAGGACATGGCCCGGGCGAAGTTTTCCTTCATGTAGCGATAGGCTACGGCTGGGCCAACAGCGAGCTGCGCTGCGATTTCTTGGGTTTTCGCCGCCAACTCGTCGGGCTCGCAAACCCAATTTGTCAGCCCCAAACTCAGCGCCTCTTCGGCACTCACCCGCTCAGACATAAAGTACAGCTGCCGCGCCTTCGCTGTGCCGATCAGTTGAGACATAAAGAATGTGCCACCGTAGTCCCCGGAGAAACCTACGCGTGCAAAGGCCGTGGTCATAATGGCGTTGCTCGCCATCACGCGCATGTCACAGGCCAGCGCCAATGAAAGTCCCGCACCCGCAGCGGCTCCGGGCAGTGAGGCGATGGTAGGCTTTGGCATGCTGTAGAGCTTGCCAGCGGTAGCACGCTGGTTCACCCGCTGCCGATGAATGGCGCCGTCGATGGTGTTGTCGCCGACAGTTCCGTCACCGCTGGCGGCCATACCCTTAACGTCGCCACCGGCACAAAAGCCCTTACCTGCACCAGTGAGTACGACACAGCGTACCTTGGTATTGAGTTCCGCATCTGCCAACTGCTGCGCCAGCGCCGCGGTCATCTCTCCACTCATGGCGTTACGCGCTTGTGGACGGTTGAGCGTCAACGTCAGAACGCCTTCGTCTAAGTTCGCCAGTAAGTCCTCGGTGCCCGTATCAATATTCGATTCCATGATTGCTCTCCCGATCAGTTAAGTTGTGAAGAGCTTAACAAGTGCTTCAAAAATGCAAAGCCCAGAGGTGATCTCTTCGTTGCGCTAATTGCCAGCCGCATGAAACTCTCTAACATGTCTAAGGATATTTTTTTGCTCGGCCGAACCATGCTCACACCTATGATGACCCTGCACCTCGCCACCGTGGCTCCCGCTGCAATACTAGGCACTTACCTGATATTTTGGGCAAAAGGCACCGCGAACCATCGGCTGCTCGGCAAAATTTATATGACGCTGATGCTCGTCACCGCGCTGGCGAGCCTGTTCATTCCCGCTACCGTTGGTCCACAGTTCTTCGGTCATTTTGGGTGGATTCATTTGCTCTCCTTGCTGGTGCTCGTGTCGGTGCCACGGGCCTACTACGCGGCCAGAAACCACAACGTGATCAGCCACAAATTCGCCATGGCCGGGGTCTACTTCGGCGGTATTTTAGTGGCAGGCGCATTCACACTGGCGCCGGGCCGCTATCTGAACCAGCTATTCTTTGGCTAGTGTCGTCGCCGCCTTCAGTCGCCCATGCGACCTGCGTGGCGAAACATTAGCGGCTGACCCCAGCGACCGACTGCGCTTATACTCAGGCGAAATTAATAAGCCATGCATTGGGGAGCGCTATGAGTGAGCAGACGAATCAGCATTTCGAGACTTTCGATCTCAGTATTGAAAACAACGTTGCCCATATTTGTTTGAATCGCCCAGAAAAGCGCAACAGTATGATTCCTTCGTTTTGGGAAGATCTGCCCCATGTCGTGCGCGACATTGACAGCAACTCACGAGCCCGCGCTATCGTCATTTCTTCCAGCGGCCCGGTATTTACCGCCGGCATGGATCTCAACGCGTTCGCGCCGCAGGGCGGCTTGAGCGCCGAAGAAGCCAAGCGCGAGCGCATCCGCCACGGTGCAGCGTTTTATGACACCGCGCGCAAAACGCAAGATGCATTCAATGCGCTGGAAGCCTGCCGCATACCTGTTTTGGCCGCGATTCAAGGCGGCTGCGTTGGCGGCGGGCTCGATATGGTGACGGCATGCGATATGCGTTACTGCACCCAAGACGCCTTCTTTACAATTTTTGAGATCAACATCGGTATGACCGCCGACGTTGGTACCTTTCCACGACTGGTACAGCAAATGCCCGAAGGTCTGGTGCGGGAACTCGCCTACACCGGACGACGTATGCCAGCCGACGAAGCGCTGAGCACGGGCTTGGTCAATCGCGTCTTTGCTAATCATGAAGAAATGCTCGCAGGTGTCATGACCATTGCCGCAGAAATTGCCTCAAAGGCACCGCTGGCGGTTTATGGCTGCAAGCATTTGATCAACTACTCCAAGGATCACACCACGGCTGATACGTTGGATTACATCGCGATCTGGAACGCATCATTCCTGCAAAGTCAGGAAATGCAGGAAGCCATGATGGCCAATGCGGAAAAACGCGAGGGCGATTTTGTGCCCCTACCTACGCGCCAAAAGAGCTTTGGCTCGAACTAAGCAGGGTTTGTCAGCAATAGATTCGCTACAAAGACGACGGGGAGAAAAACGATGACCATTCAGCTACGACAAATTTGCTTGGTTGCCCATGAACTTGAGCCAGTCATCGACGACCTGCGCAGCATTCTGGGCATCAACAGCTGCTACGTAGATCCGGGTGTGGGCAAATTTGGCCTTGAAAATAACCTAATGCCCATCGGCCGCAACTTCCTCGAGGTAGTCGCTCCAATTCAAGAAAATACGGCGGGCGGTCGCTATTTGGACAGACGCAGTGGCGACGGTGGTTACATGGTGATCACCCAAATAGATACGCTGCCGGAGCATCAACGCCTGCGCCAGTGCGCGCTAGACAACGGCGTGCGCGTCGCTCACGAACACACCAGCGATCAATGGACGCTCACCCAGCTGCATCCGGGTGATTTAAAGGCCGCATTTCTCGAGCTGGAATACGACGCCGAAGAAGACTTCAACGGACGCTGGAATCCGGTAGGCGGTACCGGCTGGGAGCATCAGGTTAAGCAGGACGTCACGCTGGACTTCGTTGGGGTGGAGCTACAGGGCGATGAACCAGAGGCGTTGGCAGATTTATGGGCCAGATGCACCGATTTGCCCGTTGAGCATGATGCTGATGGCAATCCAACCATCGCCTTCAATAACGTCGTACTGCGTTTCGTCGCGGTCACCGATGGGCGTGGACCCGGTCTGGGGGGGCTCGACATCGCCGTGGCGGACCGGGAGCATATTCTCCGCGAAGCCAAGGCCCGCAAAGCCTATGTAAGCGATAATCAGGTCAACATCTGCGGCACGCGCTGGTACCTCAATGACGCTTAGTCGTCGCCAACACGATCACCCACAATATGCTGGTCGACGAGCAACTGTATGTCGCCGTCGGCCATGCCGAGTTCTCGCATAATCTCTCGACTGTGTTCCCCGATATGAGGGGCTCGCTTAGGCGCGGCCTCGCTCATTGAGGCCGCGACAAATGCGGGCTTGAGATAGTGCAAAGCACCTAGGTCGCCGTCGTCAAATGTGCCGAGCAGGCCTTTCGTCGCAAGCTGCGGATCGGCAATCACTTGAGACAGCTCATTGACCACAGCGCGAGGCACATCAGCGCGGCCAAGCTCAGCCAGCCATTGCTCGTTGGTTCGATTCACTGCCACCCTAGCGATCAACGCGTAGAGTTCATCAATGCGATTTGAGCGCGCAGCGCCATCGCTGACCCAAGCCTCATCGGCTAACTCTGTTTCACCCACCAACAGCAAAAACTGAATCCACTGCTTAGTGCTATAGGGCATGATCGCCATGTAGCCATCCGCCGTTGCATAGGGTCGTCGGTCACTCGACAGCAGTCGCTGATAGCCTAAATCGCCTTGAGACGGTGACATGGTGTGACCGGCCAAATGTTCCGCCAAGTTAAAACTTGCCATGGCCTCTAGCATGGGCACTTCAATGCTCTGTCCCTCGCCGGTGCGCTCACGACGCACCAGCGCCGCCGCAACCGCTAGGGCCAAATGCAGGCCGACGACTTTGTCGCAGAGTATGCTGCGCACGAACTGGGGTGCACCGTTTGCGTCGGCGTTGAGGGCCGCGAGTCCAGAGCGGGCTTGAATGATGTCGTCGTAAGCTGGGCTATTGGCGTCAGGGCCGTCGCTGCCGAAGCCGGGCGACCAGCAATACACGAGGTTGGGTTTAATGAGCTGCAGCTGTTCATAGGCAATACCCAATGCAAGGGCCGACATACCGCGCATGTTATGAACGACAACATCTGCGTCTGCGACCAGTCGGGTTACCACGTCTTGGCCTGCAGCGTGCTTCATATCGATGGCGATACTGCGCTTGTTGCGATTGAAGTTGGCAAACCCCGCGCCGATGTCCGCACTCGGTCCAGGCCGCACTGCGCGAAACCCATCGCCCTCGAGGGGCTCAACCTTGATGACATCAGCACCAAAGTCGCCAAGAAATTGGCTGGCATAGGGACCTAATACGATAGTGGTGAAGTCCACCACCTTGATCCCCTCTAGCAAATTCATCACAACGCTATGTCACTCCCGAAGTATCAGTCGAATTCTTTTTCGCCACTGGCGAATAACAGATAAAAGACCATGCCGAACAGGGTTACGCCTGCGGTCACTTGAAACACCAGATCCCAAGAACCTGTGTACTCGAGGATCAGGCCAGTGACCGCCACACCGACAATGCCGGGTATGGTGCCAGCGGTGTTGGTAATACCCATAAGCGTGCCCGCGTGACGAGGCGCAACGTCCATATGATTGACGTTGAAACCGCCGATACCTGCCGCGCCAAATAACTTGCCTAGGCATAGGATGCCGATTGCAGCCCATACCGTATCCACTGTCGTGACCAAGAACAGACAAATCGCTAGACCACCAAAGGCGATGGTTTGCATGATCTTGCGCACCTTGGTGACGCTCATGCCGCTAACGATCATGCGATCGGCGATGTTGCCCGCAACGTTTAGACACAGAAATGACGTGATATGCGGCAGCATGGCAATGTAGCCAATATCGCCAAAGGGCACGCCGAGACCCTCGTTCACGTACTTGGGTAGCCAGGACAAGATGACGTAGAGCGTCCAGTTGTTGCAAAAGTGCGCGACCAAAATAGCCCACACCGCCTTACTCTTAAGAAACTCCCGAATGGGCGGCGTCGCCTGATTTTCTGCGGCCTCACTAAATCGCGCATTTGATTGGATAAAGTCGAGTTCTGCTGCGGAAATCCGCGGGTGATCTTGGGGTCGCGTGCTGACAATGTACTGCCAAGCGGCAAACCACAGCACGCCAACCAGACCGAAGAGATAAAACGCCCATTCCCATCCAAGGTACGTCACGATGATTGGGGTAACGACTAAGGCAAAGACCGTACCGATAGGAATGGCGCTGGCGTTAAAAGCAATGGCTTTCGCGGTCTCACCCGCAGGAAACCAGCGCGTCACCAAGCTGTACACCGAGGGGAAGGTTACCGCCTCACCCAAGCCCATGCCGATTCTGGCAAGGTAAAGCATCATCAAACCACCCATCGCGGCCCAAGGCGTGATCAACGTAAACAGCGACCAAATCAGCACGCCCATGCCAAGGACGATTTTACCACCGTAGGTATCTGCCAACCGACCACCGCCAATTTGCATCATCAAATAGCCGATATAGAACGACGATAAAATGTAGCCCTGGGTTTCTAGATTCCAGCCGTAGTCCTCGGCCATTGGAATAATGGCCACAGAAATGTTGACCCGATCGATATAGCAAACAAATGTCGCTGCAAAGCACATGGCGATGATCGAATATCGAGTTCGCCAGAACCCCGCCTTGGTGGCATCAAGTTCAGCCATGCTCCCTCCCGTCGCGTTAGCTTCTCCCTATCTGGAAACTAACCCATTAAACGGTAACCTGTCGCCCCTCTCACAACACCCTCTCACGAGCTCAACGTGGGATCCTCAGAGACCACGACGAGGGTTTTACCAAGGGTCTCACCTGCCAACATTTGCGCAAAGACTGCCGGTGTATTTTCAAGCCCTAGGCGTTTGTCTTCTAAGTAGAAGACGTCACCGGCGAGCAGATAGCCGCCCATTTCCTCCAAGAATCGGTCCTGATATTGAGCGACGAAATTACCGACAAAAAGATCGTGTACGACAACGCTGTTGCGCTCGAATGCAGCGTTGCCACGGGTTCGCCAGAGACTGCGGGGATCTTGGCCATCGTCGTTGCCATATTGGGAAATAAGACCACAAAGACTGATGCGGGCATGGACATTCAGCAGCGGCAAAACCCCTTCGAAAACCGCGCCCCCAACGTTTTCAAAGTAGATGTCGCAGCCGTCAGGACACGCTTGCCGAAGTTCTTCAGCGAAACCGGGCGAGCGATGCGACACCACAGCATCGACGCCCAGCGTTTTGAGATATTCAAGCTTCTCATCCGATCCGGCGATGGCCACCACTCGACACCCGTAAAGTCGGCCAAGTTGGCAGACCACTTGTCCAACACCGCCAGACGCTGCCGACACCACCAGTGTGTCGCCGGGTTTCGGCTCACACTGCACCACTAAACCCGCATAGGCGGTCAGACCCAACATACCCATGACGCCAATCGCGGTGGAAATAGGGGCCAAAATGGGGTCTATCTTGCGGGGGAACATGTAGCCAAAAACATCGATGTTCGCGCCGGTCAAGCCCCAAGCCTGCCAACCGTTGGTATTGAAAACGATGTCGCCCTCGGCATAACCGCTCAAGCGGCTTTGCACGACCTGAGAAACAGTGCGGCCATGACAAATGTCGCCAGGTTGCTCTGCACCGCTGCGGCGACGGCCCCACTGATAGGGGTCGAGTGAGAGATAAAGGGTGCGGGTGAGCATTTGATCTGGACCGGGTTCGGGTATGTCTTCGAGTTGCCAGCGAAAATCCTCCGCGACCGGCCATCCGGCTAGCGGTTTTTTGGCCAAACGCCAAACTTCATTGCTCATGCACCAATACTCCCCAAAAAGGTCTGCAAGGCCTCGCTCGGGCTACTGCTAAAGAGCGATCCCCTGCGCCGTCTGTAAATGCCAGTGTAGCCGTTGGCCAGCAACCACGGTAAGACGCCTTTCGAAGACAAGTGCGTGTTCCATCGTATATCGGCCGCTGGCATCTGATGGATAGACCGCACTCACCACATGTAGAACTAGGCGGTGAGGACCACTGACCGGACCCTCTGCCTTGTTTACTTGGACCTTGCCTTTGTGGGCTGCCGTGATGCGCACTCTGGCGATAGGCAGGTTGACGTCGTCTGGAATCCAAGACAACCAGCCCATGCCAACGGGCTTGCCGTCGAGCAGCACCTCACCCTGCACCGCATTGCGTTCTGGCTGATTTATTTTGTCGCGCAAAAACTCGTGCCGAGCAAGCCACCGCAGCAGCAACTCTCCCCAAGTACTTACCGTGGGATGCTTGGGGTCGGTGCCGCGATTCAAACCCAAGCCATGATCGCCAAAGTTAAAGATATGCAGTTCCGCAGGCACGTTTGCGGCGAGCAGGGCATCGTATAACAGCGTCGATTGGTTAGCGGGCACCACAGAGTCTTGGTGATTGTGAACAATAAACGTGGGCGGTGAATTGGCGCTCACTTGAGTATCCATGGGCAAGTATTCGTCAGCCTTGCGTCCGCGCTTAGCCCCATTGGTCACTGCGTAGACGGGCACCACGAAGTTGGGACGGCAGTCTTGTCGGTCTATGTCATCTACTATCGAATCCGGCGCTGGCTCATCAGATGCCAGCGCAGTTGCCAAGGCCAGGTGACCGCCTGCAGAAAACCCCAGCATACCCAGGCGAGTAGGGTCCAAGCCAAGCGTCGCTGCGTGATAGCGCACTAAGCGAACCGCTCTTTGACCGTCCAATTTGCTCACGCTGCTGTGATACCGCGGCCCAAGTCGATAACGCAGCACGAAGGCGTGGATGCCGGCCGAATTCAACCACTGCGCAACCTGACGACCCTCATGATCGCTCGCCAGCGTGCGATAGCCTCCGCCTGGACAGACAATGACTCCGCAGCCGTTAGGGATGGCGGCCAAATGCACCGTCAGTTGCGGTGATTTCTCAGAATCAATGTCTAGACATGCAGGCGGCCTATCCCAGAGAGTCCATACCTTGTCGCTCATTGTGCCAACGCTCCTATCCTCGCCCAAAAGTACGCCAACCAATGCTCTATCCAGTGACAGTGACCAGACCGATGCTGCCCGTCATGTCACACTGGGTACGATACAACGCTTATTTCACAGGAGAGGTTCATGGTCTACAACAACGTTATTTTGCGAGCCAGGGACGCCAGCGACATTGATGAGTTAACGAAGCTTTTGACCACCCAGGCCGAGGTGTCACTGACCGAGCCCGGGTGCGAGAGGTTTGAGGTCTATCATTCCGAGGCAGAGCCAGAGGTTTTTTTGCTGATCGAATGGTGGGCTACCCAAGAAGATTTGGATACTCATCGGGCCACTTCACACTTTGTGTCGGTCTATCGCCCAAGGGTTATGCCGTTGGTTGAACGATTCCCGCATCCAAGTCGACGCCTGATCTAAATTCATGGCGCAAGCCATCGAAGTCCGAGCCATCGAAACCTAGATTCAAATCTGAGAATCGTTTTGCAGGCGAAGAATAGTGATCAGGCTAGGTCGTCTATCTATTTCTAGCGCGACGAGAAATGCAGGCTTTTTAGACATCCCAAAACAAAAAAAGCCCGTTTAGCAAAGCTAAACGGGCTTTTGAATCTCAACCTAGGAAGCCATGCCTCCCGGACAAGGTGCAACTACGTTCCGGTGGTAGTCGTAGCAGTCGTAGTAGTCGTAGACGTTGTCGTCGTGCTTGTTGTGGTAGGCGGCACTACAGGCGGGTCAATCACCGGGCGAATTGGTGTGGTAGTACCGTCATCGTCAGCGGCCACTGCAATCAGTCCCAAGCCAACGACACCCAAGGTAACCGCCGCTGCGACTGAGATGCCGCCTGCTGCGCCCCCAGCTCCTGCAGCGCCCTCACCACCTGCAGCGCCCTCAGCCGCATACAAATTGGTTGAACCCAGAGTGAGCAAGGCTGCAACGCCAACTGCTATCGCCTTTTTCTGGAAAGTAACCATATGCCAAA
>SHAE01000027.1 GCA_004213835.1 OM182 bacterium | reverse complement strand
CCTCTCGCAGGCGGGTTCCCGCACAGCTCGGGCAATGGGTGACGCGCATGAACTTTTGCAGGTTTTCTCGCACCATGCTGGATTCTGTCTCGCGGAAGCGGCGTGCCATATTGGGCAAGACACCTTCAAACCGATGGGTACGTTTGATGATATCGCCGCGATCATTGACGTAGCTGAAGTCGATTCGCTGACGACCACTACCGTTGAGGATGATTTCGCGGTGTTTTTTGCTGAGCTTGTTGAACGGCACTTCTACATCGAAACCGTAGTGCTCGGCGATTGAGCTGAGCATGTGAAAGTAATACACGTTGCGGCGATCCCAACCTCGAATTGCACCCTCTGCCAAGGTCAGCTCGTCATCAGCCACCACAAGGTCAGGATCAAAGAACTGGGTTACCCCGAGTCCGTCGCAACTGGTGCAGGCGCCCGCTGGGTTGTTAAAAGAAAACATTCTCGGTTCAAGTTCGGCAATCGAGTAGCCGCAGGTAGGGCAGGCAAAGCGCGCGGAGAAAATGGTCGCTGGCAGTGCATCGTCATCCATATCAATCACATGGGCAACGCCATCGGATAAATTCAGCGCGGTTTCAAAACTCTCCGCCAGGCGCTGAGCGATGTCGTCTTTCACGCGAACGCGATCAACCACTGCCTCAATGGTGTGCTTTTTGTTTTTGTCCAGGGCAGGCGCATCGTCCAAATCCACCACCAAGCCGTTTATGCGCGCACGCACGAAACCGTTGCCAATAAGCTCCTGAAACACATGCAGGTGTTCGCCCTTGCGTTCGTTGATGACCGGCGCCAGCACCATGATGCGCTGATCGGGCATGCCCTGTATGACCTGATCCACCATCTGACTCACCGTCTGGGCATCGAGCGGCATATCGTGAGTGGGACAGCGCGGTTCGCCAACGCGGGCGAAAAGCAGGCGCAGGTAGTCGTAAATCTCGGTAATGGTTCCTACGGTTGAGCGCGGGTTGTGGGAGGTGGATTTTTGCTCAATGGAAATGGCTGGCGATAAACCCTCGATGAGATCCACATCGGGCTTTTCCATCATCGATAAGAACTGCCTAGCATAGGCCGACAGAGACTCCACATAACGTCGCTGGCCTTCCGCATAGAGGGTGTCGAAAGCCAAGGATGATTTACCTGAGCCAGACAGTCCGGTAATGATGACAAGCTTATCCCGCGGTATGTCGAGGTCGATATTTTTTAGGTTATGGGTGCGTGCACCGCGGACAGCAATCGTATCCAAGGCGTGGGTACTCGTGGCAGAAGAGGAGTGGCAACATAGCTTGATCGTGCAAGCGCAGCAAGGTGGCGGACACCGTGTAAGCCAGACATTAGTGTCTCGCGGGCAATAGCGCACATTCAACAAAGCATATTTGCGATTGGGTGGTCTTCGGCTTTGCACTACACTACGGTGTCGAACACTTTTTCGGAGATAACAATGGCGAGAGGCATCAACAAGGTCATGCTGATTGGCAACTTGGGCCGCGATCCAGAAACCCGCTACGCGCAAAATGGCAGCGCCGTGACGCGGTTTAGCATTGCAACCTCTGAGAGCTGGAAAGACCGCACCAGCGGTGAGCAACAAGAACGAACCGAGTGGCACAACGTGGTGTGTTTTGCGCGATTGGCCGAAATTGCAGGCGAGTATTTGCGCAAAGGCTCAAAGGTTTATATTGAAGGTAGCTTGCGCACCTCCAGCTGGGAAGCCAACGGCGAAAAGAAGTACCGTACCGAAATCAACGCCCGCGAACTGCAGATGCTCGACAGCCGAGGCAGCATGGGCGACAGCGGCTTTGGTGGCGGTTCGGCGCCTAGTGACAGTTTTGCCAGCCCCCCCAGTGGTTTTGGTGCACCGCAAAATGCTGGCCCCGCTGCGGGCGCAGCGGCTGCGGGAGCTGGCGCTAGCCTTTCTGACGACGATTTTGAGGACGATATCCCGTTCTAGACAACTTGCTCTAGGCGCCGGCGACGATCCAAAACAAAACGCTGCCCAGCGCCAGTCGATAGATCACATAGGGCATCATGCCAAAGCGATCAAGCAATCGGATAAAAAAGTGAATGCTGAAATAGGCGCTGGCAAAGGCTATCAGGCCGCCGGCGGCGATGTGCGCCAGATCGACGGAGCTTCCTTCAGACATCAGGTCTAGCGTCAGCAGCAATTGCGCGCCTGCAATGGTGGGTATGGCTAAAAAGAACGAAAAGCGCGCGGCAGCGACTCGATTCAAGCCCACCAATAGCGCAACGGCAATCGTGATACCGGAGCGCGATGTACCAGGGACTAGGGCGAGAGTTTGCGCCAATCCAATCCAAGCGGTATCAGACCATCTAATGAGGCTGCGGCCGCCCGGGCGTCGGTCCGCAATCCATAAAACCACGGCAAATAGGATTGTGGTCGTTGCAATAACGCTCAGCGTGCGCAGATGTGTCTCGATGATGTCCTTGGAGGCAAAACCCACCACCACCACCGGCAGTGTCGCCAGCGTAAGCTTGAAGATCAAATCAAGGTGCTCGTCGTGAGCTGCCGTTTGCAGCAGGGTGGGCCTCCACCCAATGTTGGACAGCAACGCCGGTGTCCGGGTAATTGCTGCTAGCATCTGCAGCAGATCTTGCCGAAAGTAGGCGATAACAGCGAGTAGCGTCCCGAAGTGTACGGCAACATCAAAGGCCAAGCCTTGATCCGGCCAATCCGTGAGCTGAGCCGGTAGCACTAAGTGCGCGGAACTGGATATGGGCAGAAACTCGGTCAAGCCCTGTATCAGGCTCAATAGAATGACTTGTATCCAATCCATGCACGGTCCTGTGGGTTCGGGCGCCGGGGATACTAACACCAGTAGGTCGGTTATGACGGATCAAAAAGACCCAATGGACAGTGAAGAGGCAGGGCGAAATGACCCCAGCGTCACGCGCCTGATGAGCATGCCGCTCTTTCCGTTGCGCACGGTACTGTTTCCTGGGGGCACGCTGCCGTTGCGTATCTTTGAGCCACGCTACGTGGACATGGTGCGCTGGTGCATGCGCGAATCCCAGGGTTTTGGCGTTGTGCTACTGCGAGAAGGATCGGATGTGCTCGACGCCAAGAACCCGGATGGTCATGAAAAAGCACCGCAGATTTTTGATGTCGGTACCCAAGCCCAAATCATTGATTTTGATCAAGCCGACAATGGGCTACTGGGCATCGTTGCGCGAGGTGGCGAAAAATTCTCGGTGTTGCGCACTACTGTCGAGGCCGATGGTCTTGTGCGCGCAGACGTCCGTTCGCTGCACGAGCCGGCAAAGCCGCTGGCAGATTCTCATGAAACGCTGGTGCAGGTGCTGAAAGACCTGTTGTCTCATCCGCTGATTCAAGAACTCGACCCTGAAGTGGACTTGTCTGAGGATCGGTCGGTGAGTCATCGCCTGGCGGATCTCTTGCCGGTGGCGCCGGAGCTGAAACAGTGGTTGCTCGAGATGTCGAACCCATCGCAGCGTTTGTCCGAACTGCAGGAGATCGTTAAGCAACTCTCCAGTTAGACCGCTGCGACTTTGCGCAGATTTTGCATAAGAGTCGTTGGGTGGTGGGTCGGAATGTCCCTATAATGCTCCCATGACAAATGACATCGCCACATACATGAACAACGTGGGACGCGACGCCCGCGCGGCGTCCCGCATCATTGCCAGCGCCAGCGCTGCAGTGAAATCCGACGCACTGAAACATATCGCATCAGCAGTGGATGCCGCCCGCGGGGCGATCTGCGATGAGAATGCGAAAGATATGGCCGCCGCTGAACAAAACGGCATCGATCAACCTCTGATCGATCGACTGCTGTTGAATGACAAAGGTATCGATCAAATGATCGAAGGCATTGCGCAGGTTGAGGCGCTGAAAGATCCGGTCGGTGAGATGAGCGATTTCAGCTATCGACCCACAGGCATACAAATCGGGAAAATGCGCGTGCCGCTTGGCGTCATCGCGATGATTTACGAGTCGCGCCCCAATGTCACCGTAGATGCCGCAAGCCTATCCCTAAAGTCAGGAAATGCCTGCATTTTGCGTGGTGGCTCTGAGGCCTTTCACTCCAACCAAGCCATCGCCGCTTGTGTAACCCAAGGTCTTGAGGCTGCTGGCTTGCCCGGCGCAACAGTTCAGCTGTTAAACACCACAGACCGTGCCGCCGTTGGAGAGCTGCTAAAGCTGCACGACTATGTTGATGTGATCGTTCCGCGGGGTGGCAAGGGCTTGATTGAGCGTATCAGCAGCGAGTCGCGCATACCCGTCATCAAACATCTCGATGGCATTTGCCACGTGTACATCGATGCTCAAGCCGACCCTGAGATGGCCATCGCCATTGCCTTTAACTCCAAGGTTGAAAAACTGGCGGTATGCAACGCCTTGGAAACACTGTTGATCCACGCGGATATTGTCGAAGCAGTGCTGCCACCCTTGGCCGCCAAGCTGCAAGACGCGGGTATCGAGCTTCGAGGCTGCGAGCGTGCGCAGCAATCTGTGACCATGCATGCGGCGACCGAGGCAGATTGGGGTGAGGAGTATCTGGGGCCCATACTGGCTATTCGTATCGTTGACGATTTGCCCCAGGCAATCAGCCATATAAACGAACACGGCTCTCAGCATACCGATGTGATCGTCACGGAAAATTACACGCATTCGCGTGCGTTTATCAGCCAAGTGGATTCAGCCTCGGTTATGGTTAACGCCTCCACACAATTCGCTGACGGTTTCGAATACGGTCTCGGAGCCGAGGTGGGCATCTCTACGGACAAAATCCATGCTCGTGGGCCCGTCGGTCTAGAGGGCCTGACATCGCAGAAGTATGTGGTGTATGGCCACGGAGAAGTCCGTCATCGTTAGCGCTTCTGGCTCGGCGCGGAATACGGCGTCGCCGCGCGTCGTTGCGCTGGAACAATTGCAATTGCTGCGCTATAGGTTCCTTAGTTTGGCCCTTTTGTTCGCCTACTCCCGCTGGGCTCGCCTATGAGAATTGGCCTTTACGGCGGCACCTTCGATCCGGTGCACCTTGGCCATGTTCATGCTGCGTTGGCAGTGCAGGAGGCGCTGCAACTAGATCGTGTGCATATGGTGCTCTCGGCTCGGCCGGGACATCGCGAGCAACCCAACACAGCAAATGTTCATCGTTGGGAAATGCTCAAGCTGGCTTGCGACGAGCATCCGACATTGAGCGCAGACGATTCGGAAATTCAGCGCCTAGGGTTTTCCTACGCCATCGACACCCTGCGGCAATTTCGCGCCAACTATCCGCAAGGCCAGCTGTGCTGGATCATGGGCATGGATTCCTACCTTACCCTGCCTACCTGGCACGATTGGCAGCGCTTGGTGGATTTTGCTCACTTGATCGTCGTGCAAAGGCCCGGGCAGCAAGCAGCAATGGACAGAGAGCTGGAGTCGTTTCAGCAGCGCTTTTATGCAGATTCCTTGGGAACCTCGCGCGCAGGCAACATCGTATTTCTCTCTATTCCCATGCTCGACATTTCGGCCACCCAAGTGCGCTGTCTTGTTCAATCGGGTAGTAGCGCGAAGGCGCTGCTTGCCGATGGTGTGTGGACATATATCGACCGAAATAATCTTTACCACGCATCTTTACCTCACTCGTTACCCAATAAGGAAGGGATCATTTGAAAGCCAGTGAACTGCGAAATCATGTCGTTGCTGCCCTAGAAGACCTCAAGGGCGTCAACATTGTCACCCTCGATGTGGCAGCGCTAACGCCAATGACGGACTACATGGTGCTGGTCACCGGAACGTCGAACAGGCATGTCAAGGCCTTGGTGGATACGGCCAACGAATCGTCTAAGGCGATAGGCATTCAGCCGCTGGGTATCGAGGGCAGAGAGAGCTACGACTGGGTGTTAGTAGACCTAGCCGATGTCATCGTCCACGTGATGAATGAAGAGGCACGCAATTTTTATGAGCTCGAACGTCTGTGGTCTGACCTTGACGAAGCAGGCGACACTGAGGAAGTGTCAGACAGCCTGAGCAATCAAGAAGCAGAGGGCTAACAACTCAAGCTTATGAAGCTACGGGTGATATCAGTGGGTAATAAGTGCCCGGAATGGATTCGCCAAGGTTTCGATGAATACGCAAAGCGTATGCCCAAGGAGATGCCGCTCAGCCTGACGGAAATTGCTGCGCCCAAGCACCATCAAGACAGCAGTAAGGTGAACGAACTCGAAGCGAAGAAAATCCTCGAAAAAATCCACTCCACTGATTGGGTCGTCGCCTTGGACGAGACAGGACGTCACTTATCCAGTCCTTCACTTGCAGGCGAGCTGGAGCGTTGGCGTGAGCTAGGCAAGGATGTCGTCTTCGTCATCGGTGGGGCAAATGGATTGGCGTCGCAGGTGCGAGAGCGCGCCAATCAGCAACTGTCACTGTCGGCGCTAACCTTCCCCCACTACGTGGTGCGCGTGCTGATCGCGGAAACGCTGTATCGGGCATGGAGTATCAGTATTGGTCACCCTTACCACCGCCAGTGATCTCCACAAAAGCTCCATTATCTGAGTAAAATCAAAGGTCTATCATTCAGCACCTAAACTGTGCCCGCACCCCGCGGGGCAACAAAAAGACACAATACCTTGGCACCAGAACTCGCGATAAAGGATCAAAATCGAGAAGTGGAGTTGTTCGTCGGTCGGGCAACCACGCTATTCGTGCTGGTGGTGCTTATGTTGGGTCTGCTCGTCTACCGCTTGCTGGAACTTCAGCTTTGGAATCACGATACCTACAAAAGCCGTTCGGACGATAATCGCATTCGGGTGCAAACCCTGGCGCCGCCGCGTGGCATGATCTTTGATCGCGATGGCCGGCTGCTTGCCGATAACCAAAATGCCTCCTCCTTAGCACTGGTCATCGATAGCGTGCCAGAACCCACCGTTTCGATTGGGCGTATTGCTGCGTTGCTGGAACTGTCCGACACCCAACGCTCAGAAATGATCGCTCGCGTCGAGTCGAACCGGCGCCCAGATGCACCACTCGTCGTCGTCGACTCACTTTCCGAGGAGCAGGTTGCGCGCCTGGCCGTAAATCGACACCTCATACCCGGGGCTGAAGTTGTCAATCGCCTCGTGCGGCACTACCCATACGCCGAAATCGCCGCCCATGCGGTCGGCTCGGTCAGGCGGCTTAGCGACGAAGACCTGCGGCGCGTCGACCCGGTGCAATACAGCGCCACGGAATTTATCGGTAAGCGTGGTGTCGAGGCTTTTTACGAGCGCGCGCTGCATGGTCAAGTGGGCTATCAGAAGGCTGAAAGCGATGCGCTAGGGCGACTGCGTCAAACCTTAGATGTGCAAAGCCCAATGGCCGGCAAAGATCTTCACCTGCACTTAGATATTGATCTTCAGCGCGCAGGAGTCGCCGCCTTGGCGGGTCGTCGAGGTGCAGTGGTGGCCTTAGATCCTCGTAACGGCGGGGTATTGGCCATGGTCAGCCAACCTGCCTACGACCCGAACTTTTTTGTGACCGGCATGAGTGAGGCGGCTTTCGCCGCACTCAGCACATCAAAGTATGTGCCACTGTTTAACCGTGCCACTAATGGTCAATACGCGCCGGGGTCGACCTTTAAGCCCATTGTTGGTCTCGCCGGTATTGCACTTGAAGCAACCACTTGGGATACGGTTGTAGAGGATCGCGGGGCTTTCCAACTGCCCGGCCAAGAGCGCGTCTATCGTGACTGGTCCTGGACCAAGGACAACTCCGGTGGTCAGGGCATGGTGGATCTGCGCCGCGCGATTTACCGGTCATCGAATGTGTACTTTTACGATTTGGCTAGTCGCCTACCCATTCGCGATTTGGTGGACTTTGCTGGGCAGTTCGGGCTCGGTCGCAACTTGGCGGTTGATATACCCTCGGCCAGCTCAGGTTTACTACCCGATCCGATATGGAAACAAGGCGCCAAGGGGTTGCCTTGGTTTCCCGGAGACTCGGTGAACATGGGCATTGGTCAGGGTGACCTCCTCGCGACACCCCTGCAGATGGCCGTCGTGGCGGCAACCCTGGCGAACCGAGGTCGTCTAGTGCAGCCAAGAATGCTGCGCGGTATTGATACTCCCCTACAAAACGATGCAGAGGCCTCGGTACCAGCGACCCAAATTGCCATAGAGCAGATCACCGCCGAGGACTGGGAAAATATGGTGGCTTCGCTGGAAGACGTCGTGCACCGAGGCAATCAAGGGTTTCGACGCAATGGCACCGCGTGGGCCTACATCGGCCAAGATATCGAGTACCGTATGGCAGGTAAGTCAGGTACTGCGCAGGTTGTGGAAATTAGCCAAGGTGAAGAGTACGACGAAGAGACACTCTCTGAATTTGATCGCAAACACGCTTGGTTCATCGCCTTCGCGCCGGTTGAAAACCCAACCATTGCGCTGGCTGTATTGGTGGAAAATGGCGGTGGTGGTAGCTCAGTCGCCGGACCTGTGGCGCGGGCAGTCCTTGATGCCTACATGCAAAAAGCGAACACGGCGGCGCAACAAGAAATGGTCGTGCAGCGGTAGGTCAAATGATTCAGGCAGACTTTCAACGCACGCTATCGCCTTACGACAACGCCGCCAACGCACCCTCTCGCTGGTACTTCCGTCTGCACATCGATCCCATATTGGTAGGATTGCTGACTGTCGTCATCCTTTTTGGGCTGGTGATACTGCGTAGCGCCGTCGACGGCAACGAAGCGCTCTTTACGGCGCAGCTTCAACGATTCGCGATGGCCTATGTTGTGCTCATTGTCGCGGCGCAAATTCCGCCGCATTTTTACTTGCGTATTGCGCCTGTTGTTTATGTCGTTGGACTTTTGTTGCTGGTGTTGGTGTTGTTTTTTGGAGTCTTCGTCAAGGGTTCCCAGCGCTGGCTTGAAATCCCTGGGCTGTTTCGCTTTCAACCTTCTGAGTTGATGAAACTAGCTGTGCCCATGGCGGTGGCTTGGTATCTGCAAAGGCGCAGTTTGCCGCCCTCGTTTAAGTACACGGCAGCCTGCCTCGTCATCATGACGCTGCCGGCTCTGCTTATTGGCCGTCAGCCGGATCTTGGCACCAGTATTCTTGTGTTCGGCGCCGGTTTTTCGGTGCTGTTGCTGGCGGGCCTGTCTTGGCGTTGGGTGCTTTCGGCTGGTCTTGCCATCGGTGCTGCTGCACCGCTGATCTGGCAGTTCGTGCTCGAAGGCTATCAACGCCAGCGCATTCTCACCCTCTTTGACCCTCAAAGTGATCCACTAGGGGCTGGCTGGAATATCATTCAATCCACGACCGCCATTGGCTCAGGAGGACTCCTCGGCAAGGGCCTTTTCCAAGGCAGCCAAAGCTATTTGGATTTTCTGCCTGAAGCGCGAACCGATTTCATCGTAGCCGTCATGGGCGAGGAACTCGGCTTTGTTGGCGTCGCCTTCTTGCTGCTGATGTATCTACTGATCATCGCGCGTGGCTTATGGCTGGCCGCACAAGCGGGCAGCACCTTTGGCCGTCTATTGGCTGGGGCCTTTGTGCTGACTTTCTTCGTCTACGTTTTCGTCAATGTCGCCATGGTCAGCGGTATTTTGCCGGTCGTAGGCGTGCCACTGCCTTTGGTGAGCTATGGCGGTACATCGGCGATTACGCTCATGGCGGGATTTGGTGTCATCATGTCGGTTCGCACACACAAGGCTTGGTAAGCATATGCAATTCGATCAAAGGAGTGCCCAAGGACGCGGTTTATCGCATCCGATCTGGCGCTATGCAACTGCAGCCCTAATGGCGTTTATTAGCGGTGCGTTGTTCGCAGGCTCTGCAGCGGCCGACGCCTATGTCCAACGTAGCGAAGTACAAAGCTACATCGATGAGCTGGTGACAAACCACGGTTTTTCTCGTATCGCTCTCGAAGAAGTATTCAGTGAGTCCACCAAGCAAGAGCGCATCATCGAGCTGATGTCGCGACCTGCTGAGCGACGACTGGCGTGGCACGAGTATCAAAAAATCCTCGTCGACGAACCCAGGGTGAGCCAAGGCGTCGTGTTTTGGCGCGAGAACAAACAAGCCCTTGAGCGCGCCGCCAAGGCATATGGTGTGGCGCCGGAAATCATTGTCGCCATTATCGGTGTTGAAACACGCTATGGCCGGGTGACGGGAAACTTTGGTGTGGTAGATGCTCTAAGCACCCTCGCCTTCGACTACCCACCTCGAGCAAAATTCTTTCGTGGGCAGCTGACCGAGCATTTCTTGCTGTCTCGAGAAGAAGGTAAAAATCCACTGAGCATGAAGGGTTCCTACGCAGGGGCCATGGGGTTCGGGCAATTCATTCCGTCAAGCTATCGCGCCTATGCGGTAGATTTTGATAACGACGGCGTGCGCGACATCTGGGCAAATAAAACCGATGCCATCGGTAGTGTCGCCAACTATTTTGCCGAGCATGGTTGGCAAGGCAGCAACGATGTTGTCGAGCGCGTGACGCTTAGTGAGATGACCCCGGAGTTGGATGCCTTGATCAACAATGGATTGAAACCCACGATGACTGTTGCCGACTGGCGCGGCATGGGGGTTCAGGTCAGCGGTACACAAGATGATGCGCGCAACGCCACCCTGATGCGCATGGAGCAACCGAACGGCAACGAGTATTGGCTGGGGTTTGATGACTTCTACGTGATTACACGCTACAACCACAGTCGGCTTTATGCCATGGCGGTGTATCAGCTGAGTCAGGCCATTCGTAAACGCCGAGAGAGCTCTGCAATTCCCGCATAGATGATTTTCAACGTCTCACCTAGTCAAGCCATGACGCGACTACTGGCCATCGCCTTTATGGTTGCGGCCCTGTCAGGCTGTGCGGGCGTGGCGATTGATCCCATACCAACCGGCACAGGACCAGATAGAGCGCCGTCGCTCTCGCGAGCGGAACTGATGCAATTGAGTCAATTGCCTGACCCGCAAGTCGTGGCGCTGCAACCCAGCGCCACCGGTAATAGACCCGAATACGAGGTTTGGGGTAAGACCTATTCGGTAATGCCATCCGCCCAGGGGTATCAGACCGAAGGCGTCGCCTCGTGGTACGGCGCTAAATTTCACGGCCGCAGGACGTCCAGTGGTGAGGTATACGACATGTACCAGCTCACCGCCGCGCATCGCTCGCTGCCGATTCCGGTTTTTGCGCGGGTGACGAATCTGCAAAACGGTCGCAGTACCATCGTGAAGATCAACGATCGAGGGCCATTTCATGCCGAACGCGTGATCGACTTGTCGTTTGCGGCGGCAGTAAAACTCGACTTTCATCAGGCAGGCACGGCGCCGGTGCGCATCGAAGTATTGGATCCAACGGGCTTGGAACCACAACCTCAAGACGCCGAGCAGCCCTACTATCTGCACGCGGGGCAGTTTAGCTCTGAGGCGCAAGCGCGCCGTGCACTTGGCCGCCTCGTTAGTATGGGTAGCTCGTCGGTGCAGATTATTGCCAGAGACCGGGGTGGGTTTTCCCTGCGTATCGGCCCGATTTCATCCAAGTCTAGATTCAATCGGTTGCAGGCATTGTTAATCGCCCTAGACATTGGATTGCCCACGCTGGTGCCCGGGCGCTAATATTCACATTTCCACGGAAGCTATTCGTTATGCGCCGACTTGGCCTTGTCCTTGTATTTTTCGCACTGGTCTCTGGCTCGGCTGTCGCAGCCAATTCAATACCCCTGCTGCCGCCGCCGAATTTACAGGCGTCGTCCTTTCTGCTGATTGATGCTGACACCAACAAGGTACTGGCCGAGCATAACGCCCGAGAGCGCAGTGCTCCGGCGAGTTTGACGAAGATCATGACTGGCTATGTGGTGGAAGAGGAAATTCGCCGCGGCCGACTCGGCGTTGAAGAAAGGGTGCAAATCAGTGTTAACGCTTGGCGTACTGGCGGTTCAAAAATGTTCATCCGCGAAGGCACCAGTGTGGCGGTGTCCGAGTTACTGAGGGGCGTCATCATTCAATCGGGCAATGACGCCAGCGTCGCCTTGGCCGAGCATATTGCGGGCAGTGAAGATCAATTTGCCGATTTGATGAATCAGCAGGCGCAGCTGCTTAACATGAGCGATACCCAGTTCCGCAACTCCACCGGACTACCCGACGAGCAGCACTACAGCACCGCTTGGGATCTAGCCTTGCTGACCAGGGCGCTGATAAAAAATCATCCCGAACAGTACGCGCTGTATTCGCAGAAAAGCTACACCTATAACAATATCGAGCAGCCCAATCGTAATCGGCTGCTCTGGCGCGATCGGTCCGTCGACGGCGTGAAGACGGGTTTTACCAACGCGGCCGGTTACTGCTTGGTGGCCTCTGCTGAACGCAACGGCATGCGTCTGATCAGCGTGGTGCTAGGTACTGAAAACGATGAAGCACGTATGCGCGAAAGCCAAAAGCTGTTGTCTTACGGATTCCGCAACTACGAGACCAAGACGCTTTACCAACCGGGCACGACCCTGCAGGAGCAACCCATTTTTTACGGTGAGGTTGAGGCGTTGCCGTTGGGGGTAGCCGAGGACGTGATCGTGACCTTTCCCAAGGGGTATTACCAAGACATCGATGCGTCTATAAGCGTGCCCGCGTACTTTGAGGCGCCCATCAGCAAGGGCGATGTGCTTGGCACCATCGAGCTTAGGCTTGGTGACGATGTGATTTACGCAGGCGACGTACTCGCCGAAATCGATGTCGAAGAATCTGGTTGGCTGGCTCAGTTTGGCGACTATATCTTTTTGCTGTTCGACTAACCTTCTGCCGATGAGTGACGAACCCCGCATTGAGTTCCCCTGTCGCTACCCCATTAAGATTATCGTGGCGACAGGAGGGGGGCATATCGCCGAAGTGATCGATATCGTGCGCCGCCACTCGCCGAAAGTATCCCCAGACGACATCAACAGTCGGTCGAGCCGCGGTGATAAGTTCGTGTCGTTGCGGGTGAATCTCTGGGCAGAGGGCGAGGATCACTTGAAAGCGCTGTATCAAGAGCTGCTGGCGCATCAGGCGGTTCGTATCATCCTTTAACCAAGCAGCCATACGCGAGAGCAGAACACTATGCCGAATGCCAGCGCCCAAAATCTAACGGTTCAGGTTCGCGATCTCGGCGTGTCGGAATACTCGACGGTCTTGGCAGCCATGCAAGCCTTTACCCGAAATCGTAATGAGCACAGCCAAGATGAGATCTGGCTGACCGAGCATCAGCCGGTATTTACCCAAGGCCAAGCAGGCAAGGCGGAGCATCTGTTGGCGCCGGGCAGTATTCCCGTGATTCAGTCGGATCGCGGTGGGCAGGTCACCTACCACGGTCCGGGGCAAATCACTGCCTACCTATTGCTGGATTTGCGGCGGCACAAACTGGGCGTGCGAGATTTGGTCTGCGGTATAGAGCATTCCATACAGCAGGTGCTCACAACCCATGGTATTGCCAGCCAGCTGCGAGACAGTGCCCCTGGCGTTTACGTCGACACACAAAAAATTGCCCAACTCGGCCTGAGAGTGCGCAAGGGCTGCAGCTATCATGGCTTGAGCCTGAACGTTGATATGGAGCTGGAGCCTTTTTCGCGCATTAATCCGTGTGGATTAACAGATACGACCACGACCCACATGGCAGCGTTTTGTGCAGTGGATCTGCAGCGTGTAAAGCAGCAGCTATTGGCAAGCCTGGGTGAGGAACTGAGGTTGGTTGTTAGTCGTTGAGAAGGCGTAGAGGGGACGACGAGAAGGCGATTCGGCTAGTCTGCGCACACCGGGCAAGTAGGATTCTTAGGCAAACTGATGCGTTGCCACTGCGCATACTTGGCATCAAAAAATAATAATGTTCCCACAAGGCTTTCGCCCACGTCGGTCAGGCACTTGATGGCCTCGAGCGCCTGCATGCTGCCGACGATACCGACCAGTGGTGATATCACGCCGTTTTCGGCGCAATTTTGCGCGGTATCCGCTTGGGTATCCGGATACAGGCACTGGTAGCAAGGCGATTCTTGCCGTGGATCAAATACGCTGATTTGACCTTCCCAGCGCACGGCCGCACCGCTGACAAGTGGCGTGCGCTGTTGCCAGCACAGTCGGTTGAGCAAGTAGCGAGTGGCGGCATTATCCGTGGCGTCGATCACGAGATCGGCTTGCGCCACTTCGTGTTGCAGGGCTTCTGCGGGCAGGCGCCGTTGAATCGCTCTGACGGTGACGGACGGATTGATCGCCCGCACGGACATCGCAGCAGACTCCGCCTTATTAACGCCCACATCGGCGGTGCGGTGTGCAATCTGGCGCTGCAAGTTCGAGGTATCCACCTGATCATCGTCAACAATGGTCAGCGAACCTATGCCCGCCGCCCCAAGGTACAGGGCAATGGGTGAACCCAAACCGCCGGCACCAATCAGCAGAACGCTCGCCTGCAGCAGTTTCTCCTGACCTTCCACGTCAAAGTCCGGCAGCATGATGTGGCGGCTGAACTGCAGTAGTTGATAGTCATCCATGGGTTTAGTCTGCTTCATGCACGGGCAATTGCCCCCAACTGACCCGTTCATTGCCGCCCAGATCTCGTCGAGTGCCGACCTGCTCAAAGCCGCGATTAGTTAGCAGCTCGCGCGTTGCCATGCCTTGGTCGTAGCCATGTTCTAACAACAGCCAACCATCGCGATGCAGGTGCGCGGGCGCCCGTTCAATAATGGCCTGCAAATCCGCCAACCCATGGTTTTGCGCCACCAGCGCAGCTCGCGGCTCGGCCTGCAGCTGGGACAGATGTGGGTCTGCACTATCGATGTAAGGTGGGTTCGCGACAATGACATGAAAGCGCTGGTCAATGCGCTCAAACCAATCGCTTAACCGCAGGGAAATGGGTAGACCCAACGCGCGGCTATTGACCTCAGCGACCGCCAGACATTCGGCGCTGATGTCGCAGGCATGTATGTCCACATCGCGGCGCTCCTGGGCAATGGCCAAGGCGATGGCGCCGCTACCGGTACCTAGGTCTAGGGCTTGCAGCGCACGAGCCTGCGTTGAGGCGGGGGCATCGGGCAAACACTCCAGCGCGCACTCCACCAAAATCTCGGTGTCAGGACGAGGCACCAGCACACGTACGTCGATGCTCAGGGACAACCCCCAGAACTCCTGCTCGCCAGTTAAATAGGCCAGCGGTATGTGATTACGAAGCTGATGGGTCCAATGACTGAGTTGTTTTAGCTCGGCGCAGGTCAGTTGCTGTTCCGGATGGCTGAGCAGGTGTGCGCGGGAGCAGTCCAGCGCATGGCAAAGGGCGACTTCCAGCTCGGGTCTTGCCAAGGATCCCTGTTGCCGCAGCCAGCTTGCAATGGTGAGCGGCGGTTGCTGTTCAGCCATCAGCCAAATGCTGCAGCAAGTCAGCCTGATGCTCTCGCACCAAGGGTTCTACCACCGAAGCCAAGTCGCCCTCGATGACTTCATCGAGCTTGTACAAGGTGAGGTTGATTCGATGATCCGTAACGCGTCCCTGTGGAAAGTTGTAGGTCCGAATGCGCTCAGATCGGTCGCCAGAGCCAACCAACTGGCGCCTACTGGCCGCTTGCTCGTCTTGCTGTTTGGTCACAGCCGCATCGAGCAGTCGAGCTTTTAATAGCGACATCGCTCGGGCACGGTTTTTGTGCTGCGAGCGCTCGTCTTGGCATTCCACCACGGTACCCGTGGGTAAGTGCGTCAGACGTATGGCGGAGTCGGTTTTGTTGACGTGCTGACCGCCTGCCCCAGAAGCACGAAAGGTATCTTCGCGAATGTCCTTCTTGTCGATGTCGATCTCATCAATTTCGTCGACTTCTGGCATCACGGCGACAGTACAGGCAGAGGTATGCACGCGGCCTTGGGATTCGGTCTCAGGTACCCGCTGCACCCGATGCGCGCCGGACTCAAACTTTAACTGGCTGTAAACATCCTTGCCTTCAATACGTGTGATGATCTCCTTGAAGCCGCCATGTTCGCCGGGGCGTTCATTCATCACTTCAACACGCCAGCCTTTCTGCTCGGCAAACTTGTTGTACATACGAAACAAATCGCCGGAGAAAATGGCCGCCTCGTCGCCACCCGTGCCTGCGCGTATCTCAAGAAATACGTTGGACTGATCGTTGGGGTCCTTGGGCAGCAGGAGGGTTTGCAGCTCGCCGGTGAGCGATTCCAGTGCCATCTTGCAGTCGGCGATATCCTGCTGGGCCAGCTCACGCATCTCCGGGTCATCTTCCTCCAACAATTGCTCGTTGTCGGAAATGTTCTCCTCAAGCTGCACCGCTTTTTGATAGCACGCCACCACGGGTTCAATTTCTGCGTACTCTTTTGACAGGGCAGTAAAGCGCTCGCGGTCTGCCATGATCTCGGCATCCGACAACAGCGCAGCAACTTCCTCAAATCGATCCCGCAAACTCTCCAGCTTGGACATCATGCTATCGGTCAGGAGCACTAGGATTCCTCGTCGTGGTTGTTTGCAGGCCGTGCTTGGTGGGCTTGGTCATCCTCGGCGGTGGGTACCTGCAAATCATAGGTGTTCTGAATAAAGTCGAGTTGATCGAGTCGATCTTCTGCCGCAGCGTTACGGATGGCTGCGGTGGTGGGGTGAATCAGTTTGTTGGTCAGCGCGTTACCGAGTTTTTGCAGAGCCTCGGCAGGGTCCGCGCCATTCTCCAGGGCTCTCAGCGTGCGTGCCATCTCACTGTCCCGCACCTGCTCGGCTTGATTGCGAAAAGCCTGTAACAGGCCTTGGCCGCGCTGCACTCGTCGTTCTCGCTGATACTGCTGCGTTCCCTGTTCCACTAAATTCTCTGCCCCAGAAGCCGCCTGCAAGCGTCGGGCCTTGTTCACTTCCACTAACTGGGTCAGGTCATCAATGGTGTAGAGATACACATCCGGTAGGTCGCCTACGCCAGGCTCGATATCCCGAGGCACCGCAATATCGACCATGAACATCGGTCGCCGTTTGCGCTCCCTAATCGCTTGCTCCACGGTGCCCTTACCTAAGACAGGCAGCGTGCTGCCCGTCGAGGCAATTACCATGTCGAATTGTGCGAGCACCTTGGCAACATCAGACAGCTGCAGCGCGTTGGCCCCAAGTGTCGCGGCCAAAGTTTGCGCATTGGCGAGGGTGCGGTTGGCAATGGTTAGGTCGCTGACGCCCTTGCTGCGCAAATGTTCACCCACCAGCGCGACGGTCTCACCGGCACCGAGCAGCAGAGCACGCTTGCTAGGCAGGTCGCTGAACAGTTGGGCAGCAAGGGAAACCGCTGCATAGGCAACAGAAATTGGGTTGCGACCAATGTCGGTTTGACTACGCACTTGCTTGGCGGTTTGCAGGGTCAGTCGCGACAGCAGATTCAGTTCAGGCCCACAGGTGCCATGTGCTTGGGCTACCGCGAAGGCCGTTTTTACTTGCCCCATGATTTGTGGCTCGCCAAGCATCTGCGAGTCGAGGCCAGCCGCGACGCGAATCGAATGCCGCGCCGCATCTTGGTCCCAGTACTGATAACTGGCCCCCTGCAGCTCCTGTAGAGCTACGTTTCTGCTTTGCGACAGCCAATCGCCGATGTCGTCGGCGCAATCGCTGTTGGCGGCGCAGTAAAGCTCGGTGCGGTTACAGGTGGAGACAATGGCGACTTCATTGATCGCAGGCAGCGCTTGCCGAATATCGCGCAGGACCGCACCCAGACTTTCTTCCGGGAACGCGACCCGCTCCCTGAGGTCCAGGGGGGCCGTGCGATAATTAAGGCCGTATGCCAGTATGCTCATGACCCGCCAAGCGACGACAAAATGGAACACGAAATGATAGCAGAACTGGGGCAGGTGCAGCAGGCATGGCGCCGCCGGTGAACGCTTGGCTCGCTTTGCGGTCGATAAGCCTTTCAGTTCGTCCCGCCATGGCTGTCGTCCTGGCCTTCTGGCTCACGGGCTGCGCCTTCCTGCCAACGTCTGATGAAGCGGCGGTAGGTGCACTACAATCTCCAGCAAACTATGTGGTCAGCGGTAAGGCGAAAGTCAGCGCGCCGGATCTCGCCCAAAGCCTGCGTTTTCGCTGGCAGCAGCAAAACGGTGAATACGATATCTGGCTTTGGGGCGCATTGGGCATGGGGCGTACCCATCTGCAGGGCAACGAAGCGAATTTCATCATCACGAAGGCAGCCAGCAGCTGTCCGGTGGCGCTACAGAGCTAATGCAGGCGCATTTCGGGTGGTCCGTACCGGTCAGCGCCCTGAGCGCTTGGTTGCGAGGCGATGCGGCGCCAGACATGCCGGTCGCAAACAAGCGTGTGGACGCCTTGCAGCGACTGATCGCAATGCAGCAACGTGACTGGAATGTCGCCTTTGCCGATCATCAGTTGGTGAACAATGTTTGGTTGCCGGGCCGCGTCACGATACTCGGGCAACAAATCGATCTTGAGGTGGTGCTGTCGTGGCCGAGGCCGGTGATGGCGCGTGATGCTGGCAGCATCAACTAAGGCCTCGCTTGGAAATTGCTTTGCCCAGAAAAAGCCTTGCTGGAGCAAAGTTGTTTGACACTTCTACACGCGAACAGGACAATAGCGCGCTCAAAAATTGAGGCTCAAAGTGACCGAAAATCATTGAGCTGCCACGGAGAGGCGGTAATGAGTGGGTGGCGAACTACTAAGGTGTTCAGTGCGCAGAGGTGACCACTTTCTCGTTACGCGGTGATGACATGAGCTGGTCATGAAGGGCAAGGCGAATCAGTTACGGTCAGAAAATATTTGGGGTGTCGCCAAGCGGTAAGGCACCGGGTTTTGATCCCGGCATGCGCAGGTTCGAATCCTGCCACCCCAGCCACTTTTTAAAGGCTCGTCGAATGGGTTTCGGCGCTCCACAAGATGCAGAGTTTTCCAACAGACCTTGTATTCCGATAATCCTTGGGGGGATCGTGAATGGCTAATCTCATGTTGTTTTCTGGGGGCTCCAACGAAGCGCTAGCACAGCGTGTCGCACAGCAGCTTCACGTTAGCCTTGGCAGTATG
>SHAE01000026.1 GCA_004213835.1 OM182 bacterium | reverse complement strand
CTCATCTTCACATGCTCGGTCTGATAGCGCGCCCAGCGCTTCGAGCCGCTGGCGGGCACGTCAATACTGCGTACGCGATAACCCAGGCTGGATCGAGGTTTGAAGGCGTCAGCTAGGTAGGGATATACACCCTGCGGGCCAAAGAGCCGCTCGATGAGCTCCCGCGTCGAGGGGTTGGTAGCGCCATCACCCGTGGGGCCCATGATGGTTAGGCGTTGTTCCCGGGTGTCGCTTTGCGCTGCGCCAATATAGGCCGGCAGGTCGGCGCTATGGTCAGGTCGCAGCTGGGTGAAGGCGATGGCTTCCACGGTGTCAAAACTGGCGCCGGATTTCTCGAAGCCGATCTGCGAGCCTGCGCCCATGTCGACAAGGACACGAGCGACATCGTCATGCCAGATCAAGTAGCTGGGGGAGGCTTGGCCATCGTTAAGTTCACCGCTGCCAGCACCGAGAATTTCTATCCAAACGCCTTGGTCACCGCAGTGGTTACTGCTAGCGATGGCGTTGCCTGCTAAAGCTAGTGTTGAAAACATAGCGATTAGGCTGCGGGACAGGAGGCTGATGGGGTTCATATCGATCATTCTCAGTAAGATGATTGTCAGTAGTCAGGACTGACGAGGCGTTTCGGCAAACGCATCGCTGTTTTAAAGGGATTCAACTTCCGCCACAAGATGGGCGAATCCTGCCTCGTCGGGCATACGCCAATCACCTCTGGGCGATAGGCTAACGCTGCCTACCTTGGGCCCCGGCGGCAGGGTCGTGCGTTTGAATTGCTGAGTCATGAAGCGCCGAAAAAACTCGGCAAGCCACTGTTTGATCACCTCGGCGGTGTACTCGTCGCGAAAGCTACGACAGGCCAGGGCGAAGATTTTAGTGGGCGATGAGCCAAAGCGCAGCCAATGGTAGAGAAAGAAGTCGTGTAACTCATAAGGCCCAACAAGGTCTTCGGTGCGCTGACTGATTTCGCCATTTTCCGGCGGAATGAGCTCGGGGCTAATGGGTGTTTCTAGTACTGCCTGCAGCACCTCGGCGAGTTCTGCTTGAGCGCGGTGCTGTGCATACCAACGCACTAAGTACGCCATCAATGTTTTTGGCACGCTGGCGTTGACGTTGTAGTTGGCCATTTGATCCGCGTTAAAGGTTGCCCAGCCTAGGGCCAGTTCACTGAGATCGCCAGTGCCTACCACGATGCCGCCAACCTGATTGGCATGGTTGAACAAGATTTGCGTGCGCTCACGGGCTTGGGCGTTTTCAAACACCACGTCGTGGGCGCCGCCATGAGACAAATCCGCAAGGTGTTGCGCTACCGCTGCCTCAATCGAGATTTCCTGCAGTGATACCCCAGTGGTCTGCGCTAACCGATGCGCATTGGTCAGCGTACCCGTTGTGGTGCCGGGGCCTGGCAGCGTGAGTGCATGCAGATTTTCAGCAGGCAGGTCGAGTTTGCCCAGAGCATCCTTGGCAACGAGGAATGCTAGCGTTGAATCGAGTCCACCAGACAGGCCAATGACCAGCCGTTCGGTTTTCGCCGCCAACATGCGCCTTGCTAGGCCCGTGGCCTGTATTTGCAGTATTTCCTGCGCCCGCGCGGCAAATTCGTTTTCATCCTCAGGCACAAAGGGTTGCTTGGGATAGTCCCGGCGTAGGGTGTCTAGCACTGGTGCAGTGAGGTTGTCAGGCCCGATGCGATACGCTCTGGGACGCGGCATCTGGGCAAAGGTCGTATTCTGTCCGCGGTCGTGCTGCAGGCGCTGCAGGTCGACATCGCGAACCAATGTTTGCGGCGCCAGCTCAAAGCGCTTGCTCTGGCCCAGCAGTTGTCCTGCTTCGGCGATTAAACAGTGCCCACCAAAAACCACATCCTTGGTAGATTCCATTGGCCCAGCACCGGCGTAAACATAGGCGCAAAAATTGTTCGCACTGGTCATACGTACCAAGTCTTGGCGGTAGTCGGCTTTGCTGATCAGTTCATTGCTGGCGGAGAGATTGCAGACGACGTTGGCACCTGCCAAGGCAGCATGGGTGCCGGGATTGATCGGCGCCCATAAGTCCTCGCAGATTTCCGCTCCGACCAAGGCCTCGCCTAGGCGGAATAGCTGATCTACGCGTACTTGGAACGTGCCGAGGGTGGTACTTACCTCGGTCTCATTGACATGGGTACCAGACACAAACCAGCGCTGTTCATAGTACTCGCTGTAATTCGGCACAAAGGTCTTAGGCACCATGCCAAGAACCCGCTGGTTACCAATCGCCACAGCGCAATTCACTAAACGACCGTCACCGAGTCGCCAGGGTGCGCCAACAAGCAGTAGCGGTAGCTTGCACGCACACAGCTGCTGTAGTGCTTTTTCTGTCTCAGCCAATAAGGCCTCGGAAAAAAACAGGTCCTCGGCAGAATAGCCGGTGAGACAAAGCTCGGGAAAAGCCGCCAGAGCCACGCCCTGGGCTGCCAAATCATTGGCTTGCTGCAGGATCGATTCGGCGTTGGCGGCAGCATCGCCAATCACCAGCGAGGGCGTTGTCGCAGCCACGCGCAGGTAACCTAGCTGGCTGTAATTGATGGATTCGCGTTGATTGGGCGGACTCGCGTTCATCCGGCGAGTCTAGCCTAAATCCCCAGATGGCATGACTGCTTGTTGTTGATCACTGTCTAATTTTGGCCCGCACACCGACATCGAAGACAGTGCAGAACCTCTGTTATATTCAATACATCACAAGGTCCTTGGAGGGGGAATATGAATTTTGAGTTTTCTGAAGAACAAGAGCTACTCCGAGAGCAAGCCCGCGGTTTCTTGACCGAGCATTGCCCACCCGCAGCGGTACGCGCTGTGCTCGATGGCGACGCCGACTATGACCCGGCCCTTTGGCAGAGGATTGTCGAGATGGGCTGGACTGCGACGGTGATTCCTGAGGAATTTGGCGGCCTAGGGTTGTCCTACCTTGAACTGGTGGTGATTGCTGAGGAGTTAGGCCGAGCAGTCGCCCCGGTACCATTTAGTTCATCAGTGTATCTGGCTACCGAGGCACTGATCGCCTGTGGCTCTCAGGAGCAAAAAGACAAGTGGCTACCCTTACTCGCCGCTGGGGAGGCCATTGGCACTTTCGCGTTGTCAGAAGGTAATGGCCGACCCAGTGTGAAAAGCCTGACCACCCGCATGGATCAGGCAGGCCTCAATGGTCGCAAGCTGCCGGTTGCCGATGGCCGCGCGGCGGATTTTGCCATCGTGGTCGGCGCATCAGATGCGGGCGACGGCGCCAGCTGGTATCTGGTTGAGTTAGATCAAGTTGGTGTGAGCCGCGAAGCCGTGCGCACCCTCGATTTTTCCCGAGGCCATGCAGTGATTGAGTTCAATAACGCCAAGGCCGAACTGTTGGGCGGTGAAGGCGCTGGCTGGAGTGCAACCGAGCGACTGCTGGATCGCGCCGCTGTACTGTTTGCTTGGGAGCAAGTGGGCTTGGCGGACGCCGCCATGATTCAAGCGCGAGACTACGCCATGGGCCGCTATGCCTTTGGTCGCGCCATCGCTTCCTACCAAGCGATTAAGCACAAGCTCGCCAATATGTACGTGAAAAACACACTGGCTCGCAGCAACTGCTATTACGGTGCTTGGGCACTCAACACAGACAGTGCTGAGTTGCCGCTGGCGGCAGCGACCGCTCGGGTTGGCGCAATTAAAGCGGCTGTGTTTGCGGCGGAAGAAAACGTGCAGACCCACGGCGGCATGGGATTCACCTGGGAGTTCGACTGCCAGTTCTACTACCGACGCGCCAAGTTGCTCGGGGTCAACGTGGGTAGCGAAGGCTACTGGCAGGACCGCTTGATCACAGCCTACGAGCAGAACAACGCAGCCTAACCTGCAGCACAGAATTTTATTGAGGAACGATCATGGATTTTAACGACACACAAGAAGAGGCAGCGTTCCGCGCCGAAGCAGCCGCGTGGCTGAAGGCCAACGTGCCAACGCCGGACGAGTTAGCCGGTCTTGATGACATCGCAGCTGCCAAGCTCTGGCAAAAGCGCAAGTACGATGCCGGTTGGGCCTGCATTCGCTGGGAGAAACAATACGGTGGCCGCGAAGCTACGGCCATTGAACAGGTGATCTGGAACCAAGAAGAAGCCAAGTTCAATACACCCGGCGGCGTTTTCGTCATCGGTCAGGGCATGGCAGCACCAACGCTCATGACCTGGGGTAAGCCCGAACATCACGAACGTTTTTTGCCCAAGTTGGCCAGCGGTGAAGAAATCTGGTGCCAGCTATTTTCTGAGCCTGCGGGCGGCTCCGATCTGGCAGCCCTGCGCACCAAGGCCGAGCGCGATGGCGATGACTGGGTGATCAACGGACAGAAAATCTGGACATCTGGCGCGCATTATTCCGACTACGGTATTTTGGTGGTGCGCACGGACCCAAATGTCGCCAAGCACAAAGGCCTGAGTTACTTCTTCCTCGACATGAAGTCGCCGGGTGTGGAGATCAAGCCCATCAAGCAGCTTACGGGTGGCGCCAACTTTAACGAGGTGTATTTCACCGACGTGCGCATTCCAGACAGCCAGCGATTGGGCGAAGTCGGCCAAGGTTGGCAGGTGGCATTAACCACGCTGATGAACGAGCGCGCGGCCATTGGTGGTGGCGGTGCTGGGGTCAACGTAGATGTGGCTTATCGCATTGCCAGCGAGGTGATGATCGACGACAAGCCAGCGATTGAAGACAGCGCTGTGCGCGCCAAGCTCGCGGACTGGTACGTACAGGAATCCGGTCTGCGCTTCACCGGTTATCGTTCCATGACGGCCATGTCTCGCGGCGAGATCCCCGGCCCAGAAAACTCCATTGGCAAGCTGGTAGGCGCGCCAAAAACTCAGGAGATGGCATCGTTCTGCATGGACTTGCTGGAGATGAGCGGTGCGATTTGGGACGAGAAACTGTCCACGGAAGCCGGACTGCTGCAGCTCACCTACATGGGTGCACCGGGCGGGCGCATCGCTGGCGGCACCGATGAGATCATGGCGAATATCATTGCCGAGCGCGTATTAGGGATGCCTCAAGAGCCGCGCATGGATAAGGGCATGGCGTTTAGCGAGGTGCCTACGGGCAGCAACTAGCGTGAACTAACTTCCTGGGGAGAGGGAGTGAAGCGCGTTTGTGCAAGCAAACGCACTTTTTTTTCGCCGGTTGGTTTTTCGTCGATTGGTTTTATATCGATCAGTCGAGCCAGTTGATGCTATCGCCGACGGCAATTTCTCCGGGCTGCTCGATGCTCAAATAAACGCCGAGGTTGCCACCATTCTCTTTCACCAAGTGACGCATGATTTTTGGGTCCTTGGGTAGGTCGCTAAAGCCGTGGGTAGTCATGACGCAGCGCGGGCATTCGATCTCTACTTTGATGACCGCTGAGCCGATTTGGCCTCGACGTCCCACCCAGTCATTTTCAGGAAAGCCATGCTCAGCGGTTTCCACCACGATGTTCGGGCGAAAACGCCGCACGTCGAACCGTGAGCCCTCGCCTTGCGCGATCATGGCCTGCTCGAAGTGTTGCAGACTAGCCTGACTCATCAGCAATAGCGGGAAGGCATCAAAATAGGTGCCCGGTGACGATTCATAGATGAAGAGCTCCTCGGGAAAGGCAGCAAGATCCGGTAGCGGCTCGTCCTCAGTGCGCGCAAAAACCTCCCGGAAGTACGCCTCAGGGTCCACGCCTTCTTCCATGGGTGGGCGCAGATAGTGTTCGAGCTGATCTGCGGGCAGCAGGGGCCATAGACTGACCGGTGCCTCTACCGCTGCACTCAGGGTTTCGTTAACCCGGGGGTCTGATGAGGAAATACTGCGGCCATCTTCGAGGGTTATTTGCACTTCGGGCGAAACTACTTGCGCCGTCGGTTCGCTGGTAAAACTAGCCCGCATGCTCAGCAGTTGTGGGAACCGCTTTCCCCCTTTGATGCCGCCGCGCTCCTCATCTTTCAGCGTCCACGCGCGGTCGCCGGGAATACCTTTCGCGGTGAGAGCGCTGCGCTTCAGCGCGTGACCGCCCATGCTTTTGACAGGGTAGCGTAGTAGGTGGGTAACGGTGGCAGACATGCAAACCTCGATGAAGTTGTTAGATGAGCAGAGTAACAAGTCCGCGATAATCTGCCAGAACGTCTGTTGCGCCTGCCTCAATAAGGGCTTGCCGATTATTGCTGCCGGTAAGCACGCCCACGCAGCGCATGTTCAGCGCCCTGCCTGCCTGCATATCTAGCGCGCCGTCGCCAACCATGACTGCTGCGCTCGCCCCAACGCCGAGCGCGTCGAGGTTGTCCTGTAGATGTCTTGGATCCGGTTTGAGGTGCGCGACGTCGTCCCGGGCATGCAGACAGTCGATGAATTCGTCCATATCCGGAAACATGGTCAGTACCGCTGCGCGACAGTTGCGGGTCACGATACCAAGGCGATAACCCGCATCTTTGAGCTGGCCAAGTACCTGCCGAACACCCTCAAATGGCACAGTATTGCTGGCAGCCTCCATTTCGATGTCGTTGATTCGCTGATGGCTAGCCGCTGCATAGGCCTGTGCCGTATTCGCCAAGGCGGGATACTGTGCGCTCAACCAAGCCTGAGATGCTTCGATGATTTCAACAATGTACAAGCCGTCATAGATCTCATCGGGTACACCCGCCGCCTTGGCCATGTCGGCGATTTGCCGGCGCATGTCGGCGAGGTCGAGATTGGGAACTAAGGTGCCATCGAAATCGAAGAGTATGGCTTGGCCTGTCATTCCTCGGGCTCGCGCTGTCGGCTCGCCCAGCGCTCTTCGTGGGTGTCCTTGATGCGCTGGCGAAAGCGCTGTAACAATACCCAGCCAATATAGGCACTACACACGGCCAACAAGGCAGGATAGGCGAGGGCTGATACCCAGAAGGTGGCGCCCAACTCCATATGCAGAAACGCCAGTGTGGCAGCGGTGATGGCCACAGCCATCAGCGACAGCGTCATCAGGTATGCCCCAGCGGCCAGTAACAGGGGCAGCCACAGTTGATTGACCGCATCGTCGACGTTGAGGTCGATGACAAATAGCACGGCTAAAATGACGACAACGCCGGCTAAGCGCAGTGACAAATTGTTCAGGGAAGTTGTTTCCATCAATCCACAATGCCCAGCTGGCCACCATCGATGCGAATATTCTGCCCGTGGATCGCGTCCGCCATTGGGCTGCACAAATAGGCCACCAGTGCGGCGACTTCTTCGCGGCGGCTGATGCGCCGAATGGGGATGTCTTTGGCGACGTGGGCTTCAACTTCTTCCCAAGTATCGCCCCAGCCGCGCTTGGCCGCCATTTGCATATAGCTTTGCTCAACCTCTGGTGTATGAATCATGCCCGGCGATACTAAATTGACGCGAATGTTGCTGCCCGCGACTTCCTTCGCTAAACCGATGGTCATGTTGGCCAGCGCTCCCTTGGCGGCGTAGTAGCCGGGCATTCTGGCGTTTGGGCTAGTGGAACCCACGGTGCCAAGATTGATGATGCGTGCCCAGGGCAGGGCCGTGAGTTTAGGCAACATGCCAGCAATCAGGCGTTGCGCGGATAACACGTTCTTTTGATAGGCCAGAAGCCAGTCATCCTCACGTTGGCTGCGCCAAGTGCCCGCGTCCGCGGCGCCGAAGTTATTGATCAAAATAGACACATCAAAGGCATCACACTGTTCGAGTAACTCGTTGGTGCCTTCGCTGCTGACGATATTGCCCCAAACCGGCGTACCCGCGCCAAGCTGTGCTATCGACGCTTCTGCTTGGGCTTGGGTCATGCCGTGCACGAGTACGCTCGCGCCCTCCTGCAACAGGGTTTCGGCAATGATTTGTCCGGTGCCACGGTGACTGCCCGTTACCAGGGCCACTTTGTTTGTCAGCGCAAGATCCATGCAAGTGCTTCCAGAAAAACTGCGGCTACCCTAGCAGATGCGTGGCTTTGCCAGAACGGAGTTTGAGTTTCTGTCTCGTATTGGCACGGCACTGGAACGACTGTGGCAGACTGGCCAGATGGCGGATTTTTCTCTCATGCTCGTCCTACTGGTGCTGCTCTTTGGCAGTTATGTGCAGGCTGTGGCGGGCTTCGCCTTGGGGATGATTGCCGTCGCCGTGATCGGTGGGTTAAGACTTCTCGACATTCCCACGCTTGCGGCCATCGTCAGTTTTCTCAGTCTACTCAATGCAGGGCTATCGCTGCGCGGTCATGTGCATGAAATTCATCGGCCCACCTTTTTTTGGTTGGGCCTAGGTATCGTGCCGGGGCTGCTGCTCGGCTATTGGCTGATGCTTTATTTAAACGCGAGCCATCTGTGGCTGCTCGAACTTTGTCTTGGTGCTTTTATTACGTTGGGTGGTCTCTCGATGAGCCTGCGACCCCGCAGTTGGGCGCGGGTATCCGGCGCGCCTTTTACATGTTCGATGGGCACAGTCGGCGGGCTGCTGGGCGGTTTGTTTTCGGCCAGTGGGCCCTTGCTTGGCTGGTTTGCCTACAGTCAGCCATTGTCGGTGGCGATCATTCGAGCCACATTGCTGGGCTACTTCGTGTTGGCGACATCGGCGCGCACGGTGATCGTTTTTTTCGAAGGCAGTCTGTCCAACACGGTATTACTATACGCGGCGCTTGGCGCACCGATAGTCGTTTTGGGTGCTTGGCTGGGGCGGCGGTTTCCGCCAGTGGTTAGCGAGGTGGCGCTTAAGCGCGGCGTGTTTGTTGGGCTTTTGTTGATGGGTATTTGGATCTGCGCCACGGCGCTGAACACAGGTTTAGGTCTTACGGCGTTGTGAACGGTATGGGACAACGTCATATGAGAAAGAAATATGTCTGAATTCGACGCGATCCGGCCCTACTACGATCACGAAGTGCAGGATGTTCTGTCTCGTATCGTCGCGTCGCAAGATCTGGCTCAAGCAGCCAGTCAGTTGGTGATGCCGAGCTGGCTTGCCAATCGCCGTGTAGGGCGCTGGCTTACCCGGGGTGTGCTTCGATATAAGACTCGAGACCTAAAGTCCATCCGTGATTGTCAAAACATGGTGGCCGGCCTGTTTGAAACGGTAATTCATCGCACCATGGATCGACTCTCGGTGAGCGGGTTGGATCGATTAAGCCCCAATCAGCATTACTTATTTATCTCCAACCACCGCGACATCTTAATGGACTCGAGCCTGCTCAACTATCTGCTCTATGACGCGGGCCACGATACCTGCCGCATGGCGGTGGGCGACAACCTCTTAAACAACACGCTGGCGGCGGATCTGATGCGCCTGAATAAGAGTTTTGTGGTGGAACGCAGTGCAGCGGGTGCCCGGGCCCAGTACCGCGCGCTGACTCGAACCAGCCGGTATATGCAGTACTCGTTGCAACAGGGCATATCCGTTTGGATTGCCCAACGGCAAGGGCGCGCCAAGGACGGTTTTGATCGCACAGACCCGGCGCTGCTGAAAATGCTGTTGCTGGCCTACCGCGATAAAAACACGGCGCAGACTCCGCTGCAGCGATTGCTGACGCTGACACCGGTGGTGCCGGTCTCAGTTTCCTACGAGTTGGATCCCTGTGCGGTGGATAAAGCACACGAACTGGCTGTGATCGAACAACTTGGTGAATACAGCAAAAAGCCCGACGAAGATCTCAAAAGCATGGTGCAAGGCCTGATGGGACACAAAGGTCGGGTGCGCCTAGCCTTCGGGGAACCGATTACTGCCGCAGGCAGTCTTGAAGATCTCACCGCGCAGCTCGATCAGGCGATCGTGGCCAATACGCGCCTTTACCCAACGCACCGCTACGCGAGAGCGTTGAACGAAGGCTTAGATACCCTAGATTTAGTCAATCACCCGACGGTAAGGGTGCTGGCGGCGGAGCTAGCATCGTTGAGCGCCGCGGAGCGTCCTTTCTTGCTGCAGCAGTACGCCAACATTTGGCGTAACCGACAAGAACTCGGCATCGGCTAGCTCGGCGCCAATAGCTGAAGGAGCCGATTGGGCCTATGCCAACTGGGCCTATGCCAACTGGGCTTGGGCCGGTGCCTCGGCCTCGCCTGTGCTGCGGACTTCACCGTCGTAGACGAACTCCGAACCATTCAAATCCGTAGCGGGTATTTCGTCTTTTTCGCGCCAATAGTCTTGGTTGTGACGCCATTCTGGCTTCGCACCACGTTGCGGCATTTTGTCGATATCTCGGGTGAGATAGCTTGGGTTGAAGTTGTCTTCTTCGATCCAGGGCAAGATTGCCATGTCGGCATCTTCATCGCGTAGCGCGACCTCAACGCGTTTCGCGCCAATGTCGTCCATATGGTTGAGCAGGCCGCAGACAAAGTCGCCCATAAGATCCACCCGCAGCGTCCAGCTGGCGCGGAAGTAGCCAAACACCCACGCCATATTGGGTACGCCGGTAAACATCATGCCGCGATAATTTACAGTGTCGTGCCAGTTGACCGTGTTGCCGTCCACTTGAAATGGAATGTTGCCCATGACGGACAGATAGAAGCCCGTGCAGACGCAGACAATGTCAGCCTCAATCTCCTCGCCGCTGGTGGTGCGCACACCCGTTTCGGTAAAGGTTTCAATGGTGTCTGTGACCACGGTGACCTTACCGGCGCCAGCCGCCTGAAACAGATCGCCGTCGGGGCAGAAGGCGAGGCGCTGTTGCCATGGCCGGTAGCGCGGCGTGAAGTGCGGATCAAATTCAAAATCGTCACCAGCATACTGTCTCATCAGTGCCTTCAATTCTTCGAAGACGGCGTCGGGTTCGTTTTTGCAGCGCTCGGTGAGTGCATCTTGGTCGTAAAGAATCTGCGCGCGAACCACGCGATGAATGGTGGGTTCGTCGATACCGATTTCGCGCATGCGGTCTGCCAACTCATTACGGTTCTCGCTGCAGAAAAAGTAGGTGGGTGAGCGCTGCAGCATGGTGACATGCTCAGCATGCTTGGCGAACTCTGGAATCACCGTTGCAGCGGTAGCCCCGGAACCGATCACCAGCACTTTTTTGCCGGTGTAGTCCGTGTTTGGATCCCACAGTTGGGCGTGGGTCAGCATGCCGCCAAAGGTGTCCATGCCGGGCCACTGTGGAATATGCGGATTCTCGTGATCGTAATAGCCCTGGCACATCCACAAAAAGTTGCAGGTAAAGGTCAGGCTAGCGCCGTCAGATTTGCGCGTCGCCGTCACTGTCCATTGGTTATCCTCGGTGGACCAACTGCAGTTGGTGATCCGGTGACCGTAGCGAATGTGTTGGTCAATACCGTTTTCCTCGATCACCTCACCCATGTATTCGAGGATTGCCTCGGCGCTAGCGATGGGTGTATCAGTCCAAGGTTTGAAGCGATAGCCGAAGGTATAAAGGTCAGAATCCGAGCGTATACCCGGGTATTTGTGCGTTTCCCAAGTACCGCCGAAGGTATCCTTCATTTCGAGAATACAGTAGCTCTTGTTCGGGCTTTGCTCTTGCAAATGATACGCCTCGCCGATGCCAGAAATGCCTGCGCCGACGATGAGTACGTCAAAGTTTGTGGTTTCCTGTGCCGCTAGGTTAGCGCTATTCGTCGTCACGGTATTTCTCCCCCAAGGTGCCGAGGTGTTGGGCTCGGCAACGTCGTTTAATGGTCAACCTTCAAAGATGTTTAGATAAAACGTATACCCGCGTTGCCGAGACCGCAACATCGCTCTGACGACCGGTCTACTTAACGGCTGCGCCTGCCGTGCTTTTGCCTTACTCAACCAAAATAAGTCAGTGGTGGCTCATCCAACATCGCCAACTGCTCGCGCAGCGCCAGCACGTGGTTTGACCAATAGTTCACCGTATCAAAGGTGGGGAATGCTAGGGGAAAGGCAGGGTCTTGCCAGCGCCGCGCAATCCAAGCCGCGTGGTACATGATGCGCAGTGTTCTCAGTGGTTCGATGAGATGTAGTGTTGACGTATCGAAGTCATAGAACTCTTGATATGCGTCGAGTATGAGGCTGAGCTGTAACGTGCGATCTGCGCGCTCGCCGCTGAGTAGCATCCATAGGTCTTGAATGGGCGGTCCGCTCATGCAGTCGTCAAAATCAACAAAGTGCGGAATGTCGTCGCGCCAGAGAATGTTGCCCATATGACAGTCGCCGTGAATCGCCACCATGGGGGTTTCGCTCATCAAGGGTGCGATTCGCGCCAGCAGTTGCTCGGTAATCGAGCTGTAGGCTGCTTCCATCTCCGCAGGCAGGAAATTGTTTTGCAGCAGAAAGTCGCGGCTTTGCACGCCTAATCGTTCGGCGGTCAAACTGACCCGATGCTCAAAGGGTCGGCTAGCGCCGTAGGCGTGCAGTCGCGCAATGGCTCGCGCTAAAACCTCCAGGTCATCCTCATTTTCCAAATTGGGCGGGTGACCACCCTGCCGGGCAAAAACCGCAAAGCGAAAATCTAGATGGCGAAAAACACTGGTGCCGTTCAATTGTACCGGCGGCACCACGGAAAGCTCGGCGTCAAACAGACCCTGAGTGAAACGGTGCTCCTCGGTGATGGCGTCATCGGACCATCGGTTCGGGCGGTAAAACTTGGTGATGATAAAACTGCCGTCTTCAAGCGCGACTTGGTAAACCCGATTTTCGTAGGAGTTCAGCGCGGTGAGTCCGCCTGTTGGCTCTAAGCCAATACTTTCCATGGCATCCAGCACCGCATCGGGGGTGAGTAAGTCATAGGGTGCTTGACCCAGATTTGGATTTTCGTGCTGCATGATCGCACTGTAACAGCTATGGATGGCTCGGGCGTTTGTCTCGGCGTTTTCGCCGTAAGGACAGGCTAACGAGCATGGGCTTACGTTAGAGATCAAAGCGCTGTGTGCTAGCTGTTGGGTAGTCGTCGTTGAGTGAGGGAGTGCGCGTCGCGCACCAAACATCGACGAAGCCAGCTCCCAGTTGTCGCAGCAGGCGGCTGACCCTGCGCACTGTGGTCCCTGTGGTGAGCACATCATCGACAATCGCGACATGGGCGCCAGCCAAAGGCTTGGCCGATGAACGACGAGCGAACTGAGCCGAGTTCAGCCGTTGGCCGCGAGACAGTGAACGTTGGGCAGGCCCACCCTGACGCGCAAGCAACTTTGGTGCGTAGCCGATGTTGAAGGTCTTCGCCAAGTGCCATGCAAGCAATGCGCTTTGGTTGAAACCTCGGTGCACGGCGGTGGCGTAGGCCACCGGCACCGGAACTAACAGAGTCGGCAGTGAGCCCATTTCTCTTAAGCGAACTTGCGTCGCCATGAGCATCGCGAGGGTTCTGCCTTCTGGTTCTGATCGATGAAACTTCAGGCGATGGATCAAGTGCGCAGCCTCGTGTCTGTGCACGAGGGGTGCAATCGCGCGGTTTGCTAGTGGTTTGGTGAGGCATTCGGCACAGATACTTGTATCGCGCTCCTCCCTAGCTTCATCGAGAACCTGAAGGGGTAGTGCGCAGTGCAGGCAGGGATTTCGATTGAACGGTAGTGCCAAGCGACAATGGGGGCATAGATGATCTGCGCTGATGGTCACGATGGCTTGTTGGCAGAGCAAACACTGCATGGGCAGATAAGGGCTGCACGCACCTAGATGCTTTTGCAGCCATTGGCGGAACGCGGATGAGGAACGCGGTGCCACGGCGTTTTCGTCGGCCTTTGTGGGTGTTGGCGTCGGCGTTGTATTGGGCATTGCGACAGCATGGGCGCGCGTGGCGAAAAACGTAGGTGCTGAGACGGATCACGCTGTAGGAAACTGACGGGGGTTAGGGTCAGACAATACCTGTCGAGGCAAAAGCGTTGGTGAGCCCGCAACCGTGCAGCTAAACTGCCGCAGCAGCAAAAGAGGGAAATGACGGTGGATTACGCAGCAAAAGAAAAAGATGCAGACTTTCTGATGAACCAGGTGTTCAAAGTTCAGCAGAACTGGTCGCAAATTGAAGCCTATCAAGAGTTCTCTGAAGAGTTGGTGCGCGCGGTTGTCGCCGAGGGCGGCCGACTGGCCACCGAAGTGATGGCGCCACTCAACGAAGTGGGTGACGCCCACGGCTGTCAGCTCAATGACGGCGAGGTGACGACACCGCCTGGATTTAAGGAAGCTTTCGCCCAGATTACTGAGGGTGGTTGGCTTGGACTGACGGGTAACCCGGCCTTTGGCGGGCAGGGCATGCCGAAAAGCTTGGCGGGTCTGATCGAGGAGATGTTTTGGGCGGCGAACAGCAGCCTGTTCTTATATGGGTCGTTGACCGTTGGCGCGTGTTTGAGTATCGATGCCCATGGCTCCGCGGAGCAGAAACAAACCTATCTGGAAAAGCTTTACAGCGGCCAGTGGACGGGTGCCATGGCCCTAACCGAATCCCATGCCGGCACCGACCTTGGCATGATGCGCACCAAGGCCGAGCCCCAAGCCGATGGTTCTTACCGGATTACTGGCACGAAGATTTTCATCACCAGTGGCGAGCACGATATGGCGGAGAATATTGTGCATCTGACTCTGGCTCGCATTGTCGATGGGCCCAAGGGCACGAAGGGTATTTCGCTATTTATCGTGCCGAAGTTTGTGCCTAACGCCGACGGCTCTCTCGGTCCGCGTAATGGCTGGAGCAGCGGCTCCCTCGAACACAAGATGGGCATCAACGGCAGCGCCACCTCGGTCATTAACTATGACGGTGCCCGGGGCTTCCTGTTGGGGGAGGAGCACCAAGGCTTGGCCGCCATGTTCACCATGATGAACTATGAGCGTTTGAGCGTGGGTCTGCAGGGATTGGGGGCTGGCGATTTGGCGTACCAGCATTCTGCGCGATACGCACAAGATCGCATTCAGGGCCGGTCGGCGACCGGCGCGCAACACCCAGACAAGGAAGCGGACTCTTTGTTGGTGCATCCTGATGTGCGACGCATGTTGCTCACCCAGCGCGCCTATGTCGAAGGTTGTCGAGCCTTTGCGTTTTTCGCCGGCATGCAGTTAGACGAGGCCAAGCATATGGGCGATGAACGTGCGGAGCGATTTGGGCAGTTGCTAACGCCGGTGGTGAAAGCTTTTCTAACCGACAAGGGGCTTGAAGGCGCGGTTATGGCACAGCAGATCCTAGGCGGCCACGGCTATGTGAAGGAGTGGGGGGTTGAGCAAATTGTTCGCGATGCTCGCATTGCGCAAATTTACGAGGGAGCAAATGGCATCCAAGCCTTAGATTTGGCTGGACGCAAAGTGGTTCGAGATGGCGGCAAAACCCTAAAGGAACTGCTGCAGGTGCTTGCAGATTTTGAGTTAGACGCAGGCCATGCGCCGGCTGTTTCTGAGGCGTTTGAACGACTGCGGCGGGTAACGGACTCGATGATTGCTCGAAGCAACGAAGACGCTAATCTGCCCGGCGCGGTGTCTGCTGACTTTCTGGACCTTGTCGGGATGACGCTGTGTGCGTGGGCTTGGGGTGTGATGGCGCAGCGCGCTGGTGACGATGATTTCGGCGTGGCGAAAAAACAAACCGCTCGCTTCTTTTTTGCCCGACTGTTGCCGCGTACTGTTGGTTTGGAGCAAGGCCTAATGGCAGACTCTGATGTCCTAATGGATATGCCTGAGGCGCTGTTTAGCGCCTAAGCCTGATCAGCCCAAGCATTACGGGTTACGTTCTGGGGTAGACCCATGGATGCGAGGCCGATAAACCGCCGTCAACGGGTACGGCCTGACCGTTGACGTAGGACGCGCGATCACTCAACAAAAAACACGCCATCTCGCCGATTTCGCTGGGTTGACCAAAGCGCGTCATCGGGTTGATCTGACCGATTTTGTCCTCGCTGCCGCGGGCCCTGGCTCGGTCGAAGGTGGGCTTGGTCATGCCGGTTTCGATCAGCCCAGGACAGATGGCATTGATGCGTACGCCACTGCCGTAAGTTTGATAGGCGGTGGTTTGCACGATGCTGATGACACCCGCCTTGCTGGCGGAATAATCGACACCGCCAGCGTTGGCACGCAGACCCGCAACGGATGCCGTGCATAAGATGGCCCCATGGCCTTGGGGCAGAAAATGCTTGAGGCTGTGCTTTACCGCGAGAAAGACACCAACCGTGTTGACGCCCAAGGTGCGTTGCCAATCCTCCACCGTGAGCTGGGTAACGGACTTGCCACCACCGGATACGCCGGCGTTGGCATAAATGCCGTCGATACCACCATAGGCGGTAACGCATGCGTCGATATAGCCCTCAACCTCAGACTCTTCGGCGACGTTGGCACGATGAGCCAGCGCACTGCCGCCGGCCTGCACAATTTGCGCAGCGGTGGTGTCTGCCCCATCCGTCAGGTCAACGCATAGCACGTTGGCGCCATAGCTCGCTGCGAGCAGACTCGTGGCTTGGCCAATTCCGCTGCCCGCACCAGTTACCACAATATTTTTGTTCTTTAGCATGTTTCGCACTACCGAATAGCGATGGGATTGATGACCGCCTGCACGGCGCCAACAAAACGCGGCACACCGAGCACAAACAGAAACTCGGTGGCACCGTCGGCGGCCAAGGCTCGGGTATCCATGTTTTCAAGAATGTAAACGCCGTTCTTAGCGAGCAGGTGCGGGTGCACGGGGAACAATTCGGTAGCGTTCTCGCCGGGTAGCACTTCCAGTCCCCAAGTGTCTGATCCCACGGCGGCAACCCCAAGACTGGCAAGATATTGCGCGCCATCCATTCCTAGCCCCGGCTCCCCAGCCATGAATCGTTTGGGGTCTGACTCCATGACGTTCATCCAGCCTGTATGAAACAACACCACGTCACCGGCTTCGATGGTGATATTGGCGGCCTTCGCTGCCGCCTTAATTTCAGCACTGTTGAATGCGGTGCCTTCGGGCAAGATCGCCTCGCCCATCAGTTTTGCCATATCCAGTAACACCCCGCGGGAGGCGATGGGCGGCAGCTTGTCGATGGATAACTTGGTCAGGCCGGTAGGGGTAACAAAGTCTCGTGCCAAGTTGCCATTGTAGTAGCGATGGTTCTCGCCCATGTGTCCCAAGCCGTCAATTTGGCTACCGATGCCCATCCAGAACGTCATCAGATCATCGTTGCCAGTCGCTTTATTAGTGCCCATGGGAGTACCCATGCCGTCGTCGAGCTGCAGCACGGTAACGCTGTACGTGCGAGGCGAATAGGCAGGTGAGTCAGGGCCTGTTTCGACACCGAGGGCATAGGATTTACCGAGCTTGACCAACTCGGCAGCACGCTTGGTTTTGCTGGGGCTCAGTTCATTGAGTGCGCCGATGGTGTCATCGGCGCCATACTTTGATGGGTACCAAGTGTCTTGTGCATGTACTTGGCTCGCATAAAGGGTGATCAGCAGAACCCCTAAGGCACTGCGCAGGTGGTTGCGAAAGGTTGCTATCGACATTGCTAAATCCTCCCCGGAAAAATGTCAGTCTAATTTTGGTGCTGGGTTTAACGCCAAGTTTAACTTCAGGTTTCAGTTTGCATCGTCGGCTAGCGCTGCAGTGAGCTGCTGATAGATGCCACCAAAGTCACCATTGCTCATGATGACCCAATGTTGTCTGCGAGCGTTAGGCTGCGGTTTTTCCGCCACGAGCTGCTTTATCAGTTTGTCGACGTTGTCCACAATCTTGGCAGGTATCACGCAGGCCTCGGCGATCTCATGCAGGTCCCACTTTATGCGCTCACCGCGAAACCAAATCACTCGATCCGCCGCAGCGCAGCAATGGATAAGCTCATTGCGCAGCGCACCCAATGACATGGTGTGGGTGCGCGGCTCAATGATCGCGATAATTTCATCTTGGCTGAACTGCGCGCGCAGACCCTGTAGCGTGGTACGAATGGCGGTCGGGTGGTGGGCAAAGTCGTCGTACACCACGAGATTGTCCGCTTCGTAGATCACCTCCATGCGCCGCTTCACGCCACGAAACTCACACAGAGCCTCGATTGCCGTTTGCGGTTGCACGCCAGCGTGGCGCGCCGCCGCAATAGCATTTAGGGCGTTTGTCTTATTGTGCTCACCGAGCAGCGACCATTGAATGTTGCCCAGCGGCTCATCGTTAAGCAGTACGGTGAAGCCATCGCTGGCACTTTTGTCGCTCGCAAATGACCAGCGTTCAGCGTTGTCTTGGGCATGCGAGCGCTTGCCGTCGCGTTGGCCCACCCGCGTAACATCTGTCCAGCAGCCCTGCTGCAGTACTTCGTTGATGGCGTCACTTGCCGATGGCGCGATCACCAAACCCTCGGCGGGAATGGTTCGCATCAGCAAATGAAATTGCGCCTGGATGGCGGCCAGATCGGCGAAGATGTCCGCGTGGTCGTATTCCAAATTGTTGAGTACCAGAGTGCGCGGCCGGTAGTGAACGAATTTGGAGCGACGGTCAAAGTAGCTGGTGTCGTACTCGTCTGCTTCCACAACGAAAAACGGCATCTCTCCTAAGCGTGCAGACGCCGCAAAATTCGCCGGCGCGCCGCCAATCAAGAAACCGGGCGACAGCCCTGCATAATCTAGGATCCAAGCCACCATGCTGGCGGTGGTGGTTTTACCGTGGGTACCCGCCACTGCGATCACCCAGCGATCTTGTAGTACGGTCTCGCCGAGCCATTGGGCACCAGAGGTATAGCGAAGCCCCTTGTTCAAGACGTACTCAATCGCCTCACTACCGCGGGGCAAGTTCGCATTTCCTACGATCACCAAATCTGGTGCCGGTTCAAGCTGGCTGGCCTCGAATCCCTCGTGAACGGTGATGTCCGCGTTCGCCAAAAGATCGGACATGGGTGGGTAGATCTTGGCGTCGCTGCCACTGACGGTATGGCCGAGATCTTTCGCCAACAGCGCCAAGCTGCCCATGAGCGTGCCGCCAATGCCCAAAAAGTAGAGGTGTTGTTGCATAGGAGGTTTCCAGTGACAAGGCGGGGCTAAGCCTTGGGGTCAGGTTTGGCCCACAGCGAGCTGGCCAAGAGCGACGGTGACCAATGTCAGTAAAAATGCCAAGGCGATGGCCATGGCCATATGCACTTCCATCGCCTTGTGCAGGATGTAGCCAAACACCAAGACGCTCCAAAAGAAAATTAGCAAGGCCAAGGTGGTCATGAAGTCAACGCTGAATAGCTGCATGATGACAATGCTCGCGCCGATCACCAGATTCATTAGCAGGTCGCAGCCAAAGTAAGCGATCAAAGTCTGCGTCAATCTGGTGGGCTTACCGACTAGGTAGAGTAGGCCGTAGATCAGTAAGGCTTGAGCCGCAAGATTGGTCAGAATCGTCGTGGCGACAGTGCTCGCGGGCTGAGGCCCGATACTGATAGAAATTGTTAGACTGAAAAAG
>SHAE01000025.1 GCA_004213835.1 OM182 bacterium | reverse complement strand
CGCCCTTGGGGTAGGCAAAGCCGAGCATTTTGTAGAGCGACTTAAGATCATCCGTGTCCATGGACGACCAGTGCCCAACGGTAAGCCAAGAGGGCAATATCACGGGTCCGTAGCGCACGCGCTTGAGCCGACTAACCGTACAGCCAGCGCTATCAAACAAGCGTCGCACCTCACGGTTACGTCCTTCCGTTAGGGCAACGTGATACCAAAAATTTGACTCACTGCCGTTGTAGTAGCGCACATCGCTGAAGCGCATGGTCTCGCCCTCGATCTCAACCCCAGCTTTGAGTTTGGCTATTTCGTCGTCGTCGAGTTTTTTGTTCACCCGCACCGCGTACTCACGATCAAGACCCGTCGAGGGGTGCATCATGCGGTGGGCCAATGCGCCGTCGTTGGTTACCAGCAACAACCCGGTCGTGTTGATATCCAGCCGCCCAACGGTTACCCAGCGGCTACCGTGCAGGCGTGGCAGTTGATCAAAGATCGTACCTCGACCCTCCGGATCGCGGCGACTGCAGACTAGGCCTGCCGCCTTGTTCAGCACCAGCACCTGTGGCGCATTGGCAATCGCCGTTTCAACAACCCCACCATCTACGACGATTTCGTCATGCGCGCTAACGCGCTGCCCAAGGTGGGCAACCTCGCCGTTAACGCTAACGCGCCCATCAGCAATCCAGTTCTCTATTTGGCGCCGTGACCCGCGACCGCTGGCTGCAATAACCTTCTGCAGTTTTTGCGAGTCGTCTTCGACGTTCTTCGGTTTTTGGGGTCTTTGGGGGTTTTGCGGTTTTCTCATGAATGAGTCGACTGCTCAGTATCAGGCGCTGAGCTAACGTCCGCTTCCTGCGCAGCGTCTGCGGGCGCCGCGACTCCTTGAGCCTCATCAGTATTGTCGGCGGCGTCGGCGCTCGCGCCATCGTCTGCCACCAGAGCAGGCTCAATCATGGCCTTTATCTCATCCAGCGGTGGTAGGTCGTCGAGTTTGGCGAGGTCAAAATAATCTAGGAAGGCCTTGGTGGTACCGTACATGGACGGCCGACCCGGCGCCTCGCGCTGACCGACTACGCGAATCCAGTCGCGCTCTAGCAGGGTACGCATGATGTTCTGGCTAACGCTGACCCCACGCACTTGTTCAATATCGCCCCGAGTCACCGGCTGCTTGTAGGCAATCAGCGCCAAGGTCTCAAGCAGCGCCCGGGTGTAGCGCGGGGGTTTCTCCTCCCAGAGCCGACTCACCCAAGCGCTCAGTTCTTGACGGGTCTGATAGCGATAACCCGACGCCACTTTTTGCAGCGTAACGCCGCGCTGCGCGCACTGAGACTGCAGAGACTCGATGGCGAGGCGAATCTGTTTGCGACCTTCTTCCTCGTCTAACTCTCCAATGGCGAAGAGACGAAACAGGTTATCGACGGTTAGCGGGCCCTCCGCCGCGAGCAATGCTGCTTCTATGACTTGGGCAATTTGCGTCGGTGCCAGGGTGCTACCGGGTAGTGGCAGCAGCGTCTCATCGACAGATTCCTCAGCTTTGTGTGCCTCGCCTTGCTCGCTCACGAGCCCTCCTCCCTTGGTTCTTGTGTTCCAGCACCGCCGTACTGGAGGTCTACGTCGGTCGTATCGCCCAGTCCCTGAGTAGCGTTTTGCCCAACGCGCACATGAATGGGCGCAAAAGGCTCGGCCTGAACAAAATCGACCAGAGACTCGCGAATCAGTTCCATGATCGCCAAAAAAGTAACAACCACGCCAAGGCGACCTTCTTCCGCACGGAACAACTCGTTAAAGCCGATGAAGCCGTCGCGCTGATTGACCCGCGACAAGATATCGCCCATCCGGTCACGCACCGACAGCGCCTCGAATTTGATCTCATGCTTGGTAAACAGCTCGGCTCTGCGCAACACTTGAGCCAGCGAGAGCAGCACCTCGCGTATGTCTACGTCAGGCTCACCGTGCTCGCGCACAAGCTTAGGCTTACTGGCAGCGCCAACAAAGACATCGCGTTCCACTCGCGGCAGTTCGTTTAAGTCCTCTGCCGCCGTCTTTATTTGTTCATATTCCTGCAGTCGCCGAATCAGTTCCGTACGCGGGTCGTCTTCGTCATCGAACTCCTCTGGGCGCGGCAATAGCATGCGCGACTTAATTTCCGCGAGCATGGCCGCCATCAGCAAATACTCGGCGGCGAGCTCAAGCTCTAGGGCCTGCATAAGCTCGATGTAGCTCATGTACTGGGCAGTAATCACCGACACTTTCAACTGCAAGATGTCGAGATTTTGCCGACGGATCAAATACAGCAGCAGGTCGAGGGGTCCCTCGAAGGTTTCCAGAAAGACCTCGAGGGCTTCCGGGGGTATGTACAGGTCCTTGGGCAGCTGCTGAATTTCTTCGCCGGCTACCCACGCAATGGTCGCCTCATTGGCGGCCCGAGCCGCACTGAGATTGCTCACTTTCGGTTGGGTGCTATCCATGAACCGTATCTCGCCAGAGGCTAGCGCGCATCAGCGGCCTCCAATGCCGACGGCATCTTTGACTTCTTCCATGGTTTCTCGGGCCACCGCGCGGGCTTTTTCAGATCCCTCGGCGATCACTGCATGAACCAAGTCTGGGTCTTCTTCAAACTGCAGGGCGCGCTGACGAATGATCTCCTGCTCGCTGTTGATCGCATCGATCAGAGGTTTTTTACAGTCGACGCAGCCAATGCCCGCGCTCTTGCAGCCCTCGATCGCCCATTGTTTCACCTCGTCGTCGCTATAAACTTCGTGCAGAGCGAATACCGGACACTGGGCGGGATCGCCCGGATCGTTTCGCCGCACCCGAGCTGGGTCGGTTTGCATGGTGCGGATTTTCTCTTCCACCACAGCCGGCTCCTCGCGCAGCCCAATGGTGTTGTTGTAGGACTTCGACATTTTTTCGCCGTCAAGTCCGGGCATCTTTGACTGGGCTGTCAGCATGGATTGCGGCTCAGGCAAGATAATTCGACCGCTGCCCTCTAAGTATCCGAATAGGCGTTCGGTGTCGCCTATGGACAGATTTTGTTGCTCTGCGAGCAAGGCACGCGCACGTTCGAGGGCTTCGGCATCGCCGCGCTCTTGATACTCGCGACGCAGGTCCGAATACAGGCGCGCCGCTTTTTTGCCCATTTTTTTCACCGCCGCCTCGGCCTGCTCTTCAAACCCTGGCTCGCGGCCATAGACGTGGTTGAAGCGCCGGGCGATCTCTCGAGTCAGTTCCACGTGGGCTACCTGATCTGCGCCGACGGGTACCCGCCCGGCGCGGTACATCAGAATATCCGCAGCTTGCAGCAGTGGGTAACCCAAGAAACCATAGGTCGCCAAGTCGCGGTCGTTGAGTTTTTGTTGCTGGTCTTTGTAGGAAGGCACACGCTCGAGCCAAGCCAACGGCGTAATCATCGAAAGCATCAGATGCAGTTCTGCATGCTCGGGCACCTTGCTTTGCACAAACACCGTCGCAGCGCCGGGGTTCACCCCGGCTGAGAGCCAATCCACCACTGTGTCATAGGAGTACTGGTCGATGGTCTCGGAATGTTCGTAATTGGTCGTAAGCGCGTGATAGTCCGCGACGAAAAAAAAGCACTCATACTCGTGCTGCAGTTGCACCCAATTGTTCAGTACCCCGTGCAAATGGCCCAGATGCAAACGGCCAGTGGGCCGCATTCCCGACACGATGCGTTGGTTTGAATCGTTGCTACTCAACCAGGGGTCCTTTCAACTTTGGGCCACGCAGTATAGAGCGTCAGCTGCGGCGATGGCAGGCATTTCGCCTGACTTTGATCACGCGAGCCCACTGCCATCGACTGAACAGTGCCATCGACTGAAGCTCGCGCGCGAAAGCCCACAACCTGCCGACTTCTCCCCGCTACAGCAGCTCGCCTGCGCCCTGGCGAGTGATATGAGGTTCGTCCGCGGTGAAGTCGACGATCGTGGACTCGTCATCGCTGCCCATGCCGCAACCCAGCACAAAGGCCACGCGTTTATCGACGGCTGCGGCGATGTCTTGAGGATCTCGCAGCGTAGCCGCGTCGTCTGGTAAATCAGGTAGCTTCAGTGTGGTCGACAGCAACGGTTCACCCATGGCCTCAAGCAATCCTATCGCCACAGCATGCTCGGGCACGCGCAGGCCGATGGTTTTTTTCTTCGGGTGAACGAGTCGACGCGGCACCTCCTTGGTTGCTGGCAGCACAAAGGTGAACGGACCGGGCGTGTTGCGCTTTAAGATGCGGTAGGCGGAATTTTCCACCCGCGCGTAGCTGCCTAACTCACTAAGATCACGACATATCAGGGTGAACTGGTGTTCCTTCGGCAAGCGCCGCAGGGCAACCAACTGGTCTAAGGCGCCTTTGTCGCCCAAGTGACAGGCGACGGCATAACCGGTCTCGTTTGGATATACCACCAGCTCACCACGGTGCAATGCCTGCGCGGCCATGTCGAGCAAGCGTTTTTGTGGGTGAGTCGGGTGGAGTTCGAGCAACTGCGTCATGGATGTTTCCCGGTGACAAGGGTGAGTTGACCGCGCGCGCCTCCTCAGCCGCGGCTGAGACTTTGCATGCCAAGGTCTGTAGCGTATCGTCGCGCTTCGACGCGTCGACCTCCATACCCTTTTGGCAAAAGTCTCGTGGAGGTTTGCGACCCTTTAGACACTTTGAAGAACACTTTGAAGGCCTCAAACAGCGGACAGTCCATGCAACAATTTCTCGAACACCTAGCAGTGATTGCCTTTGTCATCGTTTTTTTCTGGACGCGAGACGTGTTTGCCGCCACCACCGTTTTACTCGTCGCCATCACCGCTCAGGTCGCCTTCTACAAACTGACCGGTCGGCCTTTAAGTAACGTTCTGAAAATCACCTTTTGGTTATCACTCATCCTTGGCGGCCTGACCCTGGTGCTGCGCGATGAAACCTTCATTCAATGGAAGCCCAGTCTTGTTGCTTGGGCCATGGCGCTGGGTCTGGTGGGCGCCATGTGGTTTGCCAAGTTGTTGGTGCTGAAAAAGATGCTTGGTAGCGCCATCACCACCGAAGACGCGGTCTGGCGCAAACTCACCTACGGCTGGACCTTGGGCCTAACCGCCAATGGTTTTATCAACCTTTGGGTGGCCTACAACTATTCCATGGAGACCTGGGTGACCTTCAAATTCGTTGGTCTGATTGGTCTACAGCTGCTGTATGTCGTCATCATGATGGTTTATCTGGTGCGCATCGGCGCAATCAAGGATGACGATGCAGCAGCCAGCTCTCAGCCCAACAACGAAAACAGCACCGAGGCTTAGGCGTGATCACCCTTAGCGTCAACCTGAATAAAATCGCTTTGCTGCGAAACTCACGAGACGGTGGCAAGCCCAGCGTGGTCGATGCTGCCCGTCAGGCCATTGCCCAAGGCGCAGGCGGCATCACCGTACATCCGCGCCCAGATCAGCGGCATATACGCCCGGATGATGTCTATGCCCTTGCTGACCTGCTGGCCAAGGACTACCCCGGGATCGAGTTCAACATTGAAGGCAATCCCTTTGCTGGACCAACTGAGGCGGGCTATCCCGGTTTTCGCCACTTGGTGGAGGTGACCAAGCCCCACCAAGTAACCTTGGTACCCGATAGCGACGATCAGCTGACCTCAGACCACGGCTGGGATCTGGCGGCGCCTCAACCTGCGCTTGAAAAGGCCATCGCGGCCTACCGAGCCATGGGCTGTCGGGTCAGTTTGTTTATGGACCCGGTAACGACGCAAATGCCGACAGCAAAGGCCATTGGCGCAGACCGCATCGAATTTTACACCGGTCCTTATGCGCAAACGTTTTGGACTTATGGCGTGGACGATGCGCAAACTCAGGACTGCTTTGCACAGTTTTGCCAAGCCGCTGAAAGTGCCCTCGCTGCCGGTCTGGGCATTAATGCAGGCCATGACCTAGATCAGGAAAACTTAGCATTATTCGCCACGCTCCCTGGCCTACAAGAAGTGTCCATTGGTCACGCCATCATGTGCGAGGCGCTGCAGGCCGGTTATGAACCCACCATCAAGCGCTATGTGGAGATCTTGCAGCAATGAAGCCTTCGTTTATGTCGAGCACCCTGAGGTTATGCGTCACCAGCCTCGCCTGGGCGGCCCTTGCACTCAGCCCCGGGCATGCTGGGGCGGCTGAGCAACGAAGCCAGGGTACTGCACGCGTGTTTAGCGAAAATCCGCGCGTCCTCATCGAAACTACCCAGGGCGATATCGAGATTGAGCTGCTACCGAAATTTGCCCCAAAGCATGTCAACAACTTCCTCGACCTCGTCGAACAGGAGTTCTACAGCGGACTGATTTTTCACCGCGTCATCCCGAATTTTATGATTCAGGCCGGAGGCTATGAGGTCGGCGTGCAATACCGCGAACATGACGACAACATGGTACCCAACGAGTCCTACAACGGCCTGAAGAATAAGCGCTTTAGCGTTGCGGCGGCGCGCACCGATGACCCAGATTCCGCAGACACGCAGTTTTACATCAACGTCGTGGACAACCCATTTCTCGACGCCCAACCCAACGAGCCCGGCTACACGGTGTTCGGCCGCGTTATCGATGGCTTTGATGCGGTAGAGCGCATTGAACTCACTGATACCCACCTGCGCATGGGCATGGCCGGCGTACCTGAGCAGCCCATCGTGATCTCGGCGGTAAAACTGCTGAATCCCCAATAGACCTCACGGTAGCCAACTACTCTGCGCGTTGCTGAGCCACGACAATACCGCTCATCCAAGGCCCGCAACCTTGGCCCGAATTCATGTAAACTGCCGCCTTTTTTAAGGCACCTCTTTATCCATGCGAACCATTCTTATCGCCCTCGCCAGCGCCCTTTTGCTGGCCTTCATCGTTATTCAGCTCAACGTCCTGTTTTTCGCCGACGATCAGCTAACCGTTCAACATCACCTAGCGCTGCTCGTTTTGACCGTTGTCGCGCTGTTCATTAATGGCTTGTTCAACGCCCGCCTTGCCTTGCGTGACGCACCCAAGACAGGTCGCGGACGAGATCGCAATCGTGACCGTCGCAACACTAGGGGCCGAGACGGTCGTGATCGAGACAGCGCTCGCGGCAACAATGCCCGGGATGGCGGCGAAAAGATTGGGCGCGGCGGTGATAAGCAGCGCGACAAAAAGCCGCGTGGCGAACGTCGCGGTCCGAAAAGCACTGGTGGTAACGAGTCGGCCAAGGAAACGAATAAAGAAACGGCCAAGGCCAGCAGCGACAGACCAAGCGATGGCCAAGAGCGCAAGGTCGACCCAGCTCCGCAGGCGGCGCCTGCAGATGCGGAGCGCGGCAGCGTCAAATGGTTCAACAGAACCAAGGGCTACGGCTTTATCGTGCGGGAATCTGGCGAAGAAATTTTCGTCCATCAGCGCAGCGTGGTACCTCAAGCAGAGGGCCAGCGCGGTTCGCTACGTGATGGTCAAGCGGTCGCCTTTGTTGTCGTTGAACATGATAAGGGTGTGCAGGCAGACCGAGTTACCGTACTGGAAAGCTAAGCATGCATATTCGCTCGCTGCTCTCGCAGCGCATCGAAGCGGCATTCACCGCCTTGGGTTTATCCGGTCAGGCACTACTGCAAAGCGCTAGCCGCCCAGAGTTTGGTGACTATCAAGCCAACGGCGTGATGGCCGCTGCCAAGCGGGCGGGCAAAAATCCGCACGAAGTTGCCCAAGCCGTCATCGATGCCATCGACCTGGACGGCATTGCCAGCGACTTGTCTGTAGCCGGTCCGGGTTTTATCAATATCACCTTGGCGCCGCAGTTCATTGCCAACGCAGCGACTTCTCCCCAGCCGAGCGCCGATCCACAGCGCGTGGTGGTCGATTACTCCGGGCCGAATCTGGCCAAGGAAATGCACGTTGGGCATTTACGCAGCACGATTATCGGTGATTGCATTGCGCGGGTACTGGAAAGTTTGGGGCATACCGTCATTCGACAAAATCACGTCGGTGACTGGGGTACGCAATTCGGCATGCTGCTGACGTTCATGGCCGAACAGGGTGCGGCATCGGATTCCCTCGCGGATCTGGAACATTTCTACCGCCAGGCAAAACAGCGCTTCGATACCGATGACGACTTTCAGACCCGCAGCAGACAAGCCGTGGTGCAGCTGCAATCCGGCGATGCAGACATGCTGGTTCAATGGCAAAAATTCATTGAGATCTCCATGTCTCACTGCCAGTCGCTCTACGACCGCTTGGGCATCGATCTCAGTGCTGCGGACATGGACGGGGAAAGCTCCTATAACGATGACCTGAAGAACACCATTGAGCATCTCGATGCCCAAGGCCTGCTCACCGAATCCGACGGTGCGCAGTGCGTGTTCTTGGACGAGTTTAAGAACAAAGAAGGCGAGGCTCAGCCGATCATTGTGCAAAAGTCAGATGGCGGCTATCTCTACTCCACATCCGATTTGGCTTGCCTGCGCCGGCGCATTGGCGACTTCAAAGCCGACCGCGTGCTCTACTTTGTGGACGCCAGACAGGCCTTACATTTCAAGCAGGTCTTCGCCGTCGCTGACGCTGCCGGTATCAGCAACCCGCAGGTAGAGCTGGTACACATGCCCTTCGGCACCATGCTAGGCAAGGACAATAAACCGTTCAAAACTCGCGAGGGCGCCCTGGTCAAGCTGTCAGAACTCTTGGACGAAGCCATCTCTCGGGCGAGCAAGCTACTGCAAGAGCGGGCGGTGCAAAGCAAGAATCCGGACATCGATGACGCCGAACTCGCGGCGCTTGCTGAGATCATCGGTATTGGCGCAGTGAAGTACGCGGATCTGTCGAAAAACCGCACCAGCGATTACGTTTTTGACTGGGATCAAATGCTCAGCTTCGACGGCAATACGGCGCCCTACCTGCAATACGCCTACTCGCGGACGAGAAGCATCTTTAGCCGCGGCGATGTGGACGTTGCTGCACTGCCCGAGCATGTGGTCAGTGAAGGTGAACCCGAGCGTCGCTTAGCGGTGGCCATCGCCGGCTACCAAGACCTGCTGGAGCAGGTGGCTCAAGAAGGCTACCCCCATCAGCTGTGTGCCTACCTGTACGACTTGGCCGGCCGCTTTACCCAGTTTTACGAACAGTGCCCCATACTCACCAGCGATGACGCGGTGAAAACCCGTCGCCTAACGCTGACCAAGCAAACCGGCGATGTGCTGGCCAATGGACTGACGCTGTTGGGTATTCGGGTTGCCGAGCGCATGTAGCTGGCGCAACAACCAATCCCAGAGGGAATATGACCCAGACATATACCACGACCATCAACGCAGCTGCGCTCGAGACATTGCTCGACACCAACGCACCGCTGCGCATTTTTGATTGTCGTGCTCGTCTGGGCGACCCCGACCAAGGCGCAGTACTGTTTGCCGAGGGCCATATTGCAGGCGCACTGCGCGCAGACCTCGATACAGACCTTGCCGCACCACCTGGTGACCAAGGCAGGCACCCCCTGCCAGCGTTTGCTGCATGGCTGACGCGAGTCAAACAGTGGGGTCTGCAAGACCACGAGCAAGTCGTTCTATATGACGACATGGGCGGGCAAATGGCAGCGCGGGGCTGGTGGATGTTCCGCTGGCTAGGTCATGAAGCCACCGCGGTACTGGATGGTGGGCTGCAACAGTGGCAGCGGCCGCTAGAATCCGGCGCACCTCGTGCACCGAATCCCGGCGACTATCAGCCTAAACAGTCGCTGACCCGTCTTTGGCAAGTACAGGATGTTGAACACAACCTCAGACAGCCCTCACATCAACTCGTGGATGCTCGCAGCGCTGAGCGTTTTCGCGGCGAACAGGAGCTCATCGACCCAGTAGCAGGACACATTCCCAGCGCGATCTGTTTGCCCTGCACCGACAACCTCGCGCCATCGGGATTGTTCAAAACCGGCGAAGATCTGCGCCAACGCTTTGCCGACCTCTTGGACACACACACCGTCTGCTACTGCGGTTCTGGTGTCACGGCGACTCATAACATCCTCGCCATGCGCCTAGCGGGGCTGGCAGAGCCTGTGCTGTACGCAGACTCTTGGAGCGGCTGGATTACCGACAGCCATCGACCCATCGCCCTGTCGGATACTTGAGCCGATGTTGCGTTCACGGTGAGCAACCACAGCGAGTACATCGCGCCAGCCGCCATCCGCTGGCAAGGCAGCCAGCCCTATTCAATCCAGTACGACGACATCTATTTCAGCGCCGACGGCAACGCCGAAGTGCAGCGCGTGTTTATGCAGCCCTCGAATCTCGTCGAGCGCGCACGCGACGCTGCCACTGGCTGTTTTACCGTCGCTGAACTCGGCTTTGGCAGCGGTCTCAACTTTTTTGTCTGTGCCGACAGCCTGCTGAACGAGACCGACAAAATTCTGCATTTCATCAGTGTCGAAGCTCATCCGCTCAGCGAGGCGAGCTGGCAGCACCTCGCCAGGCTGCAGCCAAATTCCCCAACCGCACAGGCGCTGGCCGCGTCACCACCGCCACTGCTTAGCGGCTGGCACCGCCGCGTCCTGCATCAAGGTCGAGTCCATCTCAGTCTCTTTCATGGCGATGTGGGCGCCGCCATGGCAGATCTTCAACGACAGCAACGCCAGCCCGTGGATGCTTGGTTCCTAGACGGCTTTACGCCCACCAAGAACCCCGCCATGTGGCATGCAGATGTGCTGGCCAGCGTGGCGAGTTTATCGACCACCGACACCACGGTGGCGACGTTTACCGCCAGCGGTCAGGTTAGGCGTGACCTGCAAGACCTCGGCTTCGCCATGGAGAAAATCGACCAGCGACCGTTCAAACGAACCAGCCTATTAGGTCGCTTTGTCGCACCCACTGGTCGTCAGACAGTCACTGCACCCAGCCGCGTCAACGTGCTAGGCGCAGGCATCGCCGGTGCTTGGGCGGCCCGACAACTGGCAGACCTAGGACTGTTGGTGAACGTTTACGACCCCGTCGGCATCGCCAGCGGTGGTTCGAAAATGCATGTCAGTGCCCTGCACGGGCGATTACTGGGGGATGCAACCCCGGGCGCCGAATTTCGCGCCCGGGCCTATCACCATGCCGTGTCGCTGTATCAGCGCCAGCAGGCTTTTCGACATACCGGCGCACTGCAGCTTGCGCTCACTGAGAAAGAACTCGCCAAACTACAGCGCATTCGTGAAGTCTATTGTGCGCAAGATTTCGGCACGCCAACACACGCCCAGTCACAGTGGTTGGCTTACTGCACCCCCCACGCGCTGGATGCACTCACCGCAAGTCAGGCCCTGGGCGGTTTGTTTTTTACCGGAGCAGGTGTGGTTGACCTGCCACAAATGTGCAGCAATCTGCTGGATCATCCGGGTATTGAAGTCCACCACAGCACGGTTGAACCGCGCGAAGACGAGCCATGGATCATCGCCTGTGCCAGTAACAGTCGATATTTCAGCCAAGACATACCGCTGGAGATCGGCGATGTTTGGGGCCAGCTGGATTGGATTGAGCCCACCTCACGTGCCGTGCGCATCCCCATCGTTGGCAACGGCTATGTCATTCCTACGGGCAGTAATACAGATGCCTGGGTCGTGGGCAGTAGCTATGAGCAGCGCCCATGGGAGCCTGCGCAAGCAAGTCACAGTAATGTGCAGGCCAATCGACGCTTCATTGGTGATGGGCCTGTGGTTTCGATCCAACACAAACGCGCGGCCCGCTGTGTTTCCAGTGACCGCGATCCGGTCATCGGTCGCCTTGGCGAACAGCGTTGGGTAAGCACGGCCCACGGCTCTTCTGGCACCAGTTCGGCGCCCTTGGCAGCCAGCATCATCGCCAGCGATATTGTGGGGTGGATCGCGCCGGTTTCTCAGCGCGCGTTAGACGCTGTTGATCCAAGGCGCTTTGTCTCACGGCAAGCCAGGCGCGGCGTCAAAGTGGTTGGACCGACGCCAGCAAAGTAGCCAGCACTGACGCGTGATTAAGGCGCTAGGAAGCGCCCTTGATCACTCTCACGTCGATGACGCTCTCGATATCACGAATGGCCTGCAGCAGGCCTTCGTCTGGGGCCTCTGACAAGTCAATTAGGTTATAGGCGAGATCATCACGAGACTTGTTGATCAAATCGATGACGTTGATGTTGCGCTCAGCCAGCACTGCGGTCATCTGGCCCAGCATGCCCGGCACGTTGTGATTGCTGATCGCCACACGATAACCGTCTACGGCCTCAAGACTGACGGCAGGAAAATTCACCGAGTTCACAATGCTGCCGGTTTCCAAAAAGCGCATCAGCTGATTGGCCGCCATGACCGCACAGTTTTCTTCCGCCTCATCGGTGCTAGCACCCAAGTGTGGGGTCAGCATGACCCTTGGGTGATCGATCAAACCCGGTACCGGAAAATCCGCCACATAGCGGCCAAGGTGCTCACTTTCAAGAGAGGCCTTCAATGCCGCCGCATCCACAATCGGCTGACGCGCGAAATTAAGCAGTACGCTGCCGGGTTTAAATGCTTGCAAGGCTTCGGCATTGATCATGCCCTCGGTGGCGGGCAATTGGGGTACATGTAAGGTCACGTAATCCGCCCGGGCAAATAAACTGGGCAGGTTATCCATGCGCTCCACACTGGATGGCAACCGCCAAGCAGCGTCGACGGACAGGGCAGGGTCGTATCCCAGCACGTCCATACCCAGATCCAGCGCCGCTCGCGCAACCATGGAGCCGATGGCACCCAAGCCAACCACACCGAGGGTTTTACCGATCAGCTCGCGCCCTTTGAATTTTTTCTTCTCTGCCTCGACCAGCTTATTCAGCTCAGCCTCATCACTGACATCTGCCAGTGAGCGCACATAGTTCACACCGCCAAGTACATCGCGAGACGCCAACAGCAGCCCGGTGAGCACCAGTTCTTTCACCGAGTTGGCGTTCGCGCCGGGCGTGTTGAAGACCACAATCCCTGCCTGACTGCAGGCTTCAACAGGCACGTTGTTCACGCCGGCACCAGCCCGCGCGATAGCCCGTAGTCCAGGTGTTAGCTCGTCTACTGAGAGCTTATGACTGCGCAGCAGCATCGCATCAGCGCCTTCCATATCTGGGCCAACGGTATAGTCGCCAGCCGCAAAGCGCTGCAGACCAACCGGTGCGATGGCGTTGTAGGTTTTGATGTTGTAGGCGTTGGGAGTATCCATATCAGACGCTTTTTATTGGGGAGCGGCACGTTAGGCGTGCCCCAATTGGATGTCAAGACAGCGCCCGGCTTAGGCAGATTGATCATCAACAAGACGCTGAATCTCGCCTACTAACCGATCCGCCGCACTGGCGGAATCCAGTAGGGCCATCGCTTCACGGTAGGCTGCCCCCTGACGTTCAAGGCGCTCTAGCGCCTGCAGCAGGGTCAGGGGCGTGACGTCTTGCTCGTCGAGCACCTCGCTCCAGCCATGCTCTTGGGCGTACTGTGCGTTGGCAATTTGATCGCCCCTAGACCCCGCAAGGGGCAGTGGCACCAGGACATTGGGCTTTGCCAGCGCGACCCATTCAAACAGTGCGTTGGCGCCGGCTCGCGATATGACCAGGTCTGCTGCCGCCAATAAATCACCCCAACCCTCGTCAACAAACTCGAGCTGCAAGTAGCCCTCGCGCTCCATGTCCTCGGTCTTGCCAACGCCGCAAACGTGGACAACAAAGAAACGCTCGGTAAGCGCCTCTAGGTTGTCTCGTATGATGCGGTTCAAATTTTCAGCGCCCAAACTGCCGCCCGTGACCAGCAAGATCCTCTGGCCGCCATCGCGCTCAACACCGAGCGCCCTGCGCCCGGTCGCGGCGTCACCGTCAAGCAGCCCTCGGCGCACCGGCGTGCCCGTCAACACTCGACGACCTGAAAAGCCTGCAAACCGGGTGTCGGCAAAACTCGTGCACAAGGTTCGAATCAACGGCAGGCTCAGGCGGTTAGCCAAACCCGGCGTCAGATCTGACTCATGGGCCACCACAGGAATGCGCAGCAGCCAAGCCGCAAAAACCGGCGGTAGAGACACAAAGCCGCCCTTGGAGAACAACACGCTAGGACGAATGCGCAGCAGCAACACCACTGATTCGATCACTGCCCAGCCAATACGGAACACATCCGTGAGGTTTTGCAGGGAAAAATATCGCCGGAGCTTGCCTGCGCAGATGCCGTGAAATATCAGCTCGCGATCGCCTAGGTAGCCCTGCTCCAGCCCGCTACGCGTGCCAATAAAGTGCACGCGGTAGCCCTTCGCCAGCAGCAGATCGGCCACAGGCAAGGCGGGAATCACGTGCCCTGCACTACCGCCACCGGTCATGGCTATGGGTTTGGCCTGGTTCATGTTATTCGAGCGCTTATTTTTATGTTCTGTGAAACTGTCATGTGCCGTCCCTGCACTGGTCAGTAACCGAGCACAGACTTTAGCAGCGGCACCGTCAACAGGCGCTTGTGCTGCAGGGTTGCCGCATCAAGCCGCTCCAAGTCCGCCAGTAACCGGTCGATCCCCCGTGGCCCACGACGCAGCCAATATTCCACCACACTATCGCTCAAGTGATAGCCGCGCTGCTCGGCGCGAATGCGCAGCGCCTGACCCTTATCATCATCATGCAATGGTGCAAGCTGATGGTGGGCCAAGGCCCGCAAACGCGAGTTGAGATCGGCTAGGGAGAAAGACACTGCAGCGGCGGGTTGTCGGTGCGCGACCATCAAACGCCGGGGAACATTGCCATGGCCGTCGCCGAGGGTGTTATACAGCGCCATGAGCGCCTCCTCCGCAACGCGCTGACCGCGTATTTCATCAGCATGGTCAATGGCAATGGTCGCAGACAGGTCTTGGCCGTTAGCCAGGGTATCGATCACCTCCAATAGGCTATCGGCCAAGGCTTGGCTCGCCTTGGAAGCGCAGTCTAGGTAGGCATGCAAATGGCCGTGCTCGACCGCGCTCAGGCAGGTCGCACGCAGCAGATGGGTCTTGCCGCAGACGTCTTCGCCGCACAGCCAATAGCCCGAGAACCCGCTGACTTGGCTTTTTAAGGTGTCGCAAAGCTCGGCGTTATCACCAACAACAAAATTCTCAAAGGTGGGTTGATGGGGCGCATCAATGGGCAATACGGCCTGTTCGCTCACGGGTTGTCCCCTGTTATTTTAAGAGTCGCCCTGCTCCAGAGAGTCATGGATCTCCTGAGATTGTTCTCCGCGCAGACGACGCCAAGAATGGCGTCCCCATACGAACAAATAATGGCAACCCGAAGCAATACACAACGCTGCCAACGCAGGAAAGGTGTAGGCCTGCAAAAACGTCAATAACCCTGGCCCCAGATCACCAATGGGCATTTGGCTGACCATCAGCATCAGCACCACGAGAATTTGCAGCGCGGTGTTGGTCTTGCTGAGCAGACTAGGGTTCACCGTCAGATCACCAAAGACGCCGCGATACACGCCAGCGCCAAGCAAGATCAAAATATCGCGGGTCAAAATCAGTGCCACCAGCCACAGCGGTATCAACCCTTGCAGGGTAAAAACCAAGTACATGGCTGCAATCAGAAACTTATCCGCCAAGGGATCAAGCAAGGTACCCAGTTCTGTCTGCCAGCCATAGCGGCGGGCCAAAAAACCATCCAGCGCGTCCGAGAAACCCGCTATCAGCATGAGCCAGAACGCGCTCATCACTTGGTGCTGCCACAGCAGCCAAGTAATGGGCAGCACCAAGGCGATGCGCAACATGCTTAAATAATTGGGTAGCGCGCTCATGAGCGACCCAACCACACAAACTCGAGGTTGGTCAGTGATTCGTTGAACGGCAGCTCTAAAATTTGGGGAGGTTGAGGGGCAGTATCAAATTGCCCGTCGTCGATCAGCAGCGACTGCAGTTGACGGTCGGTTGCTACGGTATTCACGCGCAGCGTCAGCGCATCTGCCTGCAGGCCCAGCAACATGACCGAGTCGATAAATTCCAAGGACTGCAAATAGTCGAGCAAGCCTGCGTAAGCCTGTAATCCCTTGATACCGCGCACCACCAAGTCGTGATTGCGCGAGCCGCTGGTAAAGATGAGGTGCTGGTCGAGCACGTGGCGGGTGGCCATGTCGATGCCCGTGCGCACCAGATTGTCGCGGTCGACTCCACGTAGATACTGCGACGATTCACCGTCGCTGGAGCGCACCAGCCACTCACCGGTATATAGGCGCTCGCCGAGAATTTCTTGCACGCTGAAACGGCCCAACAAGTACTGGCTTGCCATGTAGCGTTCACTGGCCTGATCCAGCACATCGGTGAACCTACCCCACACCACGGCGGGATTAACTTGCACGCTATCCTGCAAATCCATCAGCGGTAGCATGGTCGGCAAACCTCGCTGTTGGGCTCGCGCGTCGAGCTCGCTGCGAAGCTCTACCGCACTGTGATCGACGATTTTGCGACCGCTGGGTTCGTCCAGCACCATCCACACCATGGTCAGCGGGCGACGCGACCACCACGTGGGGAGCTGGGCGTCTCTGGCCAGTTGTTTGATCGCAGCGGGTTGAAAATCAAAGCGCAGGGCCAAGGACGCATCGGCGCCGCTCGATGCATTGTCGATCAGACCACGTTGTTCAGCATCTAAGTCCCGAGGGTCGAAATACACATATTTGGTGTAGTACCGCTCGGGGGAGGTTAACGCCTTAGCCACGGTTGCGCTGCGCGGTATGGAGGCTAAGCCTGTGGTGCGTGACAGCACGCGCAGCAAGGAGCGTTGGGCCGCCGCCAGCCGCGCACGATCACTTTGATCCGGCACAAACTGATCGACCTCATACAGCCAATCAACCGTCTGACCACGAGTTTGTTGGGCGACCACCGATGTGCTTAGCGACAGCATGAGCAACGCCGTTATGAACGCGCAGAGCCAAGCGAACGGCGATTTTACAAGACAGTGCCAACTGGACATGGAGGTGTTTATGCTTCACATCGATATGACTGGCCAGTGTAGCGGAGTTACCGACCCGATGAGTATTTTTGTCGGCGCAGAATCTGCTAAGCAGTCGGCGATCCGTGAGATTTCGTGACGTGTCGGGCCTTAAAAAATGGGGCCCGTCAAAGGAGAGAGACCGTGGACATAGATGAGGGTCTAGCTCAGCGCATACGCGAGACACTGTTTGATCTCGCGGAATTTGCTGACATCAGCGAGCGCAAGATGTTCGGCGGCTTGGTCACCATGGTGAATGGTCATATGACCTGTGGTCTTTCTGGCCGCAAAGATCGACAAGACGGCGGCATCATGCTGCGCGTCGGCGCAAATCATTACCAGGCGGCATTGCTGGATCCACATTGCCGCGAGATGAATTTCTCCGGCAGGCCGATGACCGGCTTTGTCTCCATCGACGCTGAGGGCGTGGCCGAGGACGACGATTTGCGCCGCTGGCTCGAACTCAGCCTCAGTTTTGTGCTCGCCCTACCCCCGAAGTAAGGTCGCGCCACCTCTCGCCACTGCCTAGCGCCTTGTGCTTGCGCTTTTGCTGGGGCTGGGGCTTGAACTTTGGTCTGGGGCAACAGAGTCTGTAGACTGGCGCCTTTTCCCAACGAAGCTCACCATGTCTGGATCGAACAGCGACATTCCCGATAACAACCGCGGCCTCACCTATAAGGATGCCGGTGTCGATATCGAGGCAGGCGCGCAGCTGATTGAACGCATCGCACCGGCGGCCAAGGCCACGCGCAGACCCGAGCTGCTCAGCGGCTTGGGCGGATTTGCGGCCATGGCCGAGCTACCCGAGGGCTACGAAAAACCCATCTTGGTGACCGGTACCGATGGCGTCGGCACTAAGCTGAAAATCGCCATCGACTACAACCGCCACGACTTCGTCGGCCAAGATTTGGTGGCCATGTGCGTCAACGACGTGCTGGTGGTCGGCGCCGAAGCCTTTCTTTTTCTCGACTATTACGCCACTGGCAAACTCGACGTGGACATCGCCGAGCGCGTAATCAAGGGCATAGCTCATGGCTGCTCGTTAGCGGGTTGCGCATTGGCGGGTGGCGAAACCGCCGAAATGCCAGGGTTTTATAGCGACGGCGAATACGATCTCGCCGGCTTCTGCGTAGGCGTGGTAGAGAAAGCCAAAATCATCGACGGCACCAAGGTTCGTAGCGGTGACCGCATCATCGGCCTGCCAAGCTCCGGCCCACACAGCAATGGCTACTCGCTGATTCGCAAAGTGCTGGAAAACGCAGAGCTGGTCATCGACGACACCTTGCTGGATGAACTCTTAGCGCCAACACGCATTTACGTTAAACAGGTGCGCAAGTTGCTGGAGAGCGTGGACGTGCACGGCATGGTGCACATTACCGGCGGAGGATTTTACGAGAATATTCCACGGATATTCTCCAAGGAGGACATCGCTGCGCTGATCGATATGGACAGCTGGCAGCGACCGAGCGTGTTTTCTTGGCTGCAGCAGGCAGGCAACATTTCTGAGCAAGAAATGCTCACTACCTTTAACTGCGGTATTGGCCTGCTGTTAATCGTGGCCGAGGACGACGTTGAGGCGACCCTTGAAGCGCTGCGCGATCAGGGCGAAGCCCCGGTGCAAATCGGCGCCATCGTAGCGGCGGATCACCAAACCGAAGCGGGACAAATACTGATTCGCTGACAACACTCCCTTAAGTTTTCGGCAGGGTCACCCCAACCTGACCTTGGTATTTACCACCGCGGTCTTTGTAGGTCGTCTCGCACCGCTCGTCGGACTGAAAGAACAACATCTGCGCCACACCTTCATTGGCGTAAATCTTCGCTGGCAGCGTCGTCGTATTTGAGAACTCCAGCGTCACATGCCCTTCCCACTCTGGCTCCAGTGGCGTCACGTTGACGATGATGCCGCAGCGCGCATAGGTGGACTTGCCCAAACAAACCGTCAGCACATCTTCTGGAATGCGAAAGTACTCGACCGTACTGGCTAAGGCGAAAGAGTTTGGTGGAATGATGCAGTAGTCGCCTTCCACATCGACAAAGCTACGTTCATCAAAGGCCTTAGGATCCACCGTCGCCGAGTGTATGTTGGTAAACACCTTGAACGCATTGGCGCAGCGCACGTCGTAGCCATAGCTCGATGTGCCATAGGAAATTACCTTGCCGCCACTGTCGTTGGTGCGAATTTGCCCGGCTTCAAAGGGTTCGATCATCCCCTTACTGGCTTGCTCGACGATCCAGCGATCAGATTTAATAGTCATCGCGTTACTTCCCTCTTACCCTGTTTAGCTATTAGTCATCGACCATCGCAATGGTCGGCGCCGCAGCTGCCGTACTTTTGCGCCCCCACAGCTGGGCGGCCATGTTACGCGCTGCGTCGCGGTAGAGGCCGGCGATTTTCGAATCTGGCTCAACTTTGACCGTGGGCTGTCCGCCATCGGCCTGTTCACGGATAGACATGGCCAGGGGCAGTTGCCCAAGCAACGGCACCGACAAATCCTCTGCCACCCGGCGACCACCGTCAGCGCCGAATAAATGGCTAATGTGCCCGCAGCTTGGGCACTCGTGCACGCTCATGTTCTCGACGATGCCCAGCACCGGGATGTCTACCTTGGCAAACATCTCAATGCCTTTCATCGCATCCAACAAAGCGATGTCTTGGGGCGTAGTAACGATCACCGCCCCAGAAACCGGCGCCTTCTGTGACAGGGTCAGCTGTATGTCTCCGGTGCCAGGCGGCATATCAATAATGAGATAGTCGAGATCGCCCCACAGGGTCTGACCTAAAATCTGCTGTAGCGCGCCGCTGG
>SHAE01000024.1 GCA_004213835.1 OM182 bacterium | reverse complement strand
AGCTCAGCAAGCAGTTATCGAAGACAGAACACAAGAATCAACACAAGAAACAACACAAGAAACAACACAAGAAAAAACGGATGTAAGTCCGCAAGACTTGGTGTCAGAGACCGTTGCCGAAGAGGGGAATCTGGAAGTTGCTGCTGACGAAGTCGTTGCTATTGAAGCAGGCTCTCAAGCACCCGACGAAGAAGTCGCTCAGATCGATGCTGATGTTTCACAGGCCGAGCCAGAGCGCGAAGTAGCGAAGGCCTTTGCTCTGCCGCGTTTGACCGAGTTCGGCGACAACACCATTGATTTGACCTTCAGCGAAGACTGCTGGTTCGAGATTCGCACCATTGACGGGGAACTGCTTTACGCAGACCTAGGCCGAACAGGCCAAAGCCGCCGCTATATAGGGGCGGCACCGTTTCGCATCAAGCTTGGCTTCAGTCCGGGCGCTGCCTTGGCTTATAACGGTGAGCCAATCGACCTTGCGCCCTACACCCGCCAAGAAGTTGCGCGTGTACTGCTCAGTGAGCAGGAGGCTGAAGATGTGCAAGAGACTCAACAACCGCAAGCGTCCGATGGCGGAGAACCCATCAATTCAGTAGAGGCGATATCGCTGTGGTGAAAGCTGTCAGAGGCATGCGCGATATTCTGCCAAACCAGGCGCGGCGCTGGGATCTGGTCGAGCAAACGCTGACCCGCGTGCTGCAGCAGCATGCCTATGAAGCGATCCGCCTGCCCTTATTGGAATTTACCGAGCTCTTCGCGCGGGGGGTTGGCGAGGCCACAGATATCGTTGAAAAAGAGATGTACACCTTGGCGGATCGAGATGGCGACTCGCTGTCCCTACGCCCCGAGGGAACCGCCAGTAGCGTGCGCATGCTGCAGGAATACGGCCTGCTGTATAACCAGACCCAGCGCGTGTATTACGCTGGCCCTATGTTTCGATACGAAAAGCCGCAAAAAGGCCGCTATCGACAGTTCTACCAAATCGGCGCAGAAGCCTACGGTTTTGTAGGGCCCGATATAGACGCGGAGCTGATTGGTTTGGCGTGGGCCTGCTGGCAGGCATTGGGGATCGAATCCATGGTGAACCTCGAGATTAATACGCTGGGTTCAAGCGAAGCCCGTCAGCGCTATCGCAAAGCATTGGTCGATTTTTTAACGCCTAAGTCGGAACAGTTGGACGAGGATAGTCGGCGGCGCCTGACGACAAACCCCATGCGTATCTTGGACAGCAAGAATCCTGCAACCCAGGCGCTGCTTAACGAGGCACCAAAGCTGCCGGATTTTGTTGATGCGCAAAGCCTCGAACACTATGCAGGGCTGAAGCAACTGTTAGCGGCGATGCAGATCCCCTATCGGGAAAACCCAAACCTGGTTAGAGGCCTCGACTATTACACCCACACGGTCTTTGAATGGGTTACGCAAGATCTCGGGTCCCAGGGCGCGGTGTGCGCTGGGGGCCGGTATGACGGTTTGGTGGAGCGCCTTGGGGGGCGGTCAACACCAGGGGTGGGTTTTGCCATCGGGCTAGATCGCGTGGTGCTATTGCATGAACTCGCCCAGGCAAATGTCGAGGCCGAGGACAGATCGGCAGATGTCTATCTCTGCGTCACGCATCCGGAATGTAATGGCGCTGCCTTGGTGGTCGCCAATTCGCTACGTGCCGCACTACCAACGCTGCGAGTGCGCCAGCATATGGGTGGCGGTAACCTGAAGAAGCAGCTGAAAAAAGCGGATGCTAGTGGAGCCGTCGTCGCCATCTTAATTGACGATGAATCACTGGATCAGCAGACGCTGACGATAAAACACTTGCGCGATGCCGGCTTGGGTCAAGAGACGGTGACCTTCGAAGCCGGTATCGCCCGGCTGCAGCAACACTAGGCCATAACTTCTCAGAATCCCGCAACACAATGTGCGCAACGGGAAATCGACAAAGCGCTGAGAAAGTCGTGCCCGCATTCATTGGGAGGGTATAAGTCGTAGTGATCTGTGACAAAATAGCGCCCGCTCAACGGAGCGGTGGGAAGAGCGTCTATGGGTTTGATGACGTGATCAGGATTAAAGCGAGCGAAGGATTGGGGGCAAGCAGTGTCTGAATACATGAGCGATGAAGAACAAATAAATCGCTTCAATGAGTGGTGGAACGAAAATGGGACGTCGCTGCTCGTTGCAGTAGGCTTGGCCATTGCTGGCATCGTGGGCTGGAATTTTTACTCTGATAGTCGTCAGCAAAGCATCGAGGCGAGCACAGCCCTTTATGCACAGTACGTCGACGCTACGGCGGAAGCCAAGGAAGCACTGGCCGAGCAGATTAAAACCGAATTTCCCAGCACCAGTGTGCGCTCCTTGGTAGCGCTGGCTGAAGCGAAAAAAGCCGCAGACGAAGGGGATTTGGCAGCAGCCAGTCAGGCCCTTATCGAAGCCCGTGATGCCGCCCCCGATGCACTGCTTGCCGAACTCGCCATGATCCGCTTGGCCAAGGTGCAGTACGCCCAGGGCGATGCGCAAAGCGCCCTGCAAACCCTGCAGGGCATTCGCAACGCAGGCTACCGATCTTGGGCGTTGGAGCTAACCGGTGACATCTATCTGGCCGAGGGGCAAACCGAGCAGGCCTACGCTGCCTACAGCAGTGCAATGGACAGTCTGGATGGCGATACCAACAGGCCATTGCTTGAAATCAAACGCGACAACGCGGCTCCGGCTGATGGTGAATTCACGGTATTTGCGCAGCCGCTAGATCAAGCCTTAAAGCGTGCTCGCGAAACGTTAGCAACAGACGAAGACGCTGCAACCGCACCTGAGGAATAAGGCTCACAATGACAGATTTACAAAGTCGCGCTGACGGCTCCTCAGGTTCTTGGCTTCGCCAACTGGCGCTGCTTGCGGTGGTTTCATTGCTCAGCGGATGCGCCGCGTTTTCTTGGATTCCCGGCATTGGCGATGACGACGACGATGAAGAGAACACAGATCCCGCGAAGCTCGTCGATTTCGAGGCAGAGGTGAGCGTTGAGCGTCAGTGGAAAGTCAAAGTCGGTGCGGGGCTGGGTAAGAAGTACATTCGACTGCAGCCCATGATCGCCGCCGAGCGTGTGGTGGCCGCAGACGCCTACGGCACTGTTGCCGCGTTTGATCGATTCTCTGGCAAGCAATTATGGCGACAACAATTTGGCGAAGAAGAACGCCGATCCTCGGGTCTCAATCGCTTTCTTGATCGCAGTGACGGTGGTTTCGTCAGTGGTGGTGTTGGCGGCGGCGAGGGCCTCGTGCTGCTTGGCACGACACGCGGTAATGTCATCGCACTAGCGCTCAGCGACGGCAGCGAAAAGTGGCGCACCTATGTAGGCTCAGAAATAGGTTCGACGCCGGTTGCCGCACAAGGGCGGGTTTTTGCGCAGACGATTGACGGAGAACTGGTAGCACTAGACGCCGAAACCGGCGAGCAGCTCTGGTCATACTCCAGTCAAGTACCGCTGCTGACGCTGCGTGGTACCAGCACACCGGTAACCGCCCGAGATGTAGTGTATACAGGTTTCGCCAGCGGCAAGGTGGTGGCGCTACGCGCGAGCAATGGTGAGCCGATTTGGGAACAGCGCGTCATGCTGCCTGAAGGACGCTCGGAGCTGGAGCGGATCGTCGACGTGGATTCTGCCCCGTTGGTGGTGGGAAATGCCATTTATGGCCAAGCCTATCAGGGACGCATGATGCGAATTGTCGCTCGGGATGGTCGGCCGCGCTGGGAAGCTGCAGTATCGAGCTTTCAAAATCTTGCCGAAGGGTATGGCCAAATCTATGCAGTGGAAGAAAAAGATACGGTTACCGCGGTGGATCAAGATCGCGGTGATGTGGTTTGGCAGCACGAGTTGTTAGCCCGGCGTAGCCTGACGGCCCCCTTGGCCTATTCAAATTATTTGGTTGTCGGTGACGCAGAGGGCTATCTGCATGTTATGGCCCAGCGTGACGGCCGTATGATGGGTCGAACAAAGGTAGGCGGCAAAGGGTTACGCACACCGTTCACGCTAGCCGATGGCACCTTCTACGTCTTGGATAACAGCGGCGGGTTACACGCTTACAGTATCTCGACGAGGTAGTTTTGCTGCCTACTGTCGCCCTAGTGGGGCGCCCCAACGTTGGCAAATCGACGCTTTTTAACAAGCTCACCCACTCGCGCGACGCCCTAGTGGCCGATGTCCCGGGGCTGACGCGTGATCGACGATACGGTCGCATGGAGTCTGAGGACAGTCAGGTCACCCTGATTGATACTGGCGGCCTTTTTGGTGAGCACGTGCTGGCCGACGAACTGACCGGTCAAACCCAACTGGCGGTAGACGAAGCTGACTTAGTGCTCTTGCTCCTCGATGGTCGCGACGGAGTAACCGCCTCAGACGAAGACGTCGTCACCTATCTACGTAAGAGCAATGTCGCTTTCTTGCCCGTCATCAACAAAATTGACGGCTTGAACGAAGATCAGATTATTGCTGACTTTGTGCGCTTCGGTTTTCCCGAATACGCCCTCATCTCCGCCAGTCACAACCGTGGACTGAAGCAACTGAGAGAAACCGTCGCGGAGAAACTATCGGCGTTGGATCTACCGCTTGCAGCGGAGCCCGAAGATGAGCCCGACGGCATTCGGGTGGCGGTGGTCGGTCGGCCTAACGTGGGTAAGTCAACCTTGGTGAATCGCTTGATTGGCGAAGAGCGGCAGGTGGTTTTTGACATGCCGGGTACCACCAAGGATGCGATCGACATTCCCTTCAGCAAAGACGGCACCGACTATGTCTTGATTGACACAGCCGGGGTGCGCCGCAAAGGCAAAGTGTCAGAAGTGACAGAAAAATTTTCCGTGGTCAAAGCCCTGCAGGCCATGGAGCGGGCTCACGTCGTCATTTTGGTCATCGATGCCTCGGAAGGCTTAGTAGAACAAGACCTGCACGTGCTGGAGTATGCGCTAGAGGCGGGGGCGGGCATGGTCATCGCGGTGAACAAGTGGGATGGCCTCGCCCAAGAGCAGCGCGAGAAAGTGAAAACCGCTCTCGATCGACGTCTTAATTTTGTTCCTTGGGTACCGCTGCAAACCATTTCGGCGCTGCACGGCAGCGGTGTCGGCAAACTCCTTGGGCGCGTAGAAAAGGTCTACCAGGTCGGCTTGTTCGACGTATCTACCTCGCTACTGACGCGGCTGGTGCGCAACATGGTTGCCGCGCATCCCACACCGTCGGTCCGCGGTCGCTCGATTAAGGTCAAAGTTGCTACCCGCGCCGGGGCCCATCCACCGCGCATCGTCGTGCACGGTAATCAACTTGGCTCATTGCCATCGAGTTATCGACGATTCTTAGAAAACGGTTTTCGCGAGGCCCTCAATCTGATTGGCAACCCGGTAAAACTCGAGTTAAGAGATTCAGAAAACCCATTTGCCGGCAAACGTAATGTACTGACTCAGCGCCAGTTAGACCGGCGCAAGCGCAGTATCAAACACCGCAAAAAGTCGAAGAAATAGGCAGGTTTACTATTCTGGCGTTAACTCGGCCATCATTGACTGCGGGTCTACCCGATAGCCGTTTAGGCTGACTGACCAATGCAGGTGCGGACCAGTCACTCGACCAGTGGCACCCACCAAGCCTATAACCTCACCCTGCGTCACTCGCTCACCCTGCGTCACCAAGGACTCGCTGAGGTGACAGTACATGGTGATAAGACCCTGACCATGGTCGAGAAAAATGGTTTTACCGTTGTAATACAGATCATCCACCAGCGTGACTTCACCCGCCGCAGGCGCGCTAATTTCGCTGCCGGTGGGAGCCGCAATATCTAAACCGCTGTGCGGATTACGCGCCTGACCGTTAAAAAATCGACGGTGACCAAAGAGGCTACTGATTCGGCCTTGCAGTGGTTGAATAAACCCAGTGGTAGGGGGCGGAACGTCACTGTGCTGCAGATAGAGTGCCCGCTGCCGCCGGCTCTCCTCGCGAATTCTGGCCAGTTGTTCAGGGTTCGGGTTCACCATCTCACGGTTTTGCAGGGTAATGTGTTGCTCTGTATAGGCTTTATCGACGACGCTAAAGCTGTGGCTGCTGGCCTGACCGCTAAGCAGGTAGGTCAGTTTTGCCGAACCCAGCGGTTGGTTGAGAGGAATGCCCACCAAGATCCGATCTTGGAAGCGCATGACTGGGCGGTCGTTGAAGCGTATGTCTGTGGCTCCTGCAGGTGGAGTCCAACGGTAAATGCCGCCGGGCACCACGGTGTGCTTTGTGTTTATGCTTTGCACAAGGTCGCCATCATTCAAGCTGGCAGCTTCTGATGCGGTTGCGGTCAGGCTCCAGCCCAATAGACCAACGAACAGGCCAACCACTAGGCCAAACAACAGACTAGCCAACGGCATACCCCGCATGTGTATGCCTGTATTCGTGTGCATTGCACCCTTGGCATGATCATCCATCAAGTTTCTCGTCATTTGGGTTTGCTCGCCTGCGCGGAGGTGTCCAGCGTGGCGCCAATCGCAATGTCCGTCACCTCGGCGGTTAAGCGCCCGTCGCGTAGCTGGGCGGCAATCTGTTGTCCCGGACGCAGTGCAGATGCATCGGATATCACGCCACCTTGCTCATCGCGCAGTACAGCATAGCCACGAGCAAGGGTTGGCAACGGACTGAGGTTGTTGAGCATGCGCGAGGATTCGCCTATACGTTGGTGGCGCCGGTCCATACCGCGCTGCAGCGCCTGCTGCAGTTGCCCCTGGGTTTTGTGCAGGTCCTCGCGCAGGCTGAGCAACTTACGATCCGGTCGCTGGGTCGTTAGGCGTTTGCTGAGCTCGCGCAGCTGGGCGCTGGCAGCGGCGCCTTGCCCGGACACAGCTCGGCTTAACCGCGCAGTTAAATCATCCAGACGCTGTGCAGCCTGCTGGCAGTAGCGTTGAGGGTTGACCAAACCAAGGGCGAGTTTTTCCAGCGACAGGCGGCGCTCACGCAATCGAGCCTGCAGCGTAACCTGCAAACGTCGACGCTGGCCTGCAATCACCTGCAGTAGTTCCTCACCATCGGGGACGATGAGTTCCGCTGCAGCAGAAGGCGTAGGTGCGCGCAAATCAGCCACAAAGTCGGTGATGGATACATCAATCTCATGACCGATGGCAGACACCACGGGAATCTCAAGCGCAGCAATCGATCGTGCAATAGACTCGGCGTTGAAGACCCACAGATCTTCCATCGACCCGCCACCTCGAGTGAGCAAAATCACATCGGGTGCCAGCGCCGCGGCGCGCTGCAGGGCGATGAGAATGTCTCCTTCAGCCTCGGCTCCCTGCACAGCCGTTGGCACCACTGTGACGTTGAGTGCCGGGTAGCGTCGTTGCCAGACCGACAACACATCTTTCAGCGCTGCGCCGGTAGGCGATGTCACCACGGCCACATGCTGAGGCATGTCGGGCAGGGCGTGTTTACGTCTGGAATCGAACAGACCTTCTGCATCGAGCTGGCGTTTTAAGGCATCGAAGGCGGCACGCAACGCTCCCTCGCCTGCGGGCTCCATATGCTCGACGATGATCTGAAATTCACCGCGACCCTCGTACAAGCTGACTCGACCCCGCAACAACACTTGTTGGCCGTTGGCAGGCTGCATTCGCGCACGGCGATTGGCGTTGGCGAACATGGCGCAGCGCACTTGGGCCTTGGCGTCCTTCAGCGTGAAATACCAGTGCCCGGAGCTGGGTCGAGCAAAACTGGAAAGCTCGCCGCTGACCCAAATTTGGTTGAAACGCTGCTCGATGGTCATGCGTGCTTGGCGGTTCAAGTCGGTCACCGACAGGACTTGTCGCTCTTGTGCTGTCGGCCCAGCAGGCGTTTTACTGGTGTTTGAAGAAAACAGATCAGACATAGACAGTGACTTGGACGCTGCAATAGACGCTGAAATGGAAGCTAGATACATGTGGCATACACGGATCTTTTCGCGTTTAGCTGGTCATGACAACAGCTATGTCAAAAGCTATGTCAAAGCGACGGTTTAGGCGAGATACAGCACACCACATACTGTGTGAGAGGGTGTACAAGTGCCGCTTTGAGATGTCGTTTTACATCTCACAGACCCATCGCTAAAATGCGGCTTTTGCGGGGCACCTAATGCTGCGAATCGCCAACGAAGCACTCACCTTTGACGACGTGCTACTGCTGCCTGCTTTTTCCAACATCCTACCTTCTCACGTGTCGCTGAAATCTCAGCTCACGAAAAACATTGTCCTAAACATTCCGTTGCTCTCCTCAGCCATGGACACGGTTACCGAAGCACGACTTGCCATCGCAATTGCCCAAGAGGGCGGCATCGGCATCGTGCATAAAAATATGACCGTCGAGCAGCAGGCCCGTGAAGTGCGTGCGGTGAAGAAATACGAATCGGGGATCATTCGCGACCCGGTGACCATCCACCCCGACGCCATGCTGCAAGATCTTTACGCGCTGACTCAAGAGCATGGTATTTCCGGCGTACCGGTCGTCAGTGAGGGCAAGCTGGCGGGCATTATTACCAGCCGTGACCTGCGTTTTGAGAGCCGCACCGATGCCATTGTCAAAGATGTCATGACCCCACGCGAGCGTCTGGTGACTGCGTTAGAGGGCTCTGATTTTGAGCATGTGACATCGCTACTGCACAACCACAAGATCGAAAAAGTCTTGCTGGTCAACGAAGCCGACGAACTCACCGGCATGATCACGGTAAAAGATATCGTCAAGGCACAGGCCTTCCCCATGGCCTGCAAAGACGCTCAAGGCCGACTGCGCGTGGGCGCCAGTGTCGGCACCAGTGATGAAACCCAAGAGCGTATCGCAGCCTTGGTCGACGCCGGTGCCGATGTCGTCGTAGTGGACACTGCCCACGGGCATAGCCAGGGCGTACTCGATCAGGTGAGTTGGATCAAACAACACTACCCAGATCTCGACGTGATTGGCGGTAATGTTGCAACCGCCGCAGGCGCTAAAGCGCTCATCGAGGCTGGAGTGGATGCGGTCAAGGTAGGCATTGGACCGGGTTCCATTTGCACCACACGCATCGTTGCCGGTGTCGGCGTACCGCAAATTAGCGCCATCTCAGATACCGCTGCCGTGGCTGTCGATGCAGGGGTGCCGGTAATTGCTGACGGTGGCATTCGTTATTCTGGCGATATCGCCAAGGCCGTTGTGGCGGGCGCCAGCGCAATCATGATCGGCAGCCTGTTTGCAGGCACAGACGAATCCCCCGGCGAGGTAGAGCTATTTCAGGGGCGTACCTATAAGTCGTATCGCGGCATGGGCTCCTTGGGGGCTATGGCGCAACGGCACGGCTCTAGTGATCGCTACTTTCAAGAAGTCGAGGGTGATGGTCGCAAGCTGGTGCCAGAGGGTGTCGAAGGGCGGGTCGCTTACAAAGGCCCGCTAAGTCCCATTGTGCATCAGCTGATGGGCGGCCTGCGGGCTTCCATGGGCTATACCGGCAGCGTCGATATTGAAACCATGCGCACACAACCAGAGTTTGTCAGGGTGAGCAGTGCGGCCATGGTTGAGTCTCATGTGCACGACGTTTCCATCACACGAGAAGCCCCCAACTATCCGGTGAGCTAGCGGCTAGGATCGCGGCGACGTCGGCGATGCGTACCGCTTCGCTGCAGCGTTAAGAATTGCCAGATACGACGCATAAAACGAGGAAGTCAGGTCATGCAGAGCGCGCTACGAGACATTCATGCCCAGCGACTGCTGATACTCGATTTTGGTTCTCAATACACCCAGCTTATTGCGCGTCGCGTCCGTGAATGCGGTGTGTACTGCGAGATTTATCCTTTCGATATCAGTGCTGATGACATCAGCGCCTTTGCTCCCGCAGGGGTCATTCTATCTGGCAGTCCAGAAACCGTCACCGAAGGCGCCACCCCGCGCATACCCGAGAGTATCTTTGCGCTGGGTGTGCCCGTTCTCGGCATTTGCTATGGCCTTCAGGCCATGGCGGCCCAGCTTGGCGGCGAAGTGGTTGCATCGAACCTCAGGGAGTTTGGTCACGCGCAGATCCAAGCCGAGCAAAACAGTCTGTTGCTCGATTCGGTGTTTGCTGACGCTGACCAAGTGAGCGTCTGGATGAGCCATGGCGACAAGGTATCTGTAATGCCCGAAGGCTTTGTCTGCACAGCCAGCTCGCCGAATGCGCCCTTTGCCGCAATCGAGAACCCAGAGCGACGTTTTTTCGGCGTGCAGTTTCATCCCGAGGTGACCCACACCGACAAGGGCGAAGCACTGATACGACGCTTCGCTCGCGACCTGTGCGGCTGCGCAGGAGACTGGACGCCGGCCAATATCGTCGAAGACGCCATCACCGCCATTCGTCAGCAGGTGGGCGCAGACAAAGTCGTGCTGGGGCTATCTGGCGGTGTTGATTCCTCTGTCGTCGCCGCACTGCTCGCCCAAGCCATCGGCGAGCAACTGACCTGTATCTTTGTCGACAACGGCCTGCTGCGCAAAAACGAAAGCGAAGAGGTCCGCGCCGCGTTTTCCGGCGCCATGGGCGAGGGCACGTTGGCAGAACTCAATATCATCACGGTCAATGCTCAGGATGAATTTCTCGACAAGCTGGCTGGTGTTGACGACCCAGAAGCCAAACGAAAAATCATTGGCGCCACGTTTATCGACGTATTCGACCGAGAGGCCACAGCGCTTAAAGACGTGAATTGGTTGGCCCAGGGCACGATCTACCCGGATGTGATCGAATCCGCCGCATCAAAGTACGGCAAAGCCCATGTGATCAAGTCGCATCACAACGTCGGCGGCCTGCCTGAGCGTATGACCCTAAAGCTGGTCGAACCACTGCGAGAGCTGTTTAAAGACGAGGTGCGCAAAATTGGCCTGCACTTGGGCCTACCGGCATCACTGATATTTCGTCACCCGTTCCCGGGGCCTGGTCTTGGCGTGCGAATACTGGGTGAGGTCAAAGCCAGCTACGCCGACGTGCTGCGCGAAGCCGACGCGATTTTCATACGCGAACTGCGTGACGCTGATCTTTACGATCAAGTCTCTCAAGCCTTCGCGGTGTATTTGCCGGTGAAGTCGGTGGGTGTGGTCGGCGATGCTCGCCGCTATGAGCACGTCATTGCATTACGTGCGGTAGAGACCATCGACTTTATGACCGCGCGCTGGGCGCACCTGCCCTATGAGTTTATCGAGCATGTGTCCAACCGAATCATCAACGAGATCGCTGCGGTATCCAGAGTGGTATACGACGTGTCCAGTAAGCCCCCGGCGACCATTGAGTGGGAGTGACACGGTGAGTATACCCCCCTGATGAACATAGGTTTGTGATTTTTAAAGAAGTGATAAACGGCAGCAGCTGTCACAATTCAGCAACGTAGTCGTCTAATCGTTTGAGATACCTTGTTTTCGACTGTTCATCTGCCCATGAGATCTCGAACGCATTCCGCGTCAGTTGGACCAGTTCTTCGCGGCTGAACGCGGCTCGTTCGGCCAAGGCCACTAGGTTTTCGTTCATATACCCTCTGAAGTAGGCGGGGTCGTCTGAATTCACTGTCGCTTTGATACCAAGGTCTAGGAATCGACGGATCTCATCGCCGGTTAGATTCTGCACGACGAACTCGTTGGACAGCGGACAGATCGTAAGTCCTAGGTTGCGGGCCTTTACATCTTCGATCAGATCTTCGCGCTCGAGAATATTGATGCCGTGGTCGATACGGTCGACCTGAATCACGTCAAGACACTCGCGGATATGCTCGTGGATGTCTTTCTGGTTAACGTCGCAGTGCATCGTCAGTTTTAACCCGGCATCGCGGGCGGCGTAAAACGTGTCGCTGAATTTTGTGGGTGGATTGTCCTTCTCATCGCTGTCCAGACCGATACCAATGAGCTTGTTGAAGTGTGGTTGGGCGATCTTGAGATGTTCGGCGGCAGATTCTGCTGAATGATCGCGCAGAAAACACATGATCAGATTTGAATCCAGCCCGAGGTGTTTGCGGGCGTCCTCCTGGGCCTGGGAGATACCATTGATGACGGTGTCGAATTCAACACCTCTGATGGTGTGTGCTTGGGGATCGAAAAACGGTTCGCAATAGATGACGTTTTGCTTTGCTGCCCGCTCGAAATACTGATAGGCCAGATTGTAAAAATCTGCCTCTGTGCGCAGCACGTCCATGGCCCGATAGTAGATGGCGAGAAACGAGGGCAGGTCGTGAAAGTCGTAGGCCGCCAGTACATCCTCAACGGTTTGGTACGGCAATTCGATGTTGTTGCGCTGGGCAAGCTCGAATAGCAGCTCTGGTTCCAGCGTGCCCTCCAAGTGGACGTGTAGCTCTGCCTTTGGCAGTTGCTCCAAAAATGATCGCACTAAAATTCTCCAGATTGGGCTTCGCGACAAGCCTATCTAAACAGCGTCTGCGCGTCACACTTGGAAAGGAAATAATCCCGCTTCTCATGTCCCGCGCACTGTAGACATAAGTCGGGTGAGTGACCTTTGTGACCAGCATAAGTGATGCGGCGGCGTATCGAGTCGGATACGACGTGTCCAGTAAGCTCCCAGCAACGAAAAGGTAGGAGCAGCCCGCTAAACGATTTCTGTAAGCGCTCTTATTGGGAAGATCTCACCGCTGATTCTCGCACTGCCCGGCGCCGCCAGAAATAGCGTCAGATCGGCAACATGCTGCGGGTCTGGTGGGTATTCCAGCAGCGGCACCGGTGAGCCATCTTCCTTGGTTTTCGCAGGCAGCCACTGCGCGACTCCTTCGGTTGCCGTTAACCCCGGCGCAATGCAATTGACGTTGATGTTGTGCTCGCCCCAACAGGCGGCCATCGATTTGGTCAAGTTGATGACCCCGGCCTTCGCTGCACCGTAGTGGATGAACGCAGGCGAGTTTTTGATGCCTGCAACCGAAGAGATGTTGATGATTCGGCCGCCATTTTGGCTGATCATTTGCTGCCCAGCTGCGGCGCTGCAGTAAAATACGCTGTTCAAGTTCAGGTCGATGGCTGCGCGCCATTGTTCGGGCCGCAGTTTTTCTGGTGGCTTGACGAACATCGCGCCACCCGCGTTGTTCACCAAGACATCGAGGCGACCAAACCGCGCAACAGTAGCAGCTACCAGCTTCTCGACCTGCTCGGGTTCGGTAACGTCGCAAGACAAAGCCATACAGGTATTGCCGTCGTTTTCGATACCGCTAGCGACATTGTCCAACTTGGCTTGATCGCGACCCGCGATAACGACTTTGGCACCTTCGTCAGCGAAGGCTTTTGCCATGCCGCTGCCAATACCGCCGGCACCTCCGGTGATGATTACGACTTGGTCTTTATGTGGCTGTTCCATGGTGTTGTTCCAACGTTATTGGTGGTCGGTTGAGATTGTGTTTGGGGTGCCGCACCTACCCAGCAACCGCGGCTACCTCGGTAATGAACTTCTCCATCAGCTCCTGCTTGACGTTATCCGCCCCGATCAGTGTTCCCAGAGTAAAATCCGGGATGATCAGTTCTTTCACACCGATCTCCTTTAGTTTGCTCACAATCTCGATCACTTCGTTGACGTTACCGATGATGGTTGGCGAGGCAATGTCGGCCTCGCGTATGCGCTTTAGGTATTTTTCGTTATCGCTGAGGAACAAAAGCGCGACGGCAGAGCGCTCAATTTCCTGTGGATCGCGTCCTACGGATTCGCAGTGCTGGTCAAGAACGCCCATTTTGTGGCGCAGGATGTCAACGTCGCCCCACACATTCCATTCGTCAGCGTACTGGGCGGTGATCTTCAATGTGCGCTTCTCGCCGCCGCCGCCAATCATCAGGGGCATCTTTGTCTGCTGCGGCTTGGGTTCGAGCGGCGCATCCTGCAGTTGGTAGTGCTCACCGTTGAAGGAGAAGTGCTCGTTGCTAAAAAGGCCCTTGATGATCTGACAGGCCTCTTCGAGTCGATCCAGTCGCGAGCCGACGCTGCCGTAATCCAGCCCATAGGCCTCGTGTTCATTTTGCTGCCAGCCTGCACCAAGACCGAGCACTACGCGGCCATCGGCGAGGTTGTCCAAGGTGGCGACCATGTTCGCTAGCACCGCAGGATGGCGATAGGTGTTGCCCGCAACCAAGGTGCCTAAACGGACTCGCGGGACATCTCGCGCCAACGCGGCCATGGTGATCCAGCACTCGTGCACGGGAATTAGCGCCTGTTCCTCGGGTAGGAAGTGGTCGGCAAGCCAAATGCCGTCCCAGCCGGTCGCCTCGGCGTGTTGGGCTAGGGTTTTGGTCGCTTTGTAATCGCTGCGTGGATTAGGCCAAAAGCCAAATCGCATGGTTTTGTTCTTGCTCAATGTTGTCCTGCCTGCAAATCAACATACTGACGGTAGCGCCCGTCTTGTCGTGCCATAAGTTCTTGATGCGTGCCCGATTCTAAGATCTGACCCTCTTCCAAAAAGTAAATACTGTCCGCGTGAGTAATGGTAGAGAGGCGGTGGGCAATGATAACCACCAGCTTCTCGGTTGCTGCCTTGTGTAGGGCATTGACCAAGTAGGCTTCGGTCTCGGGATCGAGCGCGGAGGTCGGTTCATCAAGAATGAGAATCTTTGATTCTTTCAACAGGCCCCGCGCGATGGATATACGTTGTTTTTGCCCGACGGATAGTTTGCTTGTCACGGTGCCTAAATTGGTGTCGTAGCCCTCTGGCAGCGCCACAATAAAGTCGTCTGCGCCTGCAGTTCTTGCCGCTTCGCGCACCTCTGCGATGGACGCAGCATTGTTGCCATAGCGGATGTTTTCGGCGATGGAGTCGGAGAAAAGCTGGGTCTCTTGAAAGACATAGGCGATTTGCTTTCTCAAGCTAGGAACGGAGATGTCCTTGATGTCGATACCGTCAATACAAACGGTGCCGCTGGAGGCTTGCAGGAAACTGGGTATCAAGTAGGCGAGGCTGGTCTTGCCCGCGCCGGTGGGTCCTACTAAGGCGACGATCTCGCCCAGCTGCGCGGTAAAGTTGATGTCTTTGAGGGCCACTCGCCCATCGGGATAGGTCATCGCGACGTCGCGCATTTCTACGCCGCGCTCAATCACGGGAATTTTGATGCCGTCGTTAAAGCGCTCACTAGGCAGGTCGAGCAGCCGGAATACGCGGGCTAATCCCGCGATGAATCCCTGCAGTTCGGTGTACAGAAAGCCAAAAGAGTAAAACACCGCACTGAGCACGAAGAAGTAGTAGAACAGTACGAAGTAGTCACCTGCGGTAAAGGTACCGTCAATAACGTAGCCGGCAATGACCAAGAAGAACACAATTTGTCCGATCAAAAAGGCCATGGAACCAGCATGGCCAAACAGCAGTTTGATCAATGCCTCAGCGCGAAATTTGCGAAATGAGTCGTCGCTGGCCTTGGCGAAGCGATCACTCTCGCGCTTATTGCCGCCTAGGCTTTGTACCGCTAGCACATTGGCCATGCCTTCTTCGATGTTGCTCGTGGTCTCAGAGCCTGCTAACCGACTGGCTTGGCTTTTTTCCCTGGCGAGCCGCGCAAAGGGAATGACGAGTAAAAACGTCAGTGGTCCCACTAAGACACCGACGACGATGACCTCGGGTGCGCTGCCGAAACTGGTGAACATGACATAGAGCGTCAGGGCCACCATCAGCAGGCCCCCGTAGAGCCCCAAGGTGAGCGCCTGATAAATGCCGGACGCGCTGGTGGTGTCGTAGATCACCCGGTAGACGCTGTCGCCAATGCGTTGATCGTCGAGGGTCGTCATGGGTAGTGATTTGATGTGCTCGGCAAGCTCCGAGCGCAGCAGATGGTTCATCGACTGCGACAGTCGCATGTGCACATTAAAATCCAAAATGCCGAGAATGCCACCCATCTCACTGCCTGCAGCGTTCGCTGCGTTTTCGGTTTGCGTGGCGGTATCGTGGCCCTGGGCGAGTTCAGCAGTTGCAGCGCCAAGGGACCCCGCAGCGGCGCCGGTATAGCGTCCGGTCTCCTTTCTACCCGCACCTCGATTCAGGGTCATGCCCATAAAGATAACCATCATGACGCCAACCACTAAAATCCACGACATGATCTCTTGGGCGGTTTTGTCCGCCAGAAAAAACATCACCGGTTCCATGTAGCCAGGGAAACCCGCACCATCGGCGGCAATGGGCTCGCCTAGAATCACATGATCTACAACGATCTTAAGCGGCCACGGCAGCAGCAAAATGCGCAGCACATGCTCGAAGGTCATAAAACCGAGCTTCGCGAATATGCGCGCTTTGAAGTAACCAAAGTAGGAGACCAACCTCGCAAAGACCTGCATGGTCTGGCCAAAGGTAATTTCCTGCTCGTGTTGTTGGTCGTGAGGTGCGCTGTCGCTCATGCGTTTTGCTCGCTGGCAGAGCGTTGAGAGAGCCGCGCTTCGGTTTCCACAAAGGCGCGATAGGCGCCACCCTGCAGCGACATGAGTTCTTCATGAGAGCCTTGTTCTATGAGCTTGCCCTGATCGATGTACAAAATCGTATCGGCCTGCTGGATGGTCGAGATGCGATGGGTAATGAGAAATACCGCACGCTGCTTGGCCCATTCTGTAAGGCGCTGGAGCACCCGGTGCTCAGTCGCAGCATCCAGCGCAGCAGTAGGCTCGTCGAGAATGAGAATGGGCGCGCCCTTTACCAATGCTCGGGCGATGGAGAGGCGCTGGCGCTGTCCGGTGGACAGCTTGCCACCACGATCACTGAGCACCGTATCAAGGCCATCGGGCAACCCAGCAATATAGTCTTCAACGCAGGCGACTCTAACGGCTTCCATAAGCTGTTCATCCGGGGCGTCTGGCACCGCGTAGCGAATGTTGTCACGCAGCGATAGGCCGAACAGTACATTTTCCTGCAGAGCAACCGAGACGCCAGCGCGCAGGCTGTCTAGGTCTAAGTCTTTCAGGTCCACACCGTCAATGGATACCGAGCCTGAGTCGGGATCAAAGAGCCTTGAAATTAAGCTCATCAGACTGGTCTTGCCCGAACCGGTGGGACCGACAATGGCGGTCACTGTGCCCGGCGTGACGCTAAAGCTCACGTCCTGCAACACCGGTCTTGTTGGCTCGTAAGCAAAACTGACGCTGTCGAAACGAATTTCCCGGCGCAGTTCACCAAGCGCCTGCGCGCCGGGTTTGGAGGTGACGTCGGGTTCGATGTCGAGAATGTCGAAGACGCGATTCAGACCCATGGCGATATCCTGAGCACGAGTCCAGCGGTCTACCAATTCGCGAATCGACACGCTGGAGGCTCCCAAATATTCCTGCGCAGATTGATATGCAGATAGGTTCCAGCGCAGAAAACTCAAGCCGACCAGTGCGACCAAAACACTGGCATAGGTTTCGCGCTCGCCGAAGGCCCAGATAGCCGTGAGATATTGGCCGTACAGTAGTGCTCCTGCGGCAATGGTGAAGGTGACGATACCAATCACCGCGACCAGCGAGCGAACGTTGTAGGAGGCGTTAAACGCATTGATCGAGTCCGCCTCGAAGCGCTGCTGCTCCTGTGGTTCAGCGCCAAAGGCCTTAATTAGCCGTGTACTGGAGAACGTCTCTTGCACCCGCGAGGTAAAATTCGAATTGGCCTGCCGACTGACTAAAGAGTTGACGCGCATGCGCGGGGAGAACCAGCGTGCCCAAATGAGTGTGCCGACGATGATCGACAGTGCCATCAGCCCCAAAATAGGATCCAGCGCGAACAAAAAAACGATGCCGGTGAAATAGGTGATCAGTACCTGTAGCGCTTGCGTTAGCTCACCAATGACCGCGGTGACCTGGGAGCTGTCCTGATAAATTCGGTACACCGAGTCACCCACGCGATGGTTGCTGTGATAGCGCATCGATAGCTGGTGCCACTGGCCGACCAGGGCAACGCGTAAGTCCTGATTCAACCGCTGCATGATGTAGATGTAGTAGTAGGGCAGCGCGAAACCCAGTGGCAGCTGTGCGATCCAGCCGAGCACTAAGAATGCCGCGTAAACCCATTTCAGACTGTGCCGTTGGTCTGCGGTGAGAGGCGCTAGCTCCACCGCAGCGTTGCCTTGAGCTGCTGCCGCCACATCCGTATCGATCGGTGCGCCAGCAAGTTCAGGGCTGGCGATGAGGTCGGCGATAAACGGCGTCAGTGGTTTGGCCTGCAAGATCGATTGGCTGACCACGTCGACGGAAAACAGTGCAATCAATATCAGCAGTAGAGTCGACGCCCATACGCCGACAAAGTAATAAATTAGGTGGCTGCCTAGGCGCACTCTGAGACGCAGCTTGCCCTCGTCAACGCGGTACTGCAGCAGCCAAATACCGGTGCTGACGGCGCACATAATGGCGACATACACATTGTCCAGAGTGCCTTCAACGGCGAAGACGGCAAACAGAAATGCTATGGCGCCAATGATGAACAGGCTCGTCGATAGCCCAGCATAGAATCGCTGTTTGGCGAACAGCAGGCACCAAGTCAGTCCTGCCATGGCAAAGGAAGTCAGCAGTAAAAAATCGTATAGCCAGCTTTCGTTATAGGGCAGTGCGCCAGTAATCGGCCCTAGGGCGGCGGTCAGAGTTGCCAGCGGCGGAATATGGTTAAAGCTCCATCGTGCCGATTCCGGGTCGTTTGCAGCGTCGCCCGGTGTATCGCTGGCGACGGTGTCCCGGCTATGCGCCCCAGCGCGACCTGAGAACGACAGCTCTCGCCAGTAGCCAACGACGTAGGGCTTGAGGAATGGCCAGGTGCGAGCAAAGATCATCGCGATGGCGACGAAGCCCTGTTCTGCCACACCACTGTCTTTTGGATTTTCGTTGACGGGGCCTCTGCCAAGGAATGGCAAGGCGTTAGCCCGATTCGAATTGCTCATGCAGGCCCCCCGACGCCTATCGAATCAGCCTATAAAGTGCGGTCATAGTGGGTCAACGCCGGGTTTTATTAGTTCACCCATAAACCACCCAAGCGCGACGCCATCCGATCGCCTGCACAGTCGGTGAAAAGGGTTGGACGGTGTGACGCTTGTCAGACTGGGCGGGTTATCTGAGTTGCAAAATGGGGGAAAGCTGCGGATCGAGCATTGCGTTTGCGCCGCTAAAATCCATACGCTGCAACGTTAAATGTCAGGGAGATCGGAGATGGTACAGATTACGTCAGACTACGCTGAGCGAGTTTATGCAGGCGTACTTGGCAAGGTGATTGGCGTCTATTTGGGGCGACCGTTTGAAGGTTGGTCTTACGAGATGATTCAAAAGCGCCTTGGCGATATTGAGTACTACGTGCACGACAAGCTTGATGTGCCGCTAATCGTCACCGATGACGACATCGCCGGAACCTTTACCTTCATACGCGCGCTGGAAGATCACGGCACGAATCCCGACATCAGAGCGAAAGACATTGGCGACAGTTGGCTCAACTATCTGATCAAGAACAGAAGCGTGCTGTGGTGGGGTGGCCTCGGCCAGTCAACCGAGCATACGGCCTATCTGCGTTTGGCTAATGGCATTGAAGCACCGATGAGCGGCTCAATGGCCATGAACGGGCAGGTCGTGGCGGAGCAAATTGGCGCGCAGATTTTCATCGACGGCTGGGCCATGGTCGCACCGGGCGATCCTGATCAGGCTGTAAAATTTGCCGAAGCCGCCGCCCGCGTGAGCCACGACGGTGAGGCGGTCTATGGCGCGAAAGTGTTAGCCGCCATGGAAGCGATGGCATTTGTGGAAAACGACATCCAGAAACTCATCGACATTGGCCTTAGCTATATTCCTAAAGATTCGGTGATCGCCAGAATGATCGCCGACCTGCGGTCGTGGCATGCCAGCGATAAGGACTGGCGCGCCACCCGAGAGCTACTGGCCGCCAACTACGGTTACGACAAATATGGCGGTAACTGCCACATGGTGCCAAATCACGGCTTAATCATTCACTCGCTATTGCACGGCGACGGTGATTTTTCTGAAACCCTGAAAATTGTCAACACCTGCGGCTGGG
>SHAE01000023.1 GCA_004213835.1 OM182 bacterium | reverse complement strand
CAGCTCGAGGGTGGGGTGGCAGTTGGCCGCTAGGCGTGTCAGCGCAGCGCCGGGCTCACCCTGACTGCCGGTGGCTAAAATCATCACCTCGTCGGGTGGCAGATAACCCAGGTCGCTGGGCGGAATGGGGTCAAAGTCTCGGGACAGGTAGCCACAGGATTTGGCGGCGGCTGTCATGGCGATTAGGGACCGACCTTGCAAACACAAGTACCTACCGGTGGCAGTGGCGATGCGCCCCATGGTTTGCAGCCGCGCGATATTGCTCGCGAAGCAGCCGACGGCAACCCGTCCCGAGGTGCCCTCGATAACATCCAGCAAGCCTTCAAAAAGATCTGCCTCCGACAACGAGTGTCCAAGATTCATCGCGTTCGTCGAGTCACAAACCACTGCGTCGACGCCTTGATCGGTTAGGGCTTGCCATAGCGGTTGATCAAAGCCTTGGCCTACCACAGGGGTTGGGTCAATCTTCCAGTCTGCCGTATGAACAATGTTGCCTGCAGGGGTCTCAATAAAAAGTCCGTGCGTTTCCGGTGTGGAGTGGGTAATCGGCAACCAGGTTAGATTAAAAGGACCCAGTGCCAGCGACTGACCTTGCTGCACCACTTTCACGACGGCATTGCTGCGGCCTTCCCGTAGCTTGGGTGCCAGCACAGCTGCAGTAAATGGCGTCGTATAGATCGGACAGTTAAATTGATCAGCAAGGTAAGGCAGCGCCCCGATATGATCCATGTGGGCATGGGTCGCGACGATGCCAACGAGAGACTCGGCGCGCTCGCTAATGAAATGTGGGTCCGGCATCTGCACTTCATTGCCTTGTGGGGTTTCTTCAAAGGTTACCCCGCAGTCCACCATGAGCCAGCGCCCATCGTGACCAAACAGGTTTAGGTTCATACCAATCTCGCCACATCCACCCAGTGGAATAAACCAGAGATCTTCAATGCCTGGGGTCATGTCTGCCGGGTGCTCAAGGTGTGCAGTGATAAATGCGGGATTAGGGCTAGCTCAGTCGAGAGAGAGAATAGTGAGTCAGCGTGCGCATGGCCTCGGTATAGGCATTGCGTGGTAGGGCATCTAGCTGCGCGATGGCTTGATTGCCTTCGTTGACCGCTGCTTGCCGCGTGTAGTCGAGTGCGCCGCAATCACGCACGATACGATGAATGTGATCGATGCGATCACAGGCGCGATCACGGATCGCTTCCCGAATCACCTGCTGTTCTGGCTCAGCCGCCGTCTTCAGCGCTGTAATCAAGGGTAGGGTAAGTTTGCCCTCAGCTAAGTCATCGCCAACATTCTTGCCCATCAGCTCACTGTCACCAGCATAGTCCAGCCAATCGTCGATCAGCTGGTATGCCAACCCAAAATGCAGCCCAAAGCGCCTCAGGGCCTCAACGGTTTGGCCATCACTGGGCTGGCCAGCGGCCAGCAGCGCGCCAGTGTGGGCTGCCGCCTCGAATAGCAGGGCTGTTTTGCAGCGGATGACCTCGCGATAGTTTGATTCGCTCATCTCGCAGTTGCCAATATTGGCCAGCTGCATAACCTCGCCTTCGGCGATGGTATTGGTCGCATTGGCGAGTACAGCCATCACCTTCAGATCAGCCAGCTCAACCATCAGCTGAAAGGCACGTGAGTAGAGAAAGTCGCCGACTAAAACGCTCGGCGCATTGCCCCATTTGTCGTTAGCCGTTGCGCGTCCGCGCCGCAGGGCAGAACTGTCCACCACATCATCGTGCAGCAGTGTCGCGGTATGCAGAAACTCAATGATGGCGGCCAAGCTGATGTGGTCGTCGCCCTTGAAGCCAAGTGCTTGGCTGCTCAGCAGTACCAGCATGGGGCGCAGGCGTTTGCCGCCGCTCTCGACAATGTAATGGCCAATCTCTTCGACCATGTCGACATCAGAGGTGAGCTGATTGGGAATCAACGTATTGATCTGATCGAATTCGCCAGCGACCAAACGATACAGCTCATCCAGCGAACCCGTAGATGGGCCATTGGCCTTGACTTCAGCGGCCCTGTTCACGAGCGCGATACCCTACGTGTGCTCGGCATTTGCTGCATTAGGGGCAGCAAAGCATGGCGCAAAAAAACCGAAGATGACTTGGGTGGCTGCATGTGCGTCGCTGACCAATGTTGCCTTGTTCGTTGTCTATTGGCCTGTGAAGGCAAGGGTTGTCGCTAGAAGGTTTCGGGGCTATCGAATCTCATCAAACGGCGGCGGACAGTATAACTGGATCGTTATGCATCGTCCTTGGCAAATTTTTGAGACGCAAGTGCACAAGGTCGGCAGCTTGATGGAGTCAACCAGCCATACGCAGTGATCACCGCACAGTCTTTATTGCTTGCCACACGACGCTCGGGAAGTAATCTGTTGCTATCAACGCATGCGGCAGGGCGGGGGAGAAAATGCAGACTCAATACGAACAAGATCAACAGACCTCGGTGACGTCATTCGACGCCATCGTCATTGGCGCTGGAGTGGGCGGCATGTATGCGCTACACCACCTGCGTGATGAACTGGGGTTGCGAGTGCGCGGATTTGACGGCGCCAGTGATGTGGGTGGTACGTGGTGGTACAACCGCTACCCCGGTGCGCGAGTTGATGCGCCGAGTACACCGTTTTATGCCTACACATTCTCAGCTGAGTTGGCGCAAGAATGGTCGTGGAGTGAAACGCAAAGCACCAGCGCCCAAGTCCGGACATACTTGGAGCATGTCGCCGATCGCTTTGATCTGCGCCGTGACATAGCGTTTGAAACCTGGGTGGATGATGCCTTTTTCGATGAGCGCGCACAGCGATGGATGGTGCAGACTCGCGACGGGACCATGTACTCCGCACGGTTTTTAGTCTGCGCGGTCGGTGCGCTGTTCGTGGCACACCGGCCTGACTACCCAGGCATCGATGAGTTTACCGGTGAGTGTTATCACACGGGTCGCTGGCCGCATCATCCTGTGTCATTTGCAGGTAAACGTGTTGGCGTCATGGGCACGGGTTCGTCCGGTATTCAGGCCATACCCGAAATCGCCAAGACCGCAGAACATGTCACGGTGTTTCAGCGCACCCCCCAATATGCGCTGCCTGCACGCAATCGACCCATGACTGATGCCGAGCGCAGCGCCTATCAAGCGGATTGGCAAGATCACCGCATGTCCATGCGACGTCGCGGTGGCTGGCCATTCGCTACCTCGAAGCTGCGTGCCAACGAGGCAACCGCTGCAGAGCGACAAGCGCGCTATGAAGAGATGTGGGCCCTTGGCGGCATGAATCTCATGATCAACAGCTATGTGGGCGCCATTGTTGATGCCGATCTTAATAACGAGATTTCAGACTTTGTGCGGGGCAAAATTCGCCAAACCGTGAAGGATGCGGCCACTGCTGAAAAACTGATGCCGGATTATCACATCGGCACGAAGCGAATCATTCTCGATAACGGCTATTTCGAGACCTATAACGCAGACAACGTCAGCCTGATTGATCTGCGCAGAGATCCAATAGAGTCATTCGCGGCAGACCGTGTCAGCACGCAGAGTCAGGAAATCCCACTGGATATGCTGGTACTGGCAACCGGATATGACGCGGTCAGTGGGTCGATGCTTAATTTAAACCCGCGAGGCCGCGATGGCATGCCGCTGCAGCAAAAATGGGCCGAGCGCTTTGATACCCACCTTGGCGTGAGCGTGGCGGGATTCCCCAACATGTTCATGATTCACGGCCCCGGTTCGCCAGGCGTGTTTTTCACCATGCCGTTGGGTGCGGAGCTACAGGTGCAGTGGGTAGGGCAGTGCATTCGTCATCTCGACGGGAACGGGCATGGCACGGTAGAAACCACGCCAGCGGCCGAGCAAGCTTGGGATGCGCAAATTCAAGCCATCGCCAACAAAACCCTCTACCCAAAGACAAATTCTTGGTATCTCGGGGCCAATATCCCAGGTAAGCCCAGGCAGTTCTTGGGGCACTTAGCAGGGTCGCAGTATTTCGATCAGCTCACAGCGACCGCTGAAGCGGATTTTGCTGGCTTCGTTTTTGAACCGGCGGCGGGTTCCTAGGAAGCTGGGTTTGATTTGCTTGGTGCGTCTATCGGCGTCTAATGCATTGTATTCGAACAACTCTACCCGTAGAATTTGCGCCTCTTAAAATCGGTGTTCGCCTTGCTCACACTAGGCTCCGATATTGGCATTATGGACGAATCGCTTACGCGCATAGCCGCGTAACTTGGAGAGCAAAAATGTTTGCAGTATTTCAAAGTGGTGGCAAACAGCATCGCGTCAGCGAAGGTGATGTGGTCAAGCTAGAACTTCTCACAGCCGAACCCGGTGAAGAAGTAGTGTTCGACAAGGTACTGTTGGTTGCCAACGGCGATGACGTTAACGTCGGCGCCCCCTTTGTCGAAGCCGGCAAGGTCACTGGCGAGGTCGTGCGCTCTGATCGCGCAAAGAAAGTGAAAATCATCAAATTCAAGCGTCGCAAAGATTTTTTGCGTCGCCAAGGACACCGCCAGTGGTTTACGGAAGTCAAAATCACCGGTATCTCGGCTTAACCCATAACAACAAAAAGAGACAGCCGTAAAAAAAAAGTGAAACGAGTACCCGTTGTTTGACAGCCTGTCGGGCCAAGACGACAACCGCTCAATTGAAAACAGACAAAGTTAAGTAGAAAACGCATGGCACATAAGAAAGCAGGCGGCAGTACCCGCAACGGTCGCGATTCGGAGTCGAAAAGACTCGGCGTGAAGAAATTTGGCGGCCAACACGTGGTTGCTGGAAACATTATCGTGCGCCAACGGGGTACCAAGTTCCATCCGGGAGCAAATGTCGGATGTGGTCGGGACCATACGCTGTTTGCGAAGGCCGACGGTCACGTAGAGTTTACGGTGAAGGGTCATTTGCGCCGCAAAACCATCAACGTGGTACCGCTGGGCTAAGAGACAATGCGGGCACGAGATTTTTCTCGTTCCAGCACACTCGATACCGGCGGCAACAATGAGTAAGAAACCCCGCAGATGCGGGGTTTTTTGTATCTGCACTGAGCCAAACAGCCATCGTGCCGTGCAGAGCAACCCGCTGCGCGCGCTCCATGTGGCATCAAATGACTTGATGACTGGGTATGATCGCGGTGAACCAAAACAAAACACTGAGCGGTTCCCGTTAAAGGTGACCTATGCAATTTATCGATGAAGCGAGTATTCGAGTGCAAGCCGGCAAGGGCGGCAACGGCTGCCTGAGTTTTCGTCGTGAGAAATATGTTGAGCGCGGTGGTCCAGACGGCGGCAACGGCGGCGACGGCGGCAATGTGTTTTTGGTGGCAGATGAAGCGCTCAATACCCTCATCGATTTTCGTTATCAGCCAGCGTATCAGGCACGCAATGGTCACGGTGGTGGCAGTCGCAATAAAACCGGGGCTGGTGGCGAAGATATCTACGTCAAGGTGCCCATGGGTACCACGGTGGTAGACGAGGAAACCCAAGAAGTGCTTGGCGATCTCAGTGCCCCGGAACAAGTTTTGTTGGTCGCAGAAGGTGGCGCGCGAGGGCTTGGCAACGCCACGTTTAAATCCAGCACGAATCGTGCGCCCCGCAAAACGACGCCGGGCAAGCTTGGTGATATTCGACGCTTGCGTCTGCAGCTTAAGCTGTTGGCAGATGTTGGACTGCTGGGATTGCCCAATGCGGGTAAGTCGACGTTGATCGGTCAGGTATCGGCGGCGAACCCGAAGGTGGCCGATTATCCATTCACGACCTTAGCGCCGAGTTTGGGCGTTGTGCGGATTGCCGCAGACGCCAGTTTTGTGATGGCAGATATACCTGGGCTCATCGTCGGGGCTGCTCAAGGGGCAGGCCTTGGGGCACAGTTCTTACGGCATTTGTCGCGCACAAAGGTATTGCTGCACTTGGTCGATGTCGCACCAGAGGATCAAAGCGATCCCATCGACAATGCCTTGGCGATTGAACAGGAGCTTGCCGAGTACAGTGAAGCCCTGATGGAGCGGCCCATTTGGATAGGCCTTTCCAAGGTAGACCAACTGGATGAAGACACGCTCGAGCCTCTACTTGCGGAAATGGCGGAAACCTTCCCCGAACGTCCCATTTATGCGCTTTCTGCTCTTGGCGACATAGGCTTGACTCCCTTGACCCGCGATTTAATGCAGTTTTTGCAGGAACAGCAGCAGGGCGCCTTGGATGATCCAGACGTCGCCTCTTACCTTGTCGAATTAGAGCGGCGTATTAGTGATGACGTTTATCTGCACTCCCAGCGCATGCGGGCCAAACGGCGGGGTGATGACGAAGAAGGCGCTGATGACGGCATCGATGGAGCTAACGAAGATGTCTCCGGGGATTGGGATGAGCCTGAAACTGAGGTGATCTATGTCCGAGAATGAAGCCACGCTCCGGCGCTCGGACTTAGCCCAAGCCAAACGCATTGTCGTAAAAGTCGGCAGTTCCTTGCTGACCAGCTTAGAAACCGGTTTGGCGCGACGCGAGATAGGCCAGTACTGCCAAGAAATTGCTCAGCTTATGGCAGCGGGCAAAGAAGTGATCTTGGTGTCCTCAGGGTCGATCGCCGAGGGTTGCAAGCGATTGGGCTGGCGCAGCCGGCCTGACGAGGTGCACCGGCTTCAGGCCGCTGCTGCGGTTGGGCAGATTGGCCTGATGCAGGCATACGAAGAAGGCCTTAAGGCGCACGGCTGCGGTTCCGCGATGATTCTGCTAACCCATGATGATCTGGCCGACCGTCAGCGCTACCTCAATGCCCGGGCGACACTCAAAACCCTTACCGATATGTCCGTTGTTCCCATCATTAATGAAAACGATACCGTCGCAACCGACGAGATCCGTTTTGGCGATAACGACACCTTGGGTGCACTGGTCGCCAATTTAATCGAAGCCGACCTGCTGGTGATTTTGACCGATGTGGCGGGATTGCTCAGCGCAGATCCTCGCGTGGACGTAACCGCCGAGCGTATTGAGTCGGCGCTTGCGACCGACGAGACGCTCACAAACTTGGTCGGCGAGGGAGCCGGCACAATCGGCAGTGGCGGCATGGTCACTAAGTTGCGGGCCGCGCGCCTAGCCGCCCGCTCTGGGGCCCATACCCTGATTGCCTCAGGTCAGGAGCCGCAAATTTTGACGCGCTTACTCAACGGCGAAAACCTGGGCACTTGGTTGCAGGCAGAGGTATCACCGATGACCGCGCGCAAGCGTTGGATTGCCGGTCAATTGCGGGCGAAGGGCGATATCGTTATCGACAATGGCGCCGTGCATGCCCTTCGACAGCATGGGGTTAGCCTGCTCGCCGCGGGTGTCCTGAGTGTGCGTGGCGACTTTCGTCGTGGCGACGTCGTGCGCTGTTTGGATCAGAACAACGAAATCGTTGCGCAAGGTTTAAGCAACTATGGGGTCGCCGAGGTGGCAGCGATTAAGGGGCTGGCAAGCGGCGACTATCGTCAAGCCATTGGCTACGCTGCTGAGGAAGAGGTAGTCCATCGGGATAACTTGGTGCTGATATAAGACAGCCACTCGACAGACTGTATCGAGTGGCGACGGCGCCGAAGGGTGATAACCCGAGACGCAGCTATCGGGTAACTAGGCAGACAGCGATTTCACACGCTTGTTGAGCCGAGACTTTTGCCGGGCCGCCTGATTTTTGTGCATGATGCCCTTGGAGACCATTTTGTCTATGATCGGCACCGCTTGAGACAGCGCAGTCCCCGCAGCTTCGCTGTCATTGGCTTCAACAGCACCGTGAACCCGCTTGATGTAGGTGCGGACCATGGATCGTTGACTGGCGTTGTGCGCTCGGCGCTTTTCAGATTGCTTGGCGCGCTTGCGTGCCTGTGGACTGTTAGCCAAGGGAGCTCCTCTCGGGGACCGAAAAAATGAGGCGGGAATATGCCGCCGTGCCGTAGAGATGTCAACCGTGAAGTGGTGGAGGCTCTCGCTAGAGCGCTGCCAGAGGAAGGGTAAATCGACGATCAAATGAGCAAGGTTGGAGCCGGGGGCCGCGAGCCTGAAGATGCGGAACAAGCACCGCTGAATCGTCGCGCGGGAACCGTGGCCGGCATGACCGCGTTATCGCGTATTAGCGGACTGGTGCGCGACGTCGTTCTCGCCTATCTCTTTGGCGCATCTGCTGCCGCGGATCTTTTCTTCGTCGCCTTTCGTATTCCCAATTTTTTTCGTCGCCTGTTTGCAGAAGGCGCGTTTAATCAGGCCTTCGTGCCGGTATTGGTGGAATACAAAGCCAAGGGCCATGCCGAGCTGCGCCTATTTTTGGCGCCGCTATCTGGAGTATTCGCGCTGACCCTGATCCTCGTTGTTTTCGCTGGTTTGGCGCTGGCAGGGCCCCTGGCTGCTGTCTTCGCGCCGGGGTTTCTCGATCAGCCAGAGCGTTTTGCGCAGCTAACCGAGCTGGTGCGCATCACCTTTCCTTACTTGGGACTTATCTCACTCACCGCCTACGCCGGAGCTTTGCAGAACGCCCACGGCCGGTTCGCTTTGCCGGCATTTACACCAGTTATGCTCAATGTTTGTCTGACGTTGGCAGCGATACTGGCTCTGGTTGGTCAACTGGATAGCCCACCCATCGTCATTTTGGCGTGGGGAGTACTGGTGGCAGGCATAGTTCAATGGCTGATCCAGCTACCGTCATTGGCGCGTCTACACCTGCTGCCAAAACCGGTGGTGGCCACCAGCCACCCTGGGGTGAAACAGGTGGGGCGCTTGTTGGTACCAGCGGTTTTCTCTGCATCGGTGGGGCAAATCAATGCCTTGGTCAACACTATGATCGCCTCTACATTGGCCACCGGCAGTATCGCGTGGCTTTATTACGCAGATCGGCTGTTAGAACTCCCGGTAGGCCTTATCGCCGTCGCGCTTGGTACGGTGATGTTGCCTCACCTGTCTCGGCTGGTGACCGAGGGCGATGAGGGTGGCTTTCTGCGCACGGTGAACTGGGGGTTTGGTTTGGGCCTGATGTTAGGGCTGCCTGCGGCGGTTGCTTTGTATTTGCTCGCCGAGCCATTGCTGGCATTTTTGTATATGAGTTTTGCTGGCAGCGCTATGACCGCCTACGACATTGAAATGGCGGGTCTGGCACTGCAAATGTTCGCCATCGCGCTTCCGGGGTTCGTACTGGTTAAAGTGCTGGCTCCCGCGTTCTTTGCCCATCAGGACACCCAAACCCCATTTCGCTACGCCGTTGTCGCGGTGGTGGTCAATCTTGTCGGTAGCTTGGCAACATTCCAGTCTCTTGGGCATGTGGGTCTGGCGCTGGCCACGGCGCTGTCAGCCTGGACGCATGCAGGATTGCTCTACCATGGCTTACAACGCCGCGGCTGGGTTCGCCTCGACGCCACACTGGTTTTCGTCATGCTAAGAACCGCATTGGCCTGTGGTGGTCTAGCCGCAGGACTTATCTTCGGCATGATTTGGCTGAATGGCGCAGAACTGACCACACAGCAGTGGCTGGCGTTGCCAAGTGTCGAACGCGGTGTGCAGGTAGCGCTCGTCTGTGTTGTGGGGCTGGCAGGTTATTTGGCGATACTGTTGTTGCTGGGGGTGCGTCCTCGCCATTTTTTGCAGGCACCGCAACACGCCACAAACCCCACAAAAGACTCTTCCCCATAGCCTACTTGGGTAAGACGGTGACAAAGACAGTGTGCTTGCCAACTGACTATTAACAGACCATGGGCCTATAATTGGCAATGGAAATCATCAACGGACTGCATAACCTGCGCCCTCGGCATCAGGGCTGCGTGCTCACCATCGGCAATTTTGATGGCGTGCACCGCGGACATCGTCAGCTGATTGACGCGCTGTGCGATCAGGCCAAGGCGTTGGGTGTGCCGAGTATGCTGATGACATTCGAGCCCCAGCCGCGAGAATTTTTTGCCGGCACTAAGCTGCCAGCGCGCCTCACGCGCTTCCGTGAAAAAGTGTATCTGCTCAGCCAGACACCCCTTGATCGGCTGCTCTGTCTGCCCTTTAACGAACGCACCGCGAATATCGAAGCACAGTGGTTTGCCAAGGACTTCATGGTGGATCAAGTCGGCGCCAAACATGTGGTCATTGGCGATGATTTTCGTTTTGGACGTGGTCGTGAGGGCGACTTCGCCTTATTCGAAAAGTTTGGCAAGACCCACGGCTATAGCGTCAGTGCCATGTCTACCCTGTTGCAGGGTGAGGCGCGGGTCAGCAGCACTCTGATTCGAGATACGCTGGCATCTGGAGACTTTAACGAAGCAACAATGCTGTTAGGCCACGAGTATTTCATCATGGGGCGGGTGGTGTATGGGCGCCAGCTTGGTCGGCAGTTGGATGTACCCACTGCAAATATTCGGCTGCAGCGCTATCGCGCGGCCCTCGAAGGCGTTTACTGCGTAACCGTTGAAGGCATCGGTGATGACCTGCGACAAGGCATCGCGAATATTGGTGTCAGGCCAACTGTCGACGGTAAGGAGCCGTTGTTAGAGGTGCATGTCTTCGACTATGCAGGCAACCTCTACGGCGATCTCATCAAGGTCACGTTCAAGCAAAAACTGCGGGACGAGCAAGCCTTTGAATCCATCGATGCGCTGAAATCACAGATCGCCCAAGACATTGGACAGGCCCGGAATTACTTCGGCGCACAGGACTGACGAAGACCCTATGACTGCGTCCACACCAACAAGTGATGAGGCATCAAGGCTTACCGCCTTAGACCCATGGCGCTGGCGCTGGCTCTTACTGGTGCTTTGTGTTTTTGCTGCCGATCAAGTCACGAAGTGGGTCGTCGTCACGGAGCTTTTTTACGGTGAGCGGATTCAGGTGCTGTCATTTTTCGCTTGGGTGCGGTGGCACAACACCGGTGCGGCATTTTCCTTCCTAGCCGACGCGGGGGGCTGGCAGCGCTGGTTCTTTTTGGTGATTGGCTTCGCTTTTTGCGCCTACGTTCTGCGAGAACTCTCCCGTCTCACCATGGCCGAGCGCTGGATGGGCATGGTCTATGGTCTGATCATGGGCGGTGCCCTGGGCAATCTCTATGATCGCGCGGTGGATGGTTATGTTGTTGACTTCATTTTGGTGCACTACCAGCAGCACATCTTTCCGGCGTTCAATATTGCTGATTCGGCGCTATTTTGCGGCGTGGTGCTTTGGATTGCTCTGATGATTCAGGAGAGTCGTTCGGCTCAAGCCAATTAGTGCCAGGAAGCGGCGGCCTGCTCAGGGTTAAGTTTCGGCGCCCTCGCCATCTTGCATTCACTCAAAAACGCCGCAGACTGCCGGCTTGCGCAAAACGGAATCCGATATCTCATGGCCGACCTGATCGCCTCTTCTGAAGGCTCTAAGCAAAAGATTCAAATGGGGTCGCGTATTAGCCTGCATTTCGCGCTGTTGATGCCTGGCGGCGAAGAAATCGACACCACTCGACGTGGCAAGCCTGCCGCGCTGACGCTCGGTGACGGCAATCTGCTGCCAGGCTTTGAATCTGCCCTGCTGGGATTGAGTGCCGGTGACGATGCGCAATTGATCGTGCCTGCGGAACAAGCATTTGGTGAGCGCGTGGAGGCCAATGTGCGCCTGCTGGCCAAGACTTTGTTCGCCGAATTCACCAGCGAAGAGCCTTTAGAGCCTGGATTAGTCGTGTCGTTCCAAGCCCCGGATGGAGAACTGCCCGGGGTCGTCAAGGCAGTTTATGAAGACACGGTGCAGGTGGACTTTAATCATCCACTGAGCGGTAGTGACATTACCTTTGATGTTTCCATCTTATCCGTTGAAGCACCGCTGGCTGAAGACGCTGCCAGCTAGATTTCTGATCCCAGCAGCCTCGTGTCAGCACCCCCCGGCATGGTCACGACTGATGTAGCTGCGGCCAGCAGCATTGATGATGACATCGCGCCGCAGCGTCTTATCACCCACTGCGCACAGGGTGAAACGACCGTTTTGCCAATAGGTCATACCGTTGGGCAAAAATTCGACGCGACTTTTGCCGCGAAAGCCGCGCCAGCTCAGCACCGATTCTCGGCTGTCCGCCGGTTGATACAGCGTCACCACATCACCGGTACTGGGTTCCTCGTCGCCGTCTTGGTCAATGACCACCATCACACCGTGCTGCCAACTACCGGCTAGATCGCAGGGGCTATCGATGTCCATAGACGTCTCTGCGTCCGGTGCTGCGCCGCACAGGAAAACCCGCTTGTCGTGAGCGATCGCCAATGTCCGTGCCTGCTTGATTAACGAGCGCAGAGCATTGGCGCGTTGCTCCAAGTTCAGCGCTGGATTGACTCGATGCAGGCTTGGCATCATCAGCGCGGTAAACAGCGTGAGCATACTCACGGTGACCAGCGCTTCGATCAGCGTGAAACCTGCCTTCTGTCAGGGTCGCGAGTGTGGGCATACGTGCAAAGAGCGCGCGGATATCGAGTAAGCATGCTGGTGGCGCAGTAGATAAAATTGTACTGCGCCTAGCATAAGGCTTTGGTTGGGGTCGCAAGGCTTAGGCTGACGTAAGCCAAGGCGCATATCGAGGTCAGCAGGCGTCTATCCGCCTGCTTATGAATTGCGCTACATCCGCGGTATCAATCGATAAAGGGTAGGAAGCGAAAAATGCTGCCCTTCTTCTTTTCTGCAGAGCGGTCCTCATTCGACTGCGACGGCTCGTCGCCTGACCTCGGCTCGGCGGCATTGTCAGGATATTCGATCGTAATTGGCGGTGGGGTATCTGGTCGATCTAACAAGCCCATGGTCATGATGTTGGTCCAGGAACGATCTCGGTTGCGAATGCGCTCTTCCAGCACGAGGTTGCCGTTGGCATCAAACTCCGGGTAGTCCGGATGGTTGAGTGCTAAGACCCGCAAAGAACGGTTTGCCTCTTCGGTGCGACCCAGCTTGTAGTAGGCCTCGACCATTACCGCCAGAGCGTCGGCACGAGCGACAGTGTCAGGGTAGTTGTCGATGACATAGACACCGCGATTGGCCGCGGCGACAAAGGCACCGCGCCGCAAGTAGTAATCTGCAGCAAAAATCTCTGATCGCGCCAGCAACTCTCGTAGCTGCAGCATGCGCTGGCGGGCGTCGGAGGCATATTGAGAATTAGGGAATTCGTTTAGCAGCACGGCAAGCTCGGAGTAAGACTCGCGTAGCGGCGCCATATCTCGGCTGGCCGGTTGGGCAGAGAACAGCCGGTCTAATAGGCCGTCTTCAAATTTGTAGGCTGACAGTCCTTTTAAGTAAAAGGCGTAATCAACATTGGGATGGGTTGGATGCAGGCGAATAAAACGATCTGCATTGGCGCGCGCACTCTCCATATCTTGGGTCAAATAGTGCGCATAAATCAGTTCTAGTTGCGCCTGCTCGGCGAATCGGCCGAAGGGAAAACGTGCCTCTAATAACTCCAGTTGCTCGATGGCTACGGAGAAATTCGAGCTTCGTAGTGCGCGCTGTGCCTGGCTATATACGCGCTCCTCAGTCGTTTCAATGGCCTCTATATCTGCGTCTTCATCGTCTTTGCCAAAAAAAGGAATGCTGCTGCAGCCGCTGGCAATAACGCTTAGGAGCACGAGGGTCAGCAAATGCATCGAGGACTTCCGGCTTTGCTTTTGCACTGGATGGCGCAGGAGGTGCCACGAACGGGCGTTGAAGTGGAACAAGGTAGAGCCTCTCTGCTTGGGATAATGACAAGAAACGAAGGCGCCTAACACATAGCTACCCATGGAGCAGTGCATGGCCGACGAAGTCGCTATTCTTACGAAATTCGGTAGGGTTGCAACCGTTATGAGTGATCAAGAGCCGTCGAGCATTCGCGAAGAAGTCAATATACCCGCTGCGTTGGCAGGCGAGCGCGTCGATAAAGCGGCTGCTGCGCTGTTGTCTGACTATTCCCGCGCGGAACTCACCCGTTGGCTGGGTGAGGGCGCCCTCACCATCGATGGTGAGGTAGTGAAACCCAAACACAAAGTCTTTGGTGGCGAGCGATTGGCGCTCAATGCCAAGCGCCTCAATCGCGAAAACTGGCATGGTGCCCAAGACATCGCGCTGGAAGTCCTGTTTGAAGACGAGGACATGCTCGTGGTGAATAAGCCCGCAGGCCTCGTGGTGCATCCAGGGGCGGGCAACGCCGACGGCACACTGGTCAATGCCTTGCTGCACCATCGCCCCAGTCTCAACCAACTTGCGCGGGCGGGCATCGTGCACCGACTAGACAAAGACACCAGCGGCATCATGGTGGTGGCGGCAAGTCCGCTGGCTTACCAGCGGCTGGTGCATGCCATCAGTGAGCGACTCGTGCGGCGGCGTTACGTCGCCGTTTGTGAAGGTGTCATGGTGGCGGGACAGGATATTGATCAACCCATTGGCCGGGACCCCAAACTGCGCACCCGCCAAGCGGTGCGTGACGACGGTAAGCCCGCCCAGACTCAGGTTCGTGTACGCGAGAGATATCGCGCTCACAGCGCCGTTGACCTGACCCTAGGCAGCGGCCGAACCCACCAAATACGTGTGCATATGCAGAGTATTGGTCATGCCTTGGTGGGGGATACCACCTATGGTTGTCGACGTATCGTACCGCGTGGCGCAAGCACCGAGACCGTGGCTTTGTTGCAGCAGTACCCTCGACAGGCGCTGCACGCATGTAAGCTGGATTTTCGCCATCCGCTCAATGACCAAGCGCTGCATTTTGCCGCCCCCATACCTGCCGATATGCGGGGCCTGATGGATACGTTGGCCAGCGACCGAGACGACCTCCACTGAAGTCACACAAATGATGTCTCAAGCACCTTATGCCAGCGCCTAGCGGTTGGCTCAAAGCGCGCTGGGCAGCACCCGCGCACATCGTTGCAGGCACGACCACGCGACACGGCTTGGTCAACGCAGGCGCGAGCCGCCCAGCGGCATTGGCGAGCTACAATCTTGGTCTGAAGGTGGGTGACGATGCCGCTGCGGTGGCTGAGAACCGAGCCAGTTTGCAGGCATTTCTTCAGCAACAGCTAGTGGTCGAAGCCCGCGCAAGCACCCATGCTGCCGCCCAACAACTGCATATGCAGTGGCTGGATCAAATACATGGCAATGCCTGTATGCCTATCGATCGTCGTCACATAGAAGGGTTCGAACGTCCGCCTCAAGCAGACAGCATGTGGAGTGACCTGCCAGGCGTCGCGCTGGCGATCCAGAGCGCGGATTGCGTGCCGGTAGTGCTGACAGATGCTAGCGGCGAATTGATTGGTGCCGCCCACGGCGGCTGGCGCGGGCTTACCAACGATGTGCTGGCGGCCTTAATCGAATCCATGCCCATCAGTCCTGACAAGTTATGCGCTTGGATTGGCCCATGTATTGGCCCCGGACACTTCGAGGTTGGCGAGGATGTCTGGGGGTTACTGATGGACGACTATGCGTCTTTCGTGCTCGAGCATCCCGGCAACACCAGCAAACGGTTTGTGGACTTACCCCATCTTGCTGAGCATCAGCTAGGCGTCAGCGGCGTGACGCAAGTGGCGCTGAGCGGCGTGTGCACCTACGCCAGCGCAGACATGTATTCGCATCGCCAAGCCACTCAGCGATATGGGCAGGGTGCCCAAACAGGTCGTATGGCCACGGTGATTTGCCGCGGGCAGTGAAAACCCTGTTGTTTGTGGGCAATGCCTTCATTGACATGTCGAGCCTGAATCACAAGAATAGCGCGCTTGCGCGCGCAGGGGCGCTCGAAAGTCAGTTCGAAGAGCGACGTTCTGCGGCTGAGTCCATTTCAAAATCAATAGCTTACAAGTCATTACGGCACGCGTGTCGAGGGCAAGCTATCGCTGCAGACAGCGCTGCAGGAACTCTGAAACGGAATGATCCTTTTAAGGTGCGCTCAGCGACAAACTGTGTGACGACTGCGCTTGATCGTTCACCAAAGGCGACCGACACCACAACAAGCAAATGAGGACGAACATGGCGGAAATGCTGTCCGGCGGCGATATGTTGATCCGTGCGCTGCAAGACGAGGGGGTGGAGTACATCTTCGGGTACCCCGGTGGCTCAGCCCTGCACATCTACGACGCTATTTTTCGCCAGCAAAAAATCGAGCATATTCTGGTGCGCCACGAACAAGCGGCCACCCATATGGCCGACGGCTACGCGCGCTCGACTGGCGACCCAGGTGTCGTCCTCGTCACCTCAGGACCCGGCGCGACCAACGCCATCACCGGTATCGCAACCGCCTATATGGACAGTATTCCCATGGTGGTGATTTCCGGTCAGGTCCCCCGAGACCTCATCGGCACGGACGCCTTTCAAGAAACCGACATGGTGGGCATTTCGCGTCCGGTGGTAAAACACAGCTTTATGGTGCGCGATGCTGCTGAAATTCCAGCCGTGGTAAAGAAAGCTTTTCATATCGCTACCACCGGTCGGCCAGGCCCGGTGGTCATAGATGTACCCAAGGACACGACGGATCCCAGCGCGACCTATGCATACGAATATCCAAGCGAAGTAAATCTGCGTTCCTATAAGCCCGCATTTGCGGGCGACCGGACGCAGGTAAACCGGGTGGTGCAGGCGCTGCTGTCTGCCAAACGCCCAGTTTTCTATGTGGGTGGTGGCGTGATTCAGGCGGATGCAGAAGAACCACTTCGTGCGCTGGTGAAGGCGAGCCGGGGGCCAGTGGCATCAACTCTGATGGGTTTGGGCGCATATCCTGGTAGTGACGAACAGAGCCTTGGCATGCTGGGTATGCATGGCACCTATGAAGCCAACATGGCCATGCACGAGGCGGATTTGATCTTGGCCTTGGGGGCACGCTTTGATGATCGGGTCACTAACGATCCGAATAAATTCTCCCCCAAGGCGACCATCGTACATCTCGACGTGGATCCTGCCTCCGTGGACAAAATTATCTCCAGCGACATCGCGCTGGTGGGTGACGCGCAATGGGTACTCAATACCTTCTGGGAGGCTTATCAAGAACAAGAAAGTCTGCGCGATGACGCTGCGCGACAAAAACAGCAGCAGGATATGGAGCAGTGGTGGCAGCAAATCGCACAGTGGCGCAGCGCCCACGGCTTGAACCACAACCTTGAGCCAAAGAAAGATCAAAGCATCCTGCCTCAGCTCGCCGTTCAGACCCTATATCGTGTCACCGAGGGCGAGGCCTTTGTGACCTCAGACGTTGGCCAGCACCAGATGTTTGCCGCCCAGTACTATCACTTCGATGAGCCACGGCGTTGGATCAATTCCGGCGGTCTCGGCACCATGGGCTTCGGACTACCATCAGCCATGGGCGTGCAAATGGGTAACCCGGATGCGGTCGTGGCCTGTGTGACTGGCGAAGGGTCCTTCATGATGAACATGCAGGAGCTGTCCACCTGTCTGCAGTACGGCCTACCAATCAAAATCATCAACCTGAACAACCAAGCCTTAGGCATGGTGAAGCAGTGGCAGGATATGCAGTACGGTGGTCGCCATTCGCAGAGCACCTACAGCGATTCGCTGCCTGATTTTAAAACCTTGGCGGAAGCCTTCGGCCATGTGGGAATTCGCGTCAGTGATGCCATGGAACTCGATGCTGCCATGGAAGAGGCCTTTTCCGAGAAGTACAAGAATCGCTTGGTCTTCGTCGATGTTTGGGTTGATCCCCATGAGCATGTCTATCCCATGGCCATTAAGGGCGGAGCCATGAGCGACATGATCTTGAGCAAACCTCAGGAGGCCGCATCGTGAGAAGTATCCTAGCGGTTTTGCTGGAAAACGAAGCCGGTGCGTTATCGCGGGTTGTGGGGTTGTTTGCCCAGCGCAACTACAACATCGAATCGTTAACGGTGGCGCCCACGGAAGATCCCACGCTGTCGCGTCTGACGCTCACCACCAGTGGTGACGAGAACAAAATCACGCAAATTCGTAAACAGCTCGACAAGCTGGTCGAGGTGGTTCGAGTGGTCGATCTTTGTGAAAGCCCCCACGTCGAGCGCGAACTGCTGCTCATCAAGGTCAGCGCGCAAGGCGATGCGCGACAAGAAGTGAAACGCTCGGCAGATATCTTTCGTGGGCAGATCGTCGATGTCACCGCCCAAACCTATACCATCCAATTGGTGGGCCCCAGCGCGAAACTCGACGCCTTTGTGAAAGCCGTCGAAGACAGCGGCGTGGATGCGACCATCTTGGAAGTGGTGCGCACTGGCGTCTCCGGCCTCGGCCGCGGCGATCACGTGCTGTCGCTCTGAGATTAAATTAACCAAAACCAACGCACAGGAAAAAATCATGCAGGTGTATTACGACAAAGACGCAGACCTCTCCATTATCCAAAAGATGAAGGTGGTCATCGTAGGTTATGGCTCTCAGGGCCATGCCCACGCCAATAACCTTCGTGATTCCGGCGTCGAAAATGTCGTCATCGCGCTGCGCAGCAAGGCGTCGGGCTCATGGCCCAAGGCCGAAAATGCGGGTTTTCAGGTAGCCGAGGTAGGCGAGGCTGTGCAGGGTGCCGATTTGGTGATGGTACTGGTGCCTGATGAACTGCAAGCAGCGCTATATAAAGAAGAGATCGAGCCGAACCTGAAAGAAAATGCGGCCATCGCCTTTGCTCATGGATTCAACATTCACTTCGAATTGATCGAAGCGCGCAGCGATTTAGACGTGCTGATGATTGCACCTAAGGGCCCGGGCCATACCGTGCGCTCTACCTACGTCGAAGGTGGAGGTGTGCCCAGCCTTATCGCGATTGCCCAAGACGCCACCGGCCAGGCCAAGAACATCGCCCTGTCCTACGCTTCAGCCAACGGCGGCGGACGTGCCGGCGTCATCGAAACCACGTTCCGCGAAGAAACCGAAACAGATCTGTTTGGTGAGCAGGCCGTGCTGTGTGGCGGCGCAACTGCGCTGGTGCAGGCAGGATTCGAAACGCTAGTTGAAGCAGGCTACGCACCAGAGATGGCCTACTTTGAGTGTTTGCACGAACTGAAGTTGATCGTCGACCTGCTCTACGAAGGTGGTATCGCCAACATGTGGTACTCGGTATCCAATACTGCCGAATATGGTGGTCTAACCCGAGGCTCCCGAGTGGTCACCGAAGAAACCAAGGCCGAGATGAAGCGTATTTTGACCGAGATCCAGACCGGTAACTTCGCCAAAGAATTTGTGCTGGAAGACCGCTCCGGTGCGCCTAGCATTAAGGCCATGCGTCGCATCACCTCTGAGCATCCCATCGAAGAAGTTGGCGAGCGCCTGCGCGGCATGATGCCGTGGATTCAAGCGAATCGGTTGGTGAACAAAGAAATCAACTAAGCGCTTGTCGAGCATGATGCCCATCTGTCGAGAAACCGTTGGGTGAGCCATAAGGCTCGCCCGATATCGCGCCAAGTCAACTGTCCATGAAATATCGCTTGTAACTTGAGTAGGTATGGCCAAAGTAACGGCTTCGATGCGTCCGTCAGCGGCGATGGTCGCAGACAATGGTTATTAGCAATAAAAGAGTCCGCAGCGCAGGAATATCGTGATGGAACATGACGACAAACCGACATTGCAGGTAGTGGGTGACGAGCAGGGCGATGCGGAGTCCTCAAAAGCGACCGCAGAGCCCTCGCAACGAGGCCTCGGGCGACGCGGGGTTTATCTACTGCCCAACCTCATTACTACCGGTTCACTATTCGCCGGATTCTACGCCATCATTACGTCGATGAACGGCCAGCCACTGACCGCCTGCCTAGCGATTTTTCTCGCCATGTTGCTGGATGGGGCAGACGGCAGAATCGCCCGCATGACCGGTACCCAAAGTGCCTTTGGTGCCCAATACGACAGCCTGTCTGACTTAGTCGCCTTCGGTGTTGCGCCAGCCTTAGTTGCGTTTTCTTGGGGTCTATCGGCGCTCGGCCAACTTGGCTGGGTTGCAGCCTTTGCCTACATGGCGTGCGCAGCACTGCGACTGGCACGGTTCAATGTCGATGGTGAAGAAGGCTCCTTCACTGGCCTTGCTAGCCCCGCAGCAGCAGGAGTCATCGTGTTCAGCATATGGGTAGCGCTGGAGCAGGGTATCGCTCAGCCGCCCATATTTGTTGCGCTGATATTTGCTGTGCTCACCATCGCCGCCGCACTGCTAATGGTGAGCAACTACGAGTATTTCTCGCCAAAGAAAATCAACTTTCGTGAGCGCATTCCCTTTGTCACCCTGGTGCTCATCGCCATGGGCTTCGCCATCGCTATGATCGATCCGCCAATGATCATGATGGGCATCGCCTTGGTCTACGCAGCCTCTGGCCCAACCAAGAGCATTTGGCAAAAACTCAGGGGCACAAGCAGTCCATAGTCACAGATAGTCGAAAGAGGGCAGTCCATGCTGATACGCAAACCTGACCGCATTCTCGGTTCTGAGATTACGCCAGAAACCGTCTACTACAATCGGCGTCAGTTCATGGCTGCGAGTTCGGCGGGACTCGCAAG
>SHAE01000022.1 GCA_004213835.1 OM182 bacterium | reverse complement strand
TCCGCCGCCGCCGTAAAGGCCGGCCCAGAAGACGGTGACGCGGTATCAGAACCGGCAACATCTGCCAGCAGCGCAGCTACCCATTCGCTCGTTTCATCCCGCGCGGCACTGACCTGTGCACTATCGCCACCCCCGGCCAGCCGGCTTTGCAGTCTTACCATTTCTGCCCTTACCCAGTTTGAAGCTTGCCGATAATGCACGCCAAGTTTCGTGCTGTTGGCGGAAACGACATAGTTTTGGTATGCGGGAATCGCGAACGTCGACACCACGCTGATGATCGCAATAACGATCATCAATTCGATCAGCGAAAAACCACGAATTTGGCATGACCCGTACTGTGCAGCGCTTGGGTTGTCTTTTTCTCTCAACATGAAAGGTGTCCTTGGTGTGATTGGAGTGTTGCCAATGTGGCATACCAACGCGCTCGACCAAGCGAACACATGCTCGCAATCCTGTAAGTCATGGCTGTTTTACGGGTGGGATGGCTTGGCATCAAAAGCCGTTTTTCACGGCGCCGTAATCAGCAATGGCTTACAAATTTTGACGCCAAGCTGACTAGGTTACTTGGGTCAATTACGTAGGGTGTAAGCCCCCTACTGAGGCACGACGACTATGGCTAACGGCAGTGATCGCGCTCTACTGTCTGCTATCGCAGAGACTCCTATCGAAACGTATGTTGATGCGCTGTTTGCATTGGCGGTCAGAAAGCGGGCATCAGACATCCATCTGGAACCGCAAAATGATGGGCTGTGTGTGCGCTTGCGCGTGGATGGACTGCTGCACCGTATCGCCAGTCCCCCTAGCGCGGTTGCTGACAAGTTGTGTGCTCGCATCAAGGTAATGGCCGCGATGAACATAGCCGAACGTCGCCTTCCCCAAGACGGTCGCATTTCCGTCAACAGCCAAGGTCATATGCTAGACCTTCGTATCAGCACGTTGCCAACCATATGGGGAGAAAAGCTGGTGCTGCGTTTGGTACCAGACTCAGGTTCCATACTGCAGATCGACCAGCTCGGCTTATGCGCCGCCCAAGTCCAAGATTTGTTTGCGGCGCTCTGCCAACCGCAGGGTCTGATCCTCGTTACCGGCCCTACCGGTAGCGGTAAAACCCTCACCCTGTATAGCGCACTACAGTGGCTCAATGCCCAGCACCGCAACATTGCCACCGCTGAGGAACCCGTGGAAATTCCACTGGCCGGGATCAACCAAGTGGCCATTAAGCCGCGCATCGGCTTGAACTTTGCGGAGACTTTGCGCGCTCTGCTGCGCCAAGACCCTGATGTGCTCATGGTGGGCGAAATTCGTGACGCAGACACCGCAGCGATGGCGATTCGAGCCGCACAAACCGGTCACTTGATTTTGTCGAGTGTTCATACCAAGTCCGCTCACGCAACCATGCTGCGGCTGCATCAATTGGGGGTTAGCCGGCGAGATTTACAGGAGTCCGTCACGCTGATCATGGCTCAGCGACTGCTTCGACGGCTCTGCCCCCACTGCCGACAAATCGTCGACGCGGCATGCGTACTGAGGCATCCACACACCTGTTACGCGGCCAATTCAGAAGGTTGTAGCCAGTGTAGTGGTGGTTACTGGGGACGCCTCGGTATTTTCGAGCTGGCCCACGCCGAACACTTGAGCACGGCGTTGGTAGCACCCGCTGACAATGATGTCTCAAGGCAAGTGCAAGGCCAAAGTATGTTGCGGGAACAGGCCATTGAACGGCATTTAGCCGGAGAGACCAGTTGGCAAGAAGTGAATCGAATCGTGCCTGCCGAACTATCCAACCGTCCTGTCTAGGCTCAGAGCATTTTGAACCAGCAGATCTACCAGTGGCGCGGTACAAATTCGCTTGGATTACCGCAGCGAGGTGAGATCGAGGCTCAATCGCTAGAGCATGCAATCTCGATCTTGGCCGCTAGGGGCATCGCTGGGCCAATTCTGAACGAACCTACGTCACGTTTGCCATGGCTCGCTCTACCGACATCTGCACCCAAACTGACGGCGCCTGAGTTGGCCTATTTTAGTCGTCAACTGGCCGCCCTGTTGGCCGCCGATATCAGTGTCACAGACGCACTCGCAACACTTGGTGAAAGCGACCGGACAAAAATACGTATGGTGATGACGGCGCTGATTCAGGAAATCAATGGCGGGGAAAGTCTCAGCCAAGCGATGGCAAGCCAGCCACAGGTGTTCGATACCTTTTATCTCACGCTGATACGCGCCGGTGAGGCCGCTGCCAACCTCCCGGTCGTACTCACCCGGTTGGCCGCGGAGATTGAGCGCAAAACGCAGCTGAACAGAAATGTTCGACAAGCCCTGCTGCAACCCATGCTAATTCTGCTCACTGCAATCATCGCCGTGACCTTTCTGCTGGTATTTGTCATGCCACAGTTTGGCGCGCTTTATGCGCAGCAAGGCCAGGCCATGCCGCAAATCACGCGCTGGGTCCTAGGTGCCTCCGAGACCCTTGCCCAAGGCGGCAGCCATTTTGCCTTGATGGCTGTCTTTGTCATCGGTCTGCTCGCAGGGTCGAAATACCTTGGGGGCCAAACCCGTTTGTCACTGCATGGGTTTCTGCTCAGCCTACCCCTGTTCGGACGATGGTCCCGCTACACCAACACCGCAGCACTGTGTCACACCCTCGCAACCACCCTGACTGCCGGCATTCCGCTGACCCATGCCATACCCTACGCCGCACAAACCTGCCGAAATGAGGTGTTTCGCCAGGCTACCCAGCAATTAACGGGGCAGGTAGAAAGCGGCGACCGACTCTGGGCAGCAATGAGTGAAGCAGCATGTTTTCCACCGGCCATGGTTCGTCTGGTGCGTTTGGGCGAGGAAACTGGACGCTTAGAGGCACTGCTCACTCAGGCTGGGCTGCAGTGCGAGGACGGATTAGCGCAGCTGCAGTCCAACCTGTTACCCATGATCGAACCAGCCCTGATGCTGCTCATGGGCTGTGTTGTCGGTGGGATCATTCTGGCTATGTACCTACCCATATTTTCCATGGGAGACCTTTTTCTTCCCTAGTAGTTAATGCCGCTTTCACGCCACCTGCCCTCGCCGTGATACCCTCAAATTTTTCGGGAGGTGCAATGCTGGTTGGGCTGACAGGTGGTATTGGTAGCGGTAAAACCGCAGCTGCGGATTATTTTGCCGAACTCGGCATCGATGTTGTGGATGCAGATTTGGCCAGCCGCGCCGTGGTCGAGCCAGGGCAACCCGCCCTGAACTACATTGCCGAACACTTTGGTCCCGACATTTTGCTGTCTGATGGCAGTCTTGATCGCGCCAAGCTGCGCGCCCTCGTCTTCGCTGAGAGCGCAGAGCGTAAATGGCTGCAAAATCTGCTGCATCCACTCATCAGTGAATACTTGCAGGCTCAGATTGCGGCCAGCACTTCGCCTTACTGCTTGTTGGTGAATCCACTGCTATTGGAATCCGGTCAGGGGCACTGGTGCGATGAAATAGTCGTGGTCGATGTCCCAGAGGCCATGCAGCTTGAGCGCACGATGGCCAGAGACGACAACTCGCGCAGCCAAGTTGAATCGATTATGGCTGCCCAAATGGCTCGCCCAGCGCGCCTCCAGCAAGCATCGAAAATCATCACCAACGATAAAGACCTAACCCACTTGCACCAGCAAATAGAAATCTTGCACAAGGAATTACTGCGCTCGTGACCACGCCGCGTATCGTCACCTGTCCTACGTGCCGACAAGGGGTTAAATGGACGAGCAAAAATCAGTATCGCCCCTTTTGTTCGGAGCGCTGCAAGCTGATTGATCTTGGCGGATGGGCCAGCGAGGAGCATCGAATACCCGATGTCGAGCCTGCGGATTTTGATGCCGAAAGTTCCGAGTCGGAGAGCGACTTCTGAACAATCATTGAGGGAGCCAACTAGCCTTAGCTGCGGTACTCGGCATTGATGCGCACATATTCGTAGCTGAGGTCTGTCGTCCAGATGGTTTCCACGCACGAACCCCGACCAAGGTCGATACGCACTTCGAACTCATCCTTAGCCAGCACCGAAGCACCAGCTTCCTCGGAGTAGCTTGCTGACATCAACCCTTGATGAGCAACTTCTACCTCGTCAAGCCATAGGCTGACGCCGGAAGGATCCAGACCCTCGATTTGCGCGCGTCCGATTGCCATACAAAAACGCCCCCAGTTGGCATCTCCTGCGAACAACGCCGTTTTCACCAGTGGTGACTCGGCAACGGTATAGGCCACTTCAAGGCACTCGGCCTCGCTTGCGCCCCCGGATACCGTCACAGTGACGAATTTGGTGGCTCCCTCACCGTCGCGAACAATTGCTTGAGCAAGGGTGCGTGCGACGGACGCCACAGCTTGCTGCAAATCTGCAAGCCTTGGGTCACTGACGCTGACAATGGGCGTCATGGCAGATGCGCCCGACGCAGCGAGCATAAAACAGTCGTTGGTGGACGTGTCGCCGTCGACAGTGATTCGGTTAAAACTGGCATTGGCAACCTCAGTTGCCAGCTTTTGCAGTACCTGCCGCGAAACTGTCGCGTTACAGGCGATGTAGCCCAGCATGGTCGCCATATTGGGTTTGATCATGCCCGACCCCTTGGCAACCCCGGTCACAGTGATTGCCTCGCCGTCAATGATGAGTTGCTCGCTGACAGCTTTCGCCACGGTATCCGTCGTCATAATCGCTGTGGCAAAGCCCAACCAATTGTCGGCCTCAAGAGAGCTCACCAGACTAGGAATTGCCGCGACGAGCTTGTCCATGGCCAACCGCTCACCGATAACGCCGGTGGAAAACGGCTGGAGCGCATTGGCCTCGAGCTGAAGTGCTGCAGCGGCTTGATCGCATAGTTCAATGGCATCTTGGCGGCCGGGTTCTCCGGTTGCGGCGTTAGCATTGCCACTATTGACCAGCCAAGCCCGCGCGGTTTGCCCTCGTTCTTTAGCAACAAAGACCGGCGGAGCCGCGAAGGCTGATTGAGTATAAACACCAGCAACAACCGCGGTCGGATCAAATACCGCCAAGGCCAAATCGTCTCTGTCGCCCTTTACACCAGAGCTGGTTGCGGCAAGGCGCACGCCAGGTACCGACAGCAGATTGCGTGGTTTCGAAAGATTAACGGCCATGAGTCAGTAGCCCCTGGCTGGACTCAAAGCCGACCGTGGCATTGCTTGTACTTTTTGCCAGACCCACAGGGGCACGGCTCATTGCGGCCAACTTTGCGCTCCTCACGTACAAAGGTTTCCGCCTTCGCAGTCTCGCGGGGTTCACGGGCTTGATCACCACCAGCGCTTTGCTCTTGGCTGTGCTGGAAATTCATTTTGCGCGCGGCCTCGGCGCGACGCAGGCGTTCTTGGGCCTCGATTTCTTCAGGATTCTCGATTTGCATACGCGAGAGCATGCGAATCACGTCGAATTTAATGTTTTGCAGAAGATCCTGAAACAGCTCGAAGGACTCGCGCTTGAATTCTTGTTTGGGCTGTTTCTGAGCATAGGCGCGCAGGTGTATGCCTTGCCGAAGCTGATCCATCGATGCCAGATGCTCTTTCCAACGTTGGTCGAGGATCTGCAGCATGATCTGCTTTTCTACCAGTCGCATGTTGATGCCGGACTCTTGCCAGCGAGACTCTTTCTCGCCGTATTCGACCTCGATTTGCGCAAGAACTTTGGCGGCAAGGCCCTCTTCATCCAAATCTTGATCTTCTTCCAACCATTGGCTGAGGGTTTGCGTACTGCCGAATTCACTTTGTAGCGCAAGCTCAAGACCGCCAATATCCCACTGCTCAATGAGGCTCTGCGGTGGGATGTGCTGGGCGACCAAGTCGTAAACCACCTCCTCTCGCAAACCCTCAACGGTTTCGGTGATATCACCGCTATCCATGAGCTCCCGGCGTTGCTGGTAAATCACCTGACGCTGGTCGTTGGAGACATCGTCGTATTCCAGCAGGTTTTTACGAATATCGAAGTTGTGTCCCTCAACCTTGCGTTGGGCATTTTCAATCGAGCGGTTGATCATTTTGTGTTCAATCGCCTCGCCACTATCAGAGTTCAGCTTGTGCATCATGTTGCGGACGGACTCCGAAACAAAAATACGCATAAGGTTGTCGTCGAGAGAGAGATAAAAACGACTAGAGCCAGGGTCCCCCTGACGACCCGAGCGCCCGCGCAGCTGGTTATCTATACGACGCGACTCGTGCCTTTCCGTGCCGATGATATGCAGTCCACCGGCGGCAATCACTGCCTCATGCCTGTGCTGCCAGTCGGCTTTGACTCGAGCAATTTCATCGTCGTTAGCACTGGCCATTTTGCCCAGTTCGGCATCCAAACTGCCGCCGAGTACGATATCGGTACCCCGGCCAGCCATGTTGGTCGCGATGGTCACGGTCCCGGGTCGGCCCGCATCGGCAACAACATCGGCTTCCCGCTCGTGCTGCTTCGCATTGAGCACATTGTGTTTGATGCCGCGGCCCTTAAGTTCTGCGGACAACAGTTCTGAACTTTCGATAGAAGCCGTACCTACAAGCACTGGCTGACCGCGCTCTATGCAGTCAACGACATCCTCGACGATGGCATCGTATTTTTCCGCCAAGGTGAGATACATCAGATCGTTGCGATCATCACGAACCATTGGCCGGTGAGTGGGGACAACAACCACTTCTAGACCGTAAATCTGCTTAAACTCAAAGGCCTCGGTGTCGGCGGTACCGGTCATACCGGAGAGCTTTTGATAAAGCCGGAAATAGTTTTGGAATGTGGTCGAGGCCAGCGTTTGACTTTCGTTCTGTATGGTCAGCCCTTCCTTGGCCTCAACCGCCTGATGAATGCCATCGGACCAGCGGCGCCCGGGCATGGCTCGACCCGTATGCTCATCGACAATAACCACCTCGCCCTGGGTGATCATGTAATGATCATCACGCGTGTAGAGATTATGAGCTTTCAAGGCTGCATGAACGTGATGGAGTAGATTTAAATTAGCAGATGAATACAGGCTGTCGCCGGGTTGCAACAAGTTGAGCTTGATCAACGCGTCTTCGACTTTCTGATGACCGAGTTCGGTAAGCTCTACCTGACGATTTTTTTCATCGACCATGTAGTCGCCGGTGGGCTCCACGTCAGGCTCACCAAACACGCGTGGCGTGTCGTCAAAAGGTTGTTCTTCTAAGGTGGGCGGAATCTGATTAATGGTTTTGTAGAGGGTGGTATTTTCTTCCGAAGCACCAGAAATGATCAGCGGCGTGCGCGCCTCGTCGATCAAAATCGAATCGACCTCGTCGATGATGGCGAACGCTAGATCCCCTTGCAGCCGGTCTTCTGCAGTGAAGGCCATATTCGACCGCAGGTAATCAAAACCGAATTCGTTATTGGTCCCGTATATGACGTCGGCTTGGTACGCCTCTTTTTTCTCCGTGGCGGGCTGGCCTGATTGAATAATGCCGACTCGAAGTCCTAGCGATTCGTATATCGAGGCCATCCATTCAGCGTCGCGCTTAGCCAAATAGTCGTTCACCGTGACCACGTGGACACTGTTACCTGGCAGCGCGTTTAAGTAGGCCGGTAGCGTAGCCATCAGCGTCTTACCCTCGCCAGTGCGCATCTCTGCAATGCGCCCTTCGTGCAGTGTGATACCCCCGATCAACTGCACATCGAAATGCCGCATGCTCTTTGTACGTTTGGCCGCCTCGCGCACTGCCGCAAAGGCTTCCGGTAACAAGGCATCGAGGGTTTCCCCTGAATCGAGGCGTTCACGCAAAGATCCGGTATGAGCAACCAGATCCGTTTGACCCGTGAACTGAGCCTCCAGTTCATTGATTCGTTGCACCAAGCGGCCCATGCGCTTTAACTCACGAGAGTTTTTCGTACCGAAAAGGCGGGCGAGAAAGTTAGCCATAATTCAGGGTGATCAAAAAAGGGGCATTGTAGCGGCAGCTAGGCGAGATCTATACAGAGCTAGGCAGGAATTTCTCTGCGGGATTCGGCGAAACCCGCAGCGTGCTGACTGATCTACGAATTTCTAGGCAGCAGCTGGGCTATTGGGCTACTGCACTCACGTATCGGGCCGGATTAACTGGGCGACCTTCCTTGAGAACTTCGAAATGCACGTGAGGCCCTGTCGAGCGACCACTGCTACCCATGCGGGCAATGACATCGCCCCGCTTAACGCTCTGTCCGGCGTGCACTAAGACCTCTTCATGATGGCCGTATCGCGTTCGCATATCCTTGCCGTGGCTGATTTCGACCATTTGCCCGTAGCCGTCGCGATAGCCTGCAAAGACCACTACTCCATTAGCCACAGCGATGACCTCAGAGCCTTTCGCTCCAGCGAAGTCCATGCCCTCATGCCAGGCTTTCTTTCCCGAAATGGGATCGACGCGCTCGCCAAATGGTGATGACATCCAGCCCTTAACAATGGGCGCCCCTGCGGGTCTTGCGCCTTTGTCGTTGTAGACGCCGAGCAACACCTGATCGAGGATGCTGAGTTCTGTCTCTCGTTGTTTCAGACGCTGGGACAGTGATGCCAGCTGAGTGTCCAAATTCTCAACGCCAAGCACTTCTGCCTCGCCACTCAGCGGACCGCCCTGTGATACCGGTGCGTTAAAATCGAATTCATCCGATGGCAGGCCAGAGGTTTCGTGCATGTAGGAGGCCAATGCCTCCATGCGCCAGAGTCGCGCCTGCATTTCAGCAATCTGTCGACCCACCGCCTGTCGGCGCGCAACAGACTGCGCACGCAGTTTCTCTACCACGTCGTCCTGCTCGTTTAGCTTGCTGCGCCAAGTTTCAATCACTGCAGCGTCAACAAAGTCCGATTGCTTGAGCACAAAGCCGGCGGACACCAGCCCTACGCAGAAAAACACGGCAACGATCCCAAGCATCTTGACTCGCAAAGAGGTCAGTGCGAACTGCGAGGGCTCGCCGCTTTTGTTGATCAGAATTAGTTGCATGTACTTCTAGGTTTGGACGGACGAGCCACAAAATAGCAAACTGACGCCAATGTGCAAATTTTACAGGACTGCACCATATCTGCTAAGCGTACAGGGCAGAGTAGCCTTGCCTTCAATGAGTGACGACGACCGGTAAAGCAATGACGACAAATGACTTACAGGATCTTTTACGCGAGAAGGGCGGCCATTCCCCATTGCAAAAGCTCATCCGTCATACGGCCAATCAACGCGCTTGGACAGATCAAGTGAGAGCCGCCATCAGCGACAATCTAAAAAACCAAGTAGAAGTCAGTGATGTCCGCGGCACCAAGTTGATCATTAACTGCCGCAGTGCAGGGGTGGCGACTAAGCTGCGCTTTGCTCAGCAGGATCTACTGGAAAAGTTGCAGCCTCTTTCAGCATTCAACCAAGTAGATGAGATTGTTTTTAAGGTGCTTGGCTAAACCCGTTATCGGTTGTTCCTCTCACACCGATGACTGGCGCTAGGATCTAGGCCGCGGGTATCACCGCATTTCGGGCGTAGGCCTGGGGTACCTGACAGGGCTGATCGAAAGAGACGATCTCAAATGCATCGGTATCTGCCAATAACGCTTGGACCAGCTTGTTGTTGAGGCTATGCCCCGACTTGTGCCCATGAAAGTGACCAATCACGCTGTGGCCCAACAAGTAAAGGTCGCCAATGGCATCAAGTATCTTGTGCTTGACGAATTCATCGTGGGCACGAAGTCCGTGCTCGTTGAGTATTTTTGAATCATCCACCACCACGGCGTTATCGAGGCTTCCCCCTTGCGCCAGGTTGAGCTCCTGCAGTTTTTCAAAGTCTGCAAGAAAGCCGAAGGTTCGTGCCCGACTCACCTCTTTGACGAAACTCGTCGCAGAAAACTCGACGCAGGCCGTGTGCTCGTGGGCGGCGAAAACCGGATGGTCGTACTCAAGGGTATAGCTGAGCTTAAAACCTTCATGAGGTGCCAAAGACGCGGTGGCATCACCCTCGCTTACCTCGATCGGTTTCAATATGCGCAGGAATTGCTTCTTCGCTGGTTGGTCAATAATGCCCGCGGACTGCAGCAGGAACACAAAGGGCGCGGCACTGCCATCCATGATGGGCAGTTCTCCGCCGTCAACCTCGATGGTGACATTGTCGATCCCTAATCCAGACAACGCTGACATCATGTGTTCAATCGTCGATAAGTGGTGGCCCTGCGCAGACAGGGACGTTGCCATCTGGGTGTCACCAACACTGCCCGCGCATGCATTGAAGGCAACACAGCCGGGTAAATCGGTTCGCTTGAACACCACACCCGCGTCGATCTCTGCTGGGTGCAAAGTCATATTGACCTTGCTTCCCGTATGCAGGGCTACACCGGACGCACGAATACTGTTTTTCAGCGTCTGCTGAGTATTGGCCAGAGACATGGCGACTACCTCAATATCCTGCTTGGTTCGAATTGATCAGCCTGCCTACTAATCCGCTTGCCTACTAATCCGCTTGTCTGCGCAAAAAAGCCGGCACGTCTAAGTAGTCGAGATCCTTACTCTGAATGTCCACGTTTTCCACGCTGTTTGGATAGCGCACGGGGTTGCGCGCATGGGGCGGCGTATCAAAGTCATCGTAGTTGCCGTGCAGGCCTGCGGTTTCGATAGCCGGATCGTTGTCTATAACGATGCTTGGTTTACTTGCCTTGCCCAGACCGGTGGCAACAATGGTCACCATCATGTCGTCACCCAGACTTTCGTCGATAACGGTTCCCACGACAACGGTCGCATTTTCTGAAGCAAACTCCTCGACCATGTCACCCACTTCCATGAACTCGCCCATGGTTAGGTCAGCGCCAGCAACGTTGACAAGAATGCCTCGAGCGCCGTTGATGTCGATGTCGTCTAATAGCGGCGAGCGAATCGCAGCCTCTGCCGCATCCCGCGCTCGATTCGAGCCGTTGGCCCTGCCTGTACCCATCATGGCAGACCCCATCTCTGACATGACCGTGCGTACGTCAGCGAAATCGACGTTGATCATTCCGGGCAAAATAATGAGATCTGCGATGCCTTTCACTGCGCCAAGCAACACATTGTTGGCAGCCGCGAAGGCTTCTTTCATCGACGTGCCGTCACCCAGCACATCGTGCAGTTTTTGATTCGGTATGGTGATCAGCGAATCGACGTGCTCGACCAGCTCGGCCAAACCTTTATCGGCGATTTTAGAGCGGCGCTCGAATTTGAATGGCTTGGTGACCACAGCAACCGTGAGGATGCCAAGCTCCTTCGCCACCTCGGCGACCACGGGTGCGGCTCCGGTACCGGTACCGCCACCCATGCCTGCAGTAATGAACACCATGTCCGCGCCGCTGAGTAACTCAGCAAGGCGTTCGCGGTCTTCGATTGCTGCGGCACGCCCTGTCTCGGGATTCGCTCCCGCACCAAGGCCCTTGGTAATGCTGCTACCAATTTGCAGAGTACGCTCTGCACCCAAGCCGTCTAAGGCTTGTGCATCCGTGTTGACCGCAATGAAGTCGACGCCTTTGACGTCATTGCTGACCATATGTTGTACGGCATTGCCGCCACCCCCGCCGACGCCAATGACTTTAATCACTGCGTTTTGCGGTGCGCTATCAACTATCTCAAACATCGCCTGCTCCTGCTGGTGCTAGAAGTTGTCGCGAAACCAGTTCCTGATGCTGTCAAACGTACTGCTCTTTTGGCCGCTTTGTTTTTCAGCGCGTTCCTGTTCGCGTTCTAGCCCGTACTGCAACAAGCCAACGCTGGTTGCGTACACGGGATTCCTTACGATGTCCTTCAAACCCGCCACGAGACGTGGCGCCCCCAAACTGACCGGCATGTGGAATATCTCTTCCGCAAGCTCAATCAAACCTTCCATCTTCGCTCCCCCACCCGTTAGCACGATGCCGGAAGCGATGATGTTTTCAAAGCCGCTACGTCGCAGCTCTGCTTGAATCAATCTAAATAACTCGTCGTAACGTGGTTCTACCACTTCTGCCAATGTTTGGCGCGACATTTCTTTTTCTGGTTTGTCGCCGACTCCCGGTACTTTAATCACTTCGTCGGGTTTAGCCAACTGTGTTAATGCACAGGCGTAACGTATTTTTATGTCTTCGGCATTCTGCGTTGGTGTGCGCAATGCCATGGCGATATCGTTGGTTACCTGATCACCCGCTATGGGGATCACCGCCGTATGCCGAATGGCGCCTTCCGTAAAGACTGCGATGTCGGTAGTGCCTCCACCAATGTCGACGAGACAGACCCCAAGGTTCAGTTCATCATCACTTAATACTGAGTAGCTCGACGCCAGTTGCTCGAGGATCACGTCGTTTACCGCCAAACCACAGCGCTCGACACACTTCTCAATGTTCTGCACCGCGTTTACCGCGCAGGTCACCATATGCACCTTCGCTTCCAAGCGAACGCCCGACATACCCAGCGGCTCTTTGACACCCTCTTGGGTGTCGATGATGTACTCCTGCGGCAGCACGTGAAGAATTTTTTGATCCGCGGGTATCGCCATGGCTTTGGCGGCGTCAATCACGCGCTCAATGTCTAGCGCGTAAACTTCCCGATCTCGGATCGCCACGATGCCATGGGAATTCAAGCTACGAATATGGCTTCCAGCAATGCCAACGTAGACCGAATCTATTTCGCAGCCAGACATCAACTCTGCTTCCTCGACCGCGCGCTGGATGGATTGCACCGTTGAATCAATATTGACCACTACACCTTTCTTCAAACCGCGGGACTGGTGTGTACCGATGCCAATGATCTCGAGATCGCCTTGCGGGTTTACATTCGCAACAATCGCAGCGATTTTGTTCGTGCCGATGTCCAGCGCGACGATTCTTTGCATGTGTTTTTCCGAAGCCATGTCTATGATCCGTTAGGTTTAGATAGAGGCGATAAAGCCCCAGTTATTGCCCCAGCAAACTGTCCGTCATTGCGCACCTCAGGCCTAAATCGTACTGCAATACCGCTGGTATAGCGCGCATCGGCATAGTCGACTGCCTGCCCCTGATACCGCAGTGCGTTGCCATAGACACGCAAAAATCTTTGCATACGCGCATTGACGTCGCGTGCGCCGAGAAACACCTGCATGCCGTCAGTAAAGCCCACACGCCACTCGCCCTGGGACGATTCACTGAGCGTGACGATCTGCAAATCCAAGCGTGAGGCGAAGAGCTGTAGCAGACGGTAAACCTCCATGGTCTGCTGCGGAGTACTGATGTTCGCGCTTAGCTCAGGCAGATCATAGTGTTCATCGGGCAATTCCATGGGCTCACCGTTAGCTGCGAGGTAGCCTTGTGCGCCCCACCGCGCGACGGGCACCACCTTGTGCAGTCGCACCTCTAGACGATCAGGCCAATGTCTGCGCACGGTCACCTGTCGCGTCCAGCCCATGGTGATCAGCTGGTTTTCAATCGCTTCTAAGTCCGTCGACAAGATCCCGCCCAAGGGCACACTGGACAGCGCTTGTTCCACCCACTCGCGCTCGGCCCGAGTTGGCTCTCCTGAGACCACGATGGTGTCGACGGGTCGATCCAAGACATGCCAGATGCCTGCAACAGCAACCACCGCGCAGGTAACACCCACTATGGCAACGAGCCGCCTAACCCACATGACCTGTCAGCCTATTCGATATGGTGTTTACATTACCTGCTCCCTGCACCAGCAGTACGTCCTGAGCGATGACAAAATTTGGCAGTAACTGCAGCGCCTCCGCCGCATCTTTGGCGTAAACGGGGTTCACTTGGCCTCTTTGACGAATCGCCTGAGCCAGTGCCTTGCTGTCTGCGCTATCGATTCTCTCTTCTCCCGCGGCGTAGACGTCGAGCAGCACTAGGGCATCTACCCCTGACAGAACGCGCACAAAATCGTCGAACAAATCCTTGGTTCGACTGTAGCGGTGCGGCTGATAAATCATCGCCAGCCGCCGATCGGGCCAGACCTCTCTCGCCGTCTTAATGACCGCTTCTACTTCTGTCGGATGGTGCCCGTAATCATCGACTAGGGAGACTGACGCTGCGGCAATGGCCACGGAGTCTGTAACTTGAAATCTTCGTCCAACCCCTTCAAACGCACTAAGACCGTCAACGATGGCGGCGTCTTCAATACCTTCTTCGGTGGCTACCGCAATCGCCGCCAGAGCATTCATCACATTATGGTGCCCAGGCAGCTTGATGCTTACCGACAGCGGCGCACCCATCTCCCCACGCGCTGCAGTGAAACTCCATGTCTGACCATTTGTGGTCAGATCGCTGGCTCGAAACTGGGCATGATCGCCGTATCCATAGGTGATCACCGACCGAGTAAAAGAAGCGCTGAGCGCCAGCACCTCAGGATCGTCGGCACAAACGAAAACGCTACCGTAGAAAGGCAGGCGATTGGTGAATTCAACATAGGCGGCCTTTAACTTAGCAAAATCATGGTCGTAGGTTGCCATATGATCTTGATCGACATTGGTGATGACAGCGGTCATTGGCTGCAAGTGCAAGAAGGATGCGTCGCTCTCATCTGCCTCAGCGATCAAGTAACGACCCCCACCCAGTTCGGCATTTGTGCCCGCACTGTTCAACAACCCCCCAATGACGAAGGTCGGAGACAGCTCTGCGCAACGAAAAATTTCCGTAATTAAACTGGTCGTGGTGGTTTTGCCATGGGTGCCAGCTACGGCGATGCCGTGTCGATAACGCATCAACTCGCCCAGCATTTGCGCGCGTGGCACCACCGGCAAACGCAGATCTCGCGCTGCCACCAACTCTGGATTGGTCGGATCGATGGCCGACGAGACCACCAGCACGTCAGCACCCTGCACCCATTTAGCATCATGCCCCAAGTGAACTTGCGCGCCTTTGTCACGCAAGCGCTCGGTGTTGATCGATTCCTGCAAATCTGAACCTGTGACCGCATAGCCCTGGTTGATGAGGACCTCTGCGATACCACTCATGCCCGCACCACCGATACCGACAAAGTGAATGGTGCGAATGCGGCCCATTTCCGGGACTTGATAAAAATTTGCGTCTGCCATCAGGGCTCCTTTGACCAACTACAACGCAGCACCACAGCAAACAGTGCGCAAGACACCATCAGAGAGTTACCGCCATAGCTAATGAAGGGCAGCGTCAGCCCCTTGGTGGGTAGTACACCAACATTCACGCCAACATTGACCAAGAACTGATAGGCGAATATGAAACCAACGAAATAGCAGCAATAGCCTGCGAATCGATCACCGAGCATCAAGCGATGCTTAGCAACCGCGAGAATCACGAAAACAAAAAAACTGTACAGCACGATGCAGGCGATAGCGCCAATGCTGCCTAGCTCTTCTGCGATTACGGCAAAAATGAAGTCATTGTGAGCCTCCGGCAGATAGGACAGTTTTTGTATGCCCTCGCCAAGCCCTAGGCCAAAAACCTCGCCGCGCCCAAAGGCAATCAATGCTTGAACCAGCTGATACCCGGTATCGAATGGGACAGCCCAAGGGTCTGTGAACGCGGCCATGCGACGCATGCGAAATGGTTCGAGCCAAACCATCAGCGCAAAAAGCGCAATGCCGCCAACGACCATCAGCAGGACAAAGCGTAGTTTAGCGCCTGCCATAAAGAGTACGGACAAGGTTGCGGCTAGCACGACTGCCGCGGATCCAAGGTCCGGCTCAGCAACGACGAGAGCGCAAATCGCAAACACCATGGCCAAGGGGATAAATATGCGCGCCGGCGCGCGCTCAAGCTCGTCGTGATATCGCGTCAAATATCCAGCGAGATAAATCATCAGCCCAAACTTAGCCACCTCGACGGCCTGCAAGTTAAATCCGGGCAGACGTATCCATCGGGTTGCACCATTGACCTCATGACCCACACCAGGAATGAGCACCAACACCACAAGGGCCAAGGCACCGAACCAGCCCAGCCGATAGTACTTTTTCCAGAATGACAGCGGTGTGGCGACGACAATTGCCAACAGGAAAATCGAGATACATAGGTTAACGAGCTGTCTGGTTACGTAATCACCGGCCATGGCCACCGACGACGACCCCACCATGATCGTGCCAAAGACAAGTAGCACCAACCACGGCAAAAGCAGCAAAGCGCTGTGGCGCGGCATTTGTAGGCTTTGGGCGCTCATGATCTCAACGCAACCTGTTCAGCCTTTGTGTGCTGGGATACTAGCTCTTTGAAATGATCGCCCCTCGCTGCGAAGTTTGCGTACATGTCGAGGCTGGCGCAGGCCGGCGATAGCAGCACCGTATCCCCGGCTTTGGCGTGCTCAAAGGCCGCACTGACCGCGTCGTCCATTGTTGTTACCTGCTGCCACAGCACACCGTTGGCGCTCGCAACCTCGTTCAATGTTGCCGCATCCTGACCAAGCGTGACCAACCGTTGCACACGACCCTGCATCGCTTCACCCAGTGGCGCTAAGTCAGCATGCTTACTGTCGCCACCAGCAATAAGAATCAAACTTTCGTCTCGGGCAAATCCCTCTAGGGCCGCCAATGTGGCACCCACGTTGGTGGCCTTAGAGTCATTAATGCAGTGGATATCCGTTGGGCCTGATAGGAATTCGAAACGATGCGGCAAACCCTGAAATCCCACCAGCAGTTGCGCGGCATGGCGCGGCTCGATCCAAGGCTCAACCAGTGCCAGTGCCCAGAGGCAGTTCTCGACATTGTGCCGTCCTTCAAGGGGTAGGTCTGAAACCGCAATCAGCGGTATATCACCGCAAAATAACCAAGGCGTGTTCTCGCGGCGGGCCACTCCCCAACGATTCGCGCTAGGCGCAGACATATCAACTTTGACGTCGACGCTGCAGTCGCTGTTAAGACCGCCAACGCAATAGTCGGCGTTCACGTAGATACGCTCCTTGGCACGTTTATAGCTTTCGAAATCGCCATGCCAATCGCGATGATCATCGGTGATATTCAGCACCCCAGCACTGGCCAATGCCAGATGAGCACTGTGCGCGAGTTGAAAACTGGACAGCTCCAACACGTAAATATCGGCAGGCGCCTCTAACAACTCCAGCGCCGGCACGCCCAGATTACCGCCCACCACACACTCATGGCCGCCGGCCTGCAGCAGGTGACCGACCAAGGATACGACGGTGCTTTTGCCATTTGTGCCCGTAACACCAACAACCGGCGCGCCGACCTTGGCCATAAAGAGATCAATATCCGAAGCAGTAGCGATGCCCGCGGCATGTGTCTGCCGCACCAACGGATGATGCAGGGGTAGCCCGGGACTGACGATGACCTGTTGAGTTTCGGCGAGCAGTTCCGCTGGCCAGTTCTGGACCTGCCAATGCACTTCAACATTGCCTAAGCCCTCAGTCGACGTTGGCTGGGCACGAGTATCCAGCACCCGTGGCTCCATACCTTGCGCACGAAGATGTTGCACGACGGACTTACCCGTAACGCCATAACCCAGTACCACTGTGCCGGTTGCTCGTGTCATCGCAGCTTTAATGTCGACAGACCGATGGTGACCAAGACGAGAGTGATAATCCAAAAGCGCACGATTACACGCGGCTCTGGCCAACCTTTGAGTTCAAAATGATGGTGTATGGGTGCCATTCTGAAAACGCGCCGGCCCGTCAGACGAAACGAAATGACTTGAATGATGACGCTCGCGGTTTCGAGCACAAACAGTCCGCCCATGATCAAAAGCACAATCTCGTGACGAACGATGATGGCTAGCAAGCCAAGCGCCGCACCCAATGAAAGAGCGCCAACGTCGCCCATAAAGATCTGCGCGGGGTAGGTGTTAAACCACAGAAAACCGAGCCCAGCACCGATAAGGGCACCGCAGAAGACAGACAACTCGCCCGCTTGAGCAATGTAGGGAATCTGCAGATACGCTGAGAATTCGATATTGCCGGTGACGTAGGCAATTAAACCCAGGGCCGCACCCACCATCACTGCAGGCAAAATGGCCAAGCCATCGAGCCCATCGGTGAGATTCACAGCATTACTCATGCCAACAATCATCAGGTAACCCAACAGGATGAAGCTCGCACCCAAGGGAATCGCAATCTCTTTGAAAAACGGCACGTATAATGCCGTTTGCGCGGGGACGTCCGCGGTGTTGTACAGATACAACACGGCGGCGAGGGCAAAAACAGACTGCCAACAGTACTTCCAGCGCGCCGCTAAGCCGTCGGAGTTTTTGCGCGAGATCTTCAGGTAATCGTCTATCCAGCCGATCAGGCCAAACGCCAGCGTTACCGCTAACACCAGCCAGATATAGCGATTTGTCAGATCGCCCCACAAAAGTGTTGTTACCATGATAATAATCAAGATAAGCGCACCGCCCATGGTTGGCGTGCCAGCCTTGCTAAAATGCGAAGAGGGACCATCGTCGCGCACCTGCTGACCAATTTGTGACCGCGTTAACCAGCTGATCATTGGCGGCCCGATCAGCAGAGAAACCGCGAGGGCGGTCACCACGCTGACCATGGTGCGTAAGGTCAAATACTGAAATACCCCGAACCCGCTGACGTACTCAGACAGGTATTGGGTTAACCAAAGCAGCACTAGGCGTTCTCCTTCATTATTTTTTGCGCCACTTGCGCATCGCTAAATGGGTGCTTGATGCCGGCGATTTCTTGGGTGCTCTCGTGGCCCTTGCCAGCGATAACAATAACGTCGTCAGGCCCTGCCGACTGTATCGCTTGGGCGATGGCAGAGGCGCGGTCTTGCTCTATATGAACCGCACGTTGTTGCTGCGATGTGAGACCCTTCAACATATCTTGCAAAATAGCCTCTGGGTTTTCGTCTCTCGGGTTATCACTGGTAAACCATGCGCGATTTGCTCGAGCAGCAACCACTTGCGCCATTTCAGGTCGCTTGCCTTGATCGCGGTTGCCTCCACAACCCACAACGCAGATCAGCTGGCTTTTGGTTTGTTGACTTAGGGCGGCGAGAACTTTGTCCAGCGCATCCGGGGTGTGGGCAAAATCAACAATAACTTTCGGCATATCGCCCTCGCCCTCCAGCACCTGCATGCGACCGGGTACTGGATGCAGTTGAGCAAGTGCTTCTTCTAAATCGCCGATGGTGTGTCCGCTGCCTAACAGCACGGCGATGGCGGCAGCCACATTGGCTACCGCGAAGTCGGCCGCCAGAGGTAGGATGCTGTCTAGCTGCCCCCAAGGCGTTTCAAATAAGACCCGCATACCCTCACGCGCTGTCATCGCCCGCCAAACGATGTCACCCCCGCCACCATAGCTCAGAGTGTTCTCAGCTCGCGCGCAGGTCATAAGTTTGCGACCCAGCTCATCGTCGCTGTTGATAACAGCTAACGCCAACGGCCAGTTGGTAAATAGCTTGGTCTTGGCTTCTGCGTACTTTTGCATTGAACCGTGATAGTCCAAGTGATCACGGGTCAGGTTCGAAAAAACGCCGACATCCATATGAATCGCCTGCGCCCGATCTTGATCGAGAGCATGGGAACTCACCTCCATGGCGACCTGCTCCATGCCCTTGTGGGACATTGCAGCAAACTGCCTTTGCAACAGCACGGGCGATGCAGTCGTCATGCCACTATCGACTAATTCGTGCGGGGCGCCCCAACCTAGGGTGCCACTATAACCTGTGGGTACATTCAACAGATTGCCCAAATCTGCCAAATGATAGGCGATGGAGGTTTTTCCATTGGTGCCTGTAACGCCGATACAGGTCATCGGCCGTGAAGGGTCACCATAAAATTTGGCCGCCAACGTTCCACGATGCTTGGCCAACTCGCTCATTTGAAACGTCGGCAAAGTTGAGTGACCAAGGGGTTCTGCCTCAGCGTCAATGACAAAGGCGACGGCACCTGCCCGGGCTGCGGCCTCCATATGCTGCAGCCGGGTATCGTCATTAGCCGCACAGGCGACGAACACATCGCCGGCTTCCACGTTGAGCGAGGATTCCGACAAGCCCAGGGCTTGGGGAAGGCTGCGGATTTGGCCAAGTACCTCGTCTACGCTGTGAGTGGCGGGTGGCACTAGCGAGGCCCCCCAGCCATTGCCGCACTCATTGGCTGCAATGGCAGAGATTCGTTAGATAAGTTGTCTGGCCGAACACCGAGCAAACGCAAGCTATGAGCTGCTACGCGCCCAAACACGGGAGCCGCCACCCGGCCGCCACTGGCGCGATCCGTGTCGGGTTCGTTGACCAAAACGACCATGACAATTCTTGGATCGCTCACCGGCGCCAATCCTGCAAACCATGCGACATGGCGCTCGTCATTGTAGGAGCCGTTTTCTAGCACGCGAGCGGTGCCCGTTTTACCTGCAACGCGGTAATCGTCGATGTCAGCATTGGTCGCGGTGCCACCTTGTTGGGTGACTCGCTCCATCATGGCGATCACCGCGCGAGCATCGCCGGCATCAAAGACCTGTTCGGGCTCAGGCTTTCGGTCTTGCTTGAGAATGCTCAATGGCAGACGGCTGCCGTACCCCGCCAAGGTTACGTAGGCAGAAGCGAGCTGCAGTGGTGTCACAGTAAAACCGTAACCGTATGCCATGGCTGCGCGCGATACCCGCGACTGGGCCCCCACATTGCTGAATAACCCAACCACCTCGCCGGGTAAGCCGGTTCCCACGTAGTCACCCAAACCACTTCGTTGCAGCACGTCAAATACCGCATCCCGTG
>SHAE01000021.1 GCA_004213835.1 OM182 bacterium | reverse complement strand
ATGGCCTGTCGTCGCCAGCTGCTCCAGCAAATTGGACTCCTGCACTGCCATACCTTGGCGCTGCACACGCTCGGCCTCCAAGGCCTCCCGCACAGTGGCTGCCCGCTCGGTCGCCTGGCTGCGACGACTTTCGTGACTGCGAATCCCTGCCTCCACCGTTGCGAGAGCTTCTCTCGACGCTTTAAGTTCTTGCTCGACCCCAAGACGATCGGCCAACTGTTGTTTCAGTCGAGCCTGCATTTCGGGTATGGGCCGCTGACTGTCGGCAATACCTTGTTGCATATTTTGCAGCTGGGCAGCCAGCTGGGACTGCTGAGTCAGCATTCGCTCGCGGGCAGACACGCTCACCTTGAGCTGGCTCTGTACCGACTCCAACTGCACGTTAACGGCGTGGAATTCCTCACGACTCTGTCTGGCTGCCTCACGACTTTGCTGGAGTGATTCAGCCAGCTTGTCGCGCTCTTCGCTAAGAGCGCCTTTCACCAGATTCTGCTCAGCTCGAATACTTTCGGCATCCGCCAAGGCAGCACGCGCCTGCTCTCGGCGGGTATTTTCCAGCGCAATTTGCTCCTGCAACTCCACTGCCTCTTTGCGGATTTGCTGTTGCCGTGCTGCGGCTTCCTCAAGCTTGACCTGAGTGACGCTATGATCGGTTCGACGGACGCTGAGATTTTGATTGAGCCGATTGGTCTGGGCCTGTAGCTCTTCACGTCGAGCCTCCAGTGTCTCTGCCTGAGCACGTGCACTGTGCAGTTGACTCAACGCCTCGCCAAGATGGGTATCTGCGTCTTCGATTTGCAGCGTAATGGCTTCGATGGCCTGTCCACGCTCAATAATCCCTTGGGACTGATCTTCATCGTGCAAAACGCGGATCCAATCAGGGCCTACCCAAAACCCTTCTCGGGTAATAATGCTCTCACCTGCTTTCAGCACATGGCGCTTGCCCAGTGCTACATCCGCGGACTCAGCCGCGTAAACGCCATGCAATAAGGAACTACCCGCCAACGCATCCGCTCTCAGCAATGAGCGCAGCGTGGGTAACTGCAGGGCATCGTTGCGCGGGTAAGCGGCTTGCTCGGCGCTGAGTTCAACCAGCGCGAGGTCGCCATCGGAAAGCTGAGACAGGGTGCTGGCGAAGACCGTTAAATCATCAACCTGTAACGCTTGCATGAAGCGGCCCATAACCGATTCCACCGCATTCTCCCAACCGGGAACCACGGATAAATTTTCGCCCAGTCGTCGGGCAGCATTTAGGGAATTATCGCTGATCCAGCTTTCTGCCTCGGGCACGTTGAGACTGAGGGCTGCGTCCTGCAGCGCCTGCAGATTCGCTGCCTGCTGACGCAGCTCCTGCACCTGCCCGCGTGCCTGCTCCACAGTTTCTTCAAGACCTTGCGCGGTGGTTTTGGCCACGGCTAGCGCGTCGCGACATTCCGCCATAAGTTCGACGAGCGACCGGCTCTGGGTTTCCAAGCCATCGATCTCCAGCGCCATTTGCTCTACCAGCTGCCCTTCTTCTTTCGGCTGCTCCAGAGCCAGTCTGGCAAGTTCCTCGGAGCGGCTTTGCAGCCGCGTGATCAGCTGCTCTAAGTACTCGATTTTTGACGTCTGAACCTGCGCTTCTTGTTCGTTGCTCGCAAAGGCTTGATTGAACTCGTCCCATCGCAGCTGCCAATCCTTGCTCTGCTTCTCCGCCTCTGCCAATGCACTTTGCACCGATGCATCCGCTGCGGCCAAGGCCGCGGCCCGCGGCTGAAGCTCAGTGACTTGCGCCCGCATCGACTGAATCTGTTGGTCATCGTTCTCGACTTGCCGGCCGGCTTCTTCGCTGCGCTGTTGAGTTTGAATCAGTTCATCGTTGAGTTGGGTAATGCGCTGCTGATTGAACTGCAGACCTTCTTCAGTTCTCGTGATGTCCGCGCCAAGTTGATAGAACCGCTCTTGAACCCGATTGACTTGATCTGTTTGCTCGGAGAACTGCTTGCGCCGGTTTTCGATCTCCGCCTCAATTTGACGCTGCTCGGCAATGACTCTCTCCAGCTCAATCTCTAGCGTCGAGATTTTTTGCTCACGCTGGCCTAACCCAGATTTCAGCGACTGATAACGCAGCGCGTAGAGCTGGGCGTTCAGCAGAGATTCCTCTGTCTTCAAGGTGCGATAGCGTTCCGCGGCTTGCGCTTGACGCTGCAGACGATCCAGCTGGCGCCCTAATTCTTCGCGAATGTCGTTGATCCGCTCAAGATTTTCTCGGGTATGTTTTATCCGGTTCTGGGTTTCCCGGCGTCTTTCTTTATATTTGGAGATACCCGCCGCTTCTTCGAGGTACACGCGAAGCTCTTCTGGTTTGGCTTCCACCAACTGGGAGATCATGCCTTGCTCAATGATGGAGTAGCTGCGCGGACCAAATCCGGTGCCAAGAAAGATGTCTTGAATGTCACGGCGGCGGCAGCGCGTCCCGTTCAGAAGGTAGTTGGATTGCCCGTCGCGACTGACTTCTCGGCGAATTGCGATGTCGGCATAGGCCGCATACTCACCGCCAATGCGGCCATCACTATTGTCAAAGATTAGATCGATGCTCGCTGCATTATTGGGCTTGCGGGTGCCGGAGCCGTTAAAAATAACGTCAGTAATGTTCTCACCGCGCAACTGTTTTGCTGAGCTTTCGCCCATAACCCACCGCACGGCATCAATGATGTTGGATTTGCCACAGCCGTTAGGCCCTACGACTGCGCAGCGATTTCCCGGCAAGGTCACCGTCGTTGCATCGACAAAAGACTTAAAGCCAGCAAGCTTGATTTGTTTCAGTCTCATGCAGTCCGACGCATCCTTCCTCTCAGTGCGACAGCTTAATTCATCGCGCTATCTCACGTCACATTTTTGTGACTGCATTACCTTCGATAAGCGCCCTAATCCGGCGGCGACAGCACCGCATTCAGGTTTCGCAGTGATGACGAGCTTGCCTCGTCGCTCGCCTTTGCTAACGCGATTGGCTCCGACAGCCAGCGCCAGTCGTTGGGATTCGCTTCAGCAGTACCCGTGGCGCTGAGGCGAACCAGCACCTCAACGGTATCAGCCTGAGAGATTGGTCGAGCAGGACTCATGCTTACCAGATCATCCAAGGTCACCGAAAAAGGCAGCAACCAGCTGGGCCGGCGCACCACGGCGTAGGGCATTCCGCCTCCCACAGGTCTCGCCACCACGAAGACCGTGTCATGGGGATTTGCCTTCACGCCATCCGCAACATTGACCGCTACCTGTAAAGCATGTGCATTCGTGTACAAAACATTGCTGGTACGCAGGGCTGCAATGGCGTCTACCGTCGCACGCACACGATCCGGCTGCGCCACGGTATTCAGCGTGCGATTGAGCATGGTAATCGCCGCCGCCGCATCTCCCTCTGCGATGGCGGCCACGGCGAGCATCTCAAGTACCTGTTGATTGTTGGGATTTACCGCCAGTATTTCTTCGGCTAACTGTTTGCTCAGCGCATCAAGCGCGCCCTGCTGACTCAGATAACGAGACTGTAACCAGTAAAGTTTCACCAGCACGTCGGACTCAGCAAAAACATGGGCCTGGCCAAACGCGCGTTCCGCCTGACTAAACTCTCCCAGCTTCAAATGCGCATGGCCCAGTAAGTACCAGCTAGGCGCATCGTCAGGCTGATCTGCCAGCCAAGCGTTTAATACTATTTGCCAGCTTTGTAGCTCTGCAGAATCATTCTCAGGAGAGAGTGCCAATACCACCTGCGCACCCTGGATCTTCGATGCGCCATAGCTGCCGAGCTGGGTATAAACACCTAGGGCTAGTGCAACCAAAAGCGCGCCGCTAAAAAGCAGGATATTTGCGGGTTTGCGGAGTGTGGAAGGCAGATGGTGGTGTGTCGATTCACCGCTTGATATTTCACTCGCTGCTTCGTTCGCGTCAGCCGTGTTGTCATTAACCTGTGGATACTCAGCGAGCAACACTGCTGCTAATTCTTCGGCGAGCTGTGTTTTGTCTTCCTCGTCTAAAACGTCTTGTTCAACCGCCTGCAGCCGCTCTTCATACCATGCACGACTGCTCGCTTGTGCCTGCTCCGAATGCCTGATGCCAGTGCCGCGAAACGAGCGCAATAGCGCCGGCGCTACAACAAACATCAGCGCGAGTAGCGCCAAGAGGAAAAAGGCGAAGACCATCATGTGCGATCAGCTGACTGACTCAGTGAGGCTTCTGATGACCGAGTTTCACCAACAATTTCCTGCAGACGCGCCTGTTGCTGCGCATCGAGCGCAGTCGCCTCTCCCCGGGCGCCGCGCAGCAATCGCAAAAGCACAATCACAGCCAGCAAGCCCAGGCCGATGGGCACTAACCAGATATACCAAGTTTGGGCATTAAAGGGAGGATCGTAGAGGACGAAATCACCATACCTTGCCTGTAGATAGTCCCGCACTTCCTGATCACGCTTGCCTTCGGTCACCACCAAACGATATACCACTTTGCGCAAATCCTGAGCGATAGGCGCATCGCTGCCAGCAAGATTGGTGTTCAAACACTTAGGACAGCGGAATTCTTCGATGAGCGCGCGATATCGTCGCTCTTGCATCTCATCAGCAAAAGCAAAGGTATCAATCTGCGATGCTGCTACTGCCGCGCCAGTGGGCAGTAGGCAGATAAGCAGCAGCACAGCGATCCGCCGACATGCACGAGGGGTGCATCCAAATTGCAATGCCCACGCCGCCCCCACTAGTCAGCGCCTGTATCTGTGTTGTCCACAGTCATGGCGATACCCAACTGGCGAAAACGTGGGGCCAGCTCATCGCGCCAAATGCGCGGGTTTATGTCCCCTACACGTTTGTAAACAACGTCCCCTTGGGCATTAAGCAAAAAGGTTTCCGGCGCCCCATAGACCCCCATCTCGATGCCGAGCAGACCATCCCGGTCGTCCAACACCCAGTCGTAAGGATTGCCATATTGCGCCAGCCATTGCTTGGCTTTGTCAGGCCGATCTTTGTAATTCACCCCGACGATGACGACGTCGGTGGAGGCAGCGATTTGCATCAACTGCTCGTGTTCACTCAAACAGGTAGGGCACCAAGTAGCCCAGACATTGACCAGGGTCGGTCTGCCTAAAAGATTTTCGCGGCTCAGGGTTCGCTCCGGCTCATTTAATAGCCGCGCCTGAAATTCTGGAAATGGCTTATCGATCAGCGCCGAAGGCAGCTCGTTGCGCGCGCCCAAGTCAAAGCCAACGTAACCTAGCCCCAAGATCAGCATGAAAACCCCGAGCGGGATATACAGACTGGCGCGACTCATGCCGTAGCCGCCGATCCTTGTGCAGCCGCGACGCGACGTCGCTGTCGCGCATATCGTTTGTCGAACACGGCAATAACCCCACCTACCGCCATCAGCAAGGCGCCAATCCACACCCAGCGCACCAGCGGTTTGTAGTGTAGTCGCACTGCCCATGCCCCACCGTCAAGGGGTTCGCCGAGAGAAATATAGGTATCAGCGAAAAAGCCCGGCTTAATGCCGGCCTCAGTCATAACATTGCCACCAGCCAAGTAGCGCCGCTTTTCTGGTCGCAGCTCGAAGGCGTTTCTGCCGTCTGGATCAGTCAGAATGAATATCCCCTGTTGGGCCTCATAATTTGGTCCCTGTACGTTGGTTACACCGGTAAAGGTCACCTGCTGACCCGCAAGCGTCACTTGGCTCTGCGGCGTCATGCGCACATCGGACTCAACTGATTGGGTAGCGGTAACGGCGATACCCACCGTACCCATGGCAAAGCCTAAATGGGCCAGCGTCATGCCGATAAAGGCCGCTGGCAGGCTGCCTCGTAGGGCACGAAACACCAATTGCCTTATGTGGGTGATCACAACCCACACAGCCAGTGCCACGGCGGTGGCGACGACGATGGTCGCTGGATCCAACGCGAACCAAACCATTACCCCTAACACGCCCGCAATGGCCATGGCCTGATAAACGCTCCTGAGCACCTCGGTCTTTGTGCGCTTCCAGTTAAGCACTGGCAGAAAGGCCAGTGCACACAAGAGCAAAAGACCGAGGGGCACGAAGAATGCGTTGAAAAATGGTGTGCCGATGGAGATGCGGCCGCCGCTGATCGCTTCATAACCAATCGGCGCAAGGGTTCCCCAAAGTACCACTGCCAGCGAAACCACCATGATGACGTTATTGATCAACATAAAGAATTCGCGACTGAGAACGCCGTAGCTGACCTTCACCTGAGTTTGCGTCGCCCGAAGCGCGTACAAAGTCAAAGAACCACCCACCACCAGCGCTAGGAAAATCAGTATGTACATACCGCGCTCGGGGTCTACGGCAAAGGAATGCACCGAAGTCAGCACGCCCGAGCGGACGATGAAGGCGCCCAGCAATGAAAACGAAAAGGCGGTAATGGCCAGCAGTAATGTCCAGCTCTTAAACGTGCCCCGATTCTCGGTCACCGAAAGAGAATGCACCAATGCTGTCGCCGCCAGCCAAGGCATAAAGGAAGCGTTTTCTACGGGATCCCAAAACCACCAGCCACCCCAGCCCAGTTCGTAATAAGCCCACCAACTGCCCAACGTGATACCGCAGGTTAAAAAGGCCCAGGCCATGTTGGTCCACGTGCGGGTCCAACGCGCCCAAGTAGCGTCTACTCGACCCTCAAGCAGGGCAGCCACAGCCAAGGCAAAGGGTATGGCGAGTCCCACATAACCTGCATAGAGCAGCGGCGGGTGCACAATCAGGCCAAAGTCCTGCAGCAAGGGATTCAAGTCTGCACCATCTGCTGGGGTCAACGGAATCAATCGCAGAAACGGGTTGCTGGTGAAAAGCGCAAAGCAGATGAAGCCTAGGTTCAGCAGCGATAACACACCGATGGTCCGAGTGGTGAAATGTTGCGGGTACTGACCGGAGCGCAGGCAAAACGCCAGCATCCAAGTGCCCATAATCAGTATCCAGAGCAGGAATGACCCCTCGTGTCCGCCCCAGACCGCGCTCACCTTGTAGACCCAAGGCAGCAACGAATTGGAGTGGTTCGCCACGTAAGCCACACTGAAGTCGTCCAGCACAAAGGCATAGGTCAAAGCAGCAAACGCCAAAAAACTGAATGCCCACTGCCCCAACACCATGCTCATGGCAGCTCGCTGCATGACCTCGTCGCGTGGCGCAACCAACCCGACGCCGGCGGCGCCAAGCGCCAGGACACCAGCCAATGTCAGGGCAAAATTACCGAGTTCAGGAATCATCAGATGAGCTTTGAGGTAGGGGCATGGATGAAGACGGATAAGCCGACATCACCGGTTCGGGGGTTTGTTGTTGCTCGGCTGTTTGCAGCTCCATCAGCTCTGGCGGCATATAATTCTCATCGTGTTTGGCCAGCACTTCCGTGGCTTCAAGCACTCCATCGTTGTTGAGTTGTCCTTCCACCAAAATACCCTGACCCTCACGAAACAAATCCGGCAGGATCCCAGTGTAGCGCACTGAAAACTCCGCGCCCTGATGATCTGTTAGAACAAAGGTCACACCCAAATTTTGGGTGCTGCGAATGACGCTGCCATCCATGACCATGCCACCCGCCCGCAGTCTCTCGCCCACGGGCGCGTTACCGGAGACAACATCCTTAGGCGGGTAAAACATATTCATATTCTCGCCAGAGATCTGTATCAGCAGGGCGGTAACGCCGCCTGCCACCAAAAACAGAAACACCGTCAGGTAAAGGCGCTGCTTACGTTTAGGATTCATCGCTGGCTCCAGACTCCGATGTTTGACGCGCTGGCGTTTGTTTCGCCCCCCGCGCGGTAATTTCAGCTTGCTCAGTGAGTTGCTTTTCAACACCCGCCAACATGGAACGCGCGCTCATCCATGACCACAGCAAAACCAGCCCTGTCGCGCCATAGGCTAGCCAGACATAGAAGCCGTGTTTGCCCATTTGCAGGAATTCGGCAAAGGTATCGAAATACATCAGGCTACCCTACGCTCGGTAATCCACTGCATGACCCACCGCGCGTGCATCTCGCGCTGCAAAATCTCGGCGCGCATTCTCAACAGCACGACAAAGGCTGCAAAACAGTAAAACCCCAGCGCCATCACCAGCAGGGGTAACCACATCTCACTCGGCATGGCAGGCTTTTCTGTCAGCGAAAAAGATGCCGGTTGGTGCAGTGTATTCCACCACTCCACCGAGTACTTGATGATGGGAATATTGATCGTGCCCACCATGGCAATTAGAGCACTGGCTCGGGCACGCAGCGTGCTGTCCAAGATCGCCTCGCGTAGCGCAAAAATGCCCACATAGAGAAAAAACAGCACCAAGGTGGATACGGTTCTACCATCCCATTCCCACCAGCTGCCCCATGTTGGCGCCCCCCAAACGCTGCCGGAAAAAAGCGCCAAGGCCGTCACGAGCATGCCCAGCGGCAAACTCGCGCTGATCGCCACGTCGGCGAGCTTCATACGCCACACTAAACCCACGAAGCCTGCCACGCCCATGCCGATATACAGACTTTGCGCCAACATCGCCGCGGGCACATGTACGTACATGATGCGAAAACTGTTGCCCTGCTGATAGTCCGCAGGCGCAAACGCCAGGCCCCAAACAGTACCCCACAACAGCAAGATCAATGCCGCGCAGCCAAGTCCCGTGACCCAGGGCGTCGTCAAGGCGAAAAACCAACGCGGAGACCCTAGCTTATGCCAGAGCCTTTTCAGCGCTTCGCTCACCACGATTGTTGCACCTGTCGATTCATTTGGATTGTCACATGTTCTCCAGCACGTCGGCACAGCACGGGCTTGATAGCAGGCCAGTAACCATTGCCGGTACGCTATCCATCACTGCATTTCTAAGCTGATGCGCAGGCCAGCCAATGTCGCAAAGGGTGCAATGGCCAGCGATATCAAGCTGATCAGTCCAAGGGCATAAACTTGGGGCATTATGCTTCCTCCAAGCTGCGCCGCGTTTATCATGTCGGCCCCAAAAATGAGCGTCGGCAAAAACAGCGGCAACACAAGTAGTGCGAGGATGATACCGCCGCGGTTAAATCCGACGGTGACACTCGCGCCTATACTGCCAAGCAAACTGAGTGCCGGCGTGCCCAAGAGCATGCTAAACAGCGTAATAAGCAGCGCTTTTGGGGCGATACCTAACGCAATGCCGAGTAGCGGACTGCAAAGCGCAATAATAAACCCAGTACTGAGCCATTGCATAAGTATTCGGATTAAGACTGCGACAAAAGGTACCTGAGCGTTCAGCAGGGTTTGCTCCAGCACGCCGCTGTCAAAGTCGCGACGGTACATGCTATCTAGCGCCAGTAGCTGCGTCAGTAACACCAGTGTCCATAGAATCCCCGCAGCCAGAGTCGATGGGCGGTTTGAGGCCTCATCTACAAGCGCGGGAGCGGCGATGACAAAGAGCATGGTACTGAGGAGCAAAAAAGCCAGCGGATTGATCACCGAACCCTTGGCCCGCACTAAAATGCGAAGCTCCCTGCGCAGTGCGCTGGTAATCAATGCGCTTCACCTTGCTGGAGCAGCTCGTCATGGGCCTGCAGTGTCACTGTCACTTTGCCCGCCACATCGATCGGGCTATGCGTGGCACAAACGACAGCGCCACCCTTGGCACAGTGCTCGGCCAAAATGCTGCGCAGCAGTGTTTGCGCATCGGTGTCCAGCGCGGTGAGCGGCTCGTCGAGCAACCATAGTACCTTGTCGCTGACGAGCCAGCGCGCCATTGCCGCACGCCGCTGCTGCCCAGCGGACAACGTATTACACGGCGCAAAGGCTTTGCCGAGTACGCCGGTAGTTGCCAGGGCATCCAATAAGGCATCCCGTTGAATCTCTTGGCCCTCCAAGCCAGCAAACCATGCAAGATTCTCCAGCGGCGACAGCAGTCCATCCAATCCTAGTCGGTGCCCCTGATATAGGAAGGCGTCCGCTTGATATTGACCCAAGTACTGGGAATGAAGCCCCGCCAAGGTTCTCAGCAGGGTAGACTTACCGGCGCCATTGGCGCCCATCAACTCGATAAAGTCGCCAGACTCAACAGCTAGGTTCAAGGGCACGAAAAGCGCCTGGCCATCGCGTTCACAGGACAGCGCGTTTAACGTAAGCATGGACTGGTCTGGCAATGTAGATGCGCTAGTCGAGGGTCATGCGAACGCCGAGATAAAACTGCCGCGGCATCGCTGGGAAGTAGCGATAGCTGCCAAAGGCAAAATCTGCACGATCAGCATAGCGCTCATTCAGCACGTTAATGACACGCAAGCTAAGTTCGGTGGACTCACTGGCCTGCCACTGCATACGCCAGTTCACCGCGTAGTGGCCTTTGTACCGGGCGGTGTTCGCCGCGTTAACAAAGTAGGAACCTACCCGATTGACTTCAAGCTCTTGGTCGAGCGTATCGGATATGGCCATGCGCCATGCCGCGTGTGCGATCCAGCGAGGCGCCGAATCTAGATCATTGCCATCGACAATTTGCTCTCGTCCTGTTGCAGCGCGAGTGAAATCGTACTGATGCTTGGCATAGGTAGCCGACAGTTGCAGTTCATGGCGACCTACAGCATGAGTGCCGCTAAATTCCACGCCAGCAGAGCGGGTTCGACCATCGCTGACATTAAACGCCTCGGCGTCTCGAAACAGAAAGTCGCGGGTACGCTCGATAAAGGCGGCAACAGCGACGGCTTCGTTCTTAAAGCCCGCTTCAAAAGCAGTCAGTCGCTCGCTGTCTAGATCCGCGATTGTTTGACCACCTCGCAAACGATACAGCTCAGTCACTTGAGGTGGCCTGAAACCGCTGCTGACACTGGCGTATAGCAGGCCCGCACTGAGGTCTTTTTCGACACCCAAACGAGCGCCAACGTTGGTAAAGGAATCGGTGCGGCTGGCTGGTCGTGAATACAAACAACCCCCGAATCCACAAGGAGTGCCGTCGTCCTTGGTATTGCCGACGATATGTTTGTTTGCATAGTCGTAGTCGAGGTACTCAAGCCGCAGGCTATGCAGTACCCGCAGGCTATCGCTTAAGCTGTGCTGTAAGTTGTAAAACCCGGCCAAAAGATAGGAATCGACCTCGTAATCATAGTGCAGACCCGGCGGTCGGGTAGCGACTAAGAATGCGCTGCCAACGGTTGGACCTTCTTGAAATTCGTTTAACGCGCCGGACATCAACTCGATCTGCCCGCCGACGTTAGCTTGGGTCGCGCCAGCATCAATGGCGAAATCGACAATCACGCCGCCGCTGGTCTGATCATTCTTCTCCAGTGGCTGACCCGGCAGAAAGTGCTGCAAAAAAGTCATTTGCGAACGACGCAGATACGGCTTGATGGTCCACTGATCTTTCACCCATTCGCTGCTTGCGCGCATCGACCAAGCATCACGAAAAGCTTCTGGATTGGGATTGGAGGAGCGAAGGTCGGCATCGTCATAGGCCTCAAAGCCTCGCACGTAGGCGCCGGTTTCCTGATTGAGCAGCGTGGCTGTGAATTGGTTTTTCACAGCCCAACCTGAAATCTCGGTGAGATGCGCCAGCGAGGTTTTCTGTTGCCCGTAGCCCGTGTTGTCTCGGTAGCCGTTGGTTGTGGTGCCGACGAAGCTAGCACCTAGAGTGTGACCGCCTTGGGAAAAGCCCCCTGCAGCGTTCACTCGAGCGAAGTCATAGCTACCCACTTCAATCCCCAAGGTTGTACGCTCAGGCACAGGACTGATGACATTGATGGCGCCATGCAGTGCGTTGCCCCCTAGAACTGCACTGGCAGGACCGCGCCAAACTTCGACGGCTTGTGCCTGCTCGAGATTAAGCTCAAACAAATTATTGATATTGCAAAAACCCTGCGGCCTTAAAGGAATACCGTCTTCAAGCAGCGCAAACTCACCACAGGCCCCTGAGCCGGTGTAGACGCCTGAACGGATTGCCGTCAGATGTTCCTGGCCTGAGCCTCGATTAATCCAGACACCGGGTACTCGATTAAGAACTTCGCTGGGATGGGTAGCCGCCACATCTTGTACGGTCTGGGTATCGATAACACTGATGCTGCCGCTCTCACCAAGACGTTGCTGCAAACTGGAGAGACCCTGCACGATTACTTCTTCAATGGTCTCGTTTTGCCCTTGGGCTTGTTCTGCCTCATCCGCTATTACCGCTGCTGACGCCAGCAGAATGCTGGGTACCCATACCCCCCTGAGCAACTTTGTGATGCTTCGCATGGCGTTGTGGCCTGTATTATTTTTAAACGCGCGAGACCTTACTGGGCCGGGGTGAGGGTTGCAATTCAATCCATGAAACGTCTAAGCCCATATCCACATGCGTGGGATGAATGTGTCGATTCGCCCGCTTTTTGCGATGAATACAGCAACAAGCTACGGCGTCCTTGGTTCACGGCCTTGAGATTTGAGCACGGTCACATCGTAGACAAATACCAGTTGGCCGCCGGCGCCGAGGGGATCGAGGTTTTGTAGGCGCAATCGTTGCCCGCTGGATCCTGTACCCGCAAGTGCGAATGGATTCGTATTGCTTGGCAATAAGTCACTACTCAACGACATGGAGTTACCCACCAGTTCTATATGCCAACGCTCCTTCTGCTCTTGCGAGTACTCCCGCAGTGCTACGCCGGTGGCTATCTGCTCGCGAATATCTAGCGCCAATGCCGGCACAACAAAGTCTGTTTCATTGCTGACGGTGATTTCGTAGCGCAGCACATCGCCGACGGCGATTTCATTTGTCGCAGTGGTAGGACTCGCAGGAAGACTCGCGTTCGGCGAGAGAATACGCGCTGAGAAATTTTCCAGCGTCGATGGATCCAGCACGAAACTGGGTGCGGGCCGCAGCAACTGCACCGATCCATCTCCCGCCACTGAGTAGACCTTAGTTTGCACACGGACCTTGGCGTCAATTGGCCCAGCGCTGACCTCACATTGGATACAGAGCAGCAACCAAAAGAAAACGGTAGGTAAACGATGCATGGGACAACTCACTCCAAACATGAGGCGGAAGATCAATCCGCTAAGACAATATCGATATGCTCATTTTCAGGATAGAAACAAATCTCCGCCCGACCCTGATGCAACATATTTCTAACCCGCTTGCGCTTTTCCTCTAGCGTGATGTCTTGATGACCGTAATCGGTGCCTTCGCGCAAAATAAAGGCATCGATAACCCCAAGCAGGGCTTCTGCAGAAAGCTCGCTAGCGGGAATTTTGATCATTGAACGAAGCCAATCAGCCGAGGTGCACTGCTTCGATGCGATTGGTATCTCGCTGCAGGCCCGCAAAATCGAACAGGCGGCGATCGCCCAAGTGCGAGAGGGTCACGTTATTGATGCTGCGCCCAATGTTATCTACCCGACCGGGATGACTTCGATCCCAGCCAGCCAGCATTTCCTTGATGACCTGCCGCTGCAAATTGTCCTGGGAGCCACATAAATTGCAGGGAATGATGGGATATTGGCGGTAATCAGACCACTGCTGAATCAGCGATTCACGGCAATAGTAGAGCGGCCGAATCAGCACATTCTGCCCGTCGTCACTGCGCAGCTTGGCTGGCATCGCCTTCAGCTTGGCGCCGTAGAACATATTGAGCATCAGTGTTTCCACTACATCGTCCAGATGGTGGCCAAGGGCAATCTTCGTGGCACCAATTTTTTTCGCATGGGTGTATAAAATTCCGCGACGCATACGAGAGCAGACTGGACAGGTTGTTTTGCCCTCTGGCGTCAGCGCCTTCACAACGCTGTAGGTATCTTGCTCGATGACGTCGTAGGCCACACCCATCTCATCGAGGTAGGCAGGCAACACATGCTCTGGGAAGCCCGGCTGCTTTTGGTCGAGATTGACTGCCACCACCTCAAATTTCACCGGCGCGTGTTTGGCGAAGCTCAGCATCAGATCGAGCAAGGTATATGAATCCTTACCGCCAGAAAGACACACCATCACCTTGTCACCGTCCTCAATCATGTTGAAGTCAGTGAGGGCCTCGCCAACCAGCTTGCGCAGCTTCTTATGACACTTATTTTTTTCGTATTGGTTCTTGCGCGGATCCCGTCCACCCAATGCTTTAGGAGCTGGATCGTGCATGTCTACGGATGCCGCCATAAGCCACTCTCTTATCGTAGTTGACGGCTATTATAGACCGCGAAGCACATTCATCGGTGGCGTATCGATTAAGCTGCGACTGCCCGCCAAACCAACCACGGTGATGATGAGTGCGCCCGCTGTCGGCCCAAGCAACCAAATCCAAGGGTGGGCTTCCGCCTGCAGTTCAAACACCTGCAATTGCAGCATGGCCACCACCAGCTCTGCACCAAATACCGCAACCACACCGGCAAACGCACCAAGCACTAGGAATTCCGCCGTGAGCGATCCGCCAATCAAGGCCCGAGTGCCGCCCAGCGCCCGTATCAAGCCATGTTCTGCCATGCGCGTGTCTCGGCTGGCTTGAATGCTTGCAATCAACACCAGTGCGCCACTTAGCAACACTAGCGCAAGGACCAGCTCCACCGCCTGACTCACCTGCGCGACAATTTTTTGTACCTGAGCAATCAGCGCATCAATTTCAATCACCGTAATGGTCGGATATTTGCGTAACAGCGTATTCAAAAAGACCTTTTCACTGGGCTCCAAAAAGAAACTAGTCATATAGGTGGCTGGAAAATCCGACAGCGCTCCGGGCGACAATATGATGTAAAAGTTTGGCGTCATGCTCTCCCATTCCAGTGAACGAATGCTGGTCACCGTGGACCAAACTCGGCGTCCACCGACGTCGAACTCCAGACGGTCTCCCAGCTGCAGCCCGAAATCTTCCGCATATTCTTGTTCCAGAGATACCTCTGCTGCAGTGCTGTCTGCACTCCACCACGCACCGGCGATGATGGCGTTGTTTTCTGGTGGCAACACAGACCAAGTCAGTGACCGCTCTGAGGTCAGGCGTGGGCCACCACCTTGTCGCCCCACCGTTTCCTGCCACTGTTTGGCAGAGGAATCGTTGACCTGTGACACTCGCCCGCGAATCATCGGAAATAAGAATTCACCCTCCGTCGCCTGATCGCGCACCAGCGCCCGTACCCCCTCAACCTCGTCCTCGGCAATGTTCATGACAAAGTGATTGGCCGCATCCTCCGGCACTTGCGAACGCCACTCATCGATTAACGCGGTGCGGATCAGCACCAAGACGAGCAGCAGCATGATCGCTACACCGAAAATAAGAATTTGGGCGGTATTTTCCATGCGCCTGCGCTGCAGACCCGCCAGCGCCAAACGCCAACCGCTCTTCGCCTGCATACCGGCGACTCGGCCACCCTTTAGCAGGGCCCAAGCTAGCGCACCAAATATCACGCAGATACTGACGATGCTGAGCAAGGTCCATAGGGTGAGCCACAGATCCTTGGTGTACCACACCAACAACAGCAAACTGCCTGCAGCTGCCGCGCCATAGGACAGCCAGCGACTGAGCGGCGCTACCCCAAGGTCGCGACGAATCACCCGCATGGGTTCCACATTCTTTAAGTGCACAAAGGCAGGCATGGCGAAGGCCAGTGCGCAGATGAGACCGGTGGCACCACCAAGCAAAAATGGCCGCACGGTAGGCATGGGTAGCTCTACTGCTATCAGCGAAGCAAGCAACTGCACAATGACAATATGCAGCAGCGAGCCCGCCAGCAGCCCCATCACGATCGCGATGGCACCGACGAGCAACAACAGCGACATAAAACCACGCAGTATCTGTGCAGGGGTGGCGCCAAGCGTTTTAAGCACTCCGACATGATCGAAATGGCGTTGTGCGTAACGATGAGCCGACAAACCCACAGCGATGCCTGCAAGCAGCACACCGAGCAGGCCACCGAGCAACAAAAAGCTCTCCGCACGATCCAACGCTCTACCAATGCGCGGACTGCTTTCACGCACGCTGATCCAAGAGAAATTCGGCTTCAAAGGCAGGGCTTCACGCAAGGACTCTAACTCGGTCTCATCCCCCGATAGCAAAAGCCGATAGGACAAACGGCTGCCTGGCTGCACCACTTCGGTAGCCGCGACATCCTGCAGATTCATCAATAGCCGCGGACCGAGATCGAAAAACGAGCCGCCACGGTCGGGCTCAGCAACCAGCACCTTGGCGATGGTCAGTTCCGCCATACCCACTTCAAGGCTGTCACCGAGGGCTACGTTCATGGCAGGAAAGAGCCGCGAATCTAGCCAGATGGTGCCCGGCGCTGGCACAGCATCCGTCGGCGCACCACGCTGAAACGGCTCGCTGCCGACAATCAGTTCACCGCGCAAAGGATAGGTCTCATCTACAGCCTTGACGCTTACCAGCTGATTCAAATCACCGGCAAACACCATGGAAGGAAAGACCAATGTTTGCGCCGTATTTAAACCGCGCTGCTGGGCTTGGACGATAAAGTCTTCGGGGATAGCACGGCTGCTCGAGATCTGCCGGTCTGCGGCAAGAAAGTTGGAGGACTCCTCCAGCAACGCACTTTGCAGGCGATCGACAAACAAGCTGATCGACGTAACGGTACCCACGGCGACTAACAACGCGACCAGCAACAGCCCCATCTCGCCGGATCGCACATCACGCCAGGCCATACGGGCAACGAGTTTGATGTTCATAGTGCAGACGCCGTGGCTTGCTCACTGGGCACAATCTGACCGCCGGATATGGCAATGGTGCGCGAACAGCGCGCTGCCAACTGTAAATCGTGGGTCACCATAATCAGCGTGGTACCAAACTCTTGGTTTAGGTCGAATAACAGCTGACAGATCCGCTCACCAGTTTGCGTATCCAGATTGCCAGTCGGTTCATCGGCAAATAGCACGGTAGGGTCTGAGGCAAAGGCACGCGCAATGGCGACGCGCTGCTGCTCCCCTCCCGAGAGCTGACGCGGATAGTGATCTAAGCGATCGGCAAGGCCAACTTTTTCAAGCAGCTCCTGAGCTTGCGACTGGGCCAGCGTATCGCCCCGCAGTTCCACCGGCAGCATGACATTCTCTAGCGCCGTCAATGAGGCGAGCAACTGGAAGGACTGAAAGACGAAACCCACGTGCTGACCGCGGGTCAGTGCGCGAGCCTCCTCGTCAAGCTCTGTCAAATTCGCATCAAGCAGTTTGACCGTTCCACTGGACGCCGTGTCCAAACCCGCCAATATGCCCAACAATGTGGTTTTGCCTGAGCCAGAAGCACCGACGATGGCGACGGACTCGCCTTCATTGATTTCCAAATCGATGCCATCCAAGATGACGAGCTGTCCGGCAGAGGTCTGGACGATTTTCTCGACACCTTCAGCACTGACTACGGTTCGACTCATGGGTTTCTTCTCATCTCGTTTACTTGGCTTCTTGGCACCGCAATATAATCGTTGGCCCGGCGCACCTCGGGTCTCGGTGTTTGTTGTCAGCGTCCTGCTGACGGCTAACGCAGCTCATGGGCATGCCGCCTCTTCTGCTCAACCCGCTCAATCTGCACCAAGCTACCTGCAAGAATCGTCAAAAAGAGCTGCGTTAACACCCGCGGTCGAGAACATTCTCGTACTCGGCGACAGCATCAGCGCCGGTTATGGCATGAACATCGATGACGGCTGGGTTAATTTGATGAATCAAGCCTTGGTAAAACGTGAGCTAGGCTACCGTATGGTCAACGCCAGCATCTCCGGTGAGACCACGATTGGCGGGCTGAAACGGCTACCTGATCTGCTGCGGGAACACGCACCGCAAATCGTGGTGCTTGAGCTTGGCGGCAATGACGGACTGCGCGGCTACCCTACCACGAAAATATTGGACAACTTGTTGCAGATGACCGACTTAGTTAAGGCGGCAGGGGCTGAACCCGTCATCATCACCATGCGCATCCCGCCAAACTACGGACCACGCTATACCCGAGCCTTTGAGCAAGTCTTTGCCGAAGCGGCTGAACAATCTAACGCTGCCCTCGTGCCTTTCTTGTTTGACGAGCTGGCCGTTGACGCGCAGATGATGCAGGACGATGGTATTCACCCCACCGCCAAGGCTCAGCCGATTTTGGTGGAAGGCTTCTTGCCCTTTCTCATAGACCTCATGTGACGGCTGCAGAAAACGCTAACTGATGGCCTTAGCGGTTGCGCTCTTGCTTTTTTTGTCGCAGCCCAATGTGCTGCTCTCCACGCTCTTGCGCCAACCTTACCTGGTGCTGACGTTCACGAAACTGATGGCGACGCTGTTCACTGGTGCGCTCGATGCAGTGTGGGCAACTCACGCCATGTTCAAAATCGGTACTGGCGAGCTCTGCCGCCGACAGTGGGTGACGGCAGGCATAACACTGTTTGTACTGGCCCTGCTGCAGCTGGGCATTCACTGAGACTCGCTGGTCAAAAACGAAACACTCACCGTTCCAGCGTGAGTCTTCTGCTTGGGTGTCTTCCAAATACTGCAAAATTCCACCGTCGAGTTGATAGACGCTCTCGAAGCCCTGATTCAACAAATAGGACGAGGCTTTTTCACAGCGAATACCACCGGTGCAGAACATAGCCACCTTGGTGTGCTTTTGCGCGTCGAGATTGTCTGCCACCCAATCCGGAAACTGTCGGAAGTTCTCGGTGTGGGGCGAAACCGCACCTTCAAAGGTACCTATATCGATTTCGTAGTCGTTGCGCGTATCGATGACGATAACCTCGGGGTCATCGACCAAGGCATTCCAAGTTTGGGCATCGACATGCTCGCCGGTCTGCTGCATGTCGAGGTTATCCACCCCGAAACTGACAATCTCCGGTTTAACCCGTACTTTGAAGCGATGAAAGCCGCTGTTGCCGGACTCCAGATCCGACCATTTCTGTGATTTGACTCCGTAGCGCTCGGTGAGGTGCTCGGACAATTGGTGCAGCGCCTGAACATCACCCACCACGGTGCCGTTGACGCCCTCACCAGCAACTAAAATCGTACCGCGCAGGGCTAGCTCATCGCCCAGCGTTTGCAGTCTGTCGCACTCAACTTGAGGGTCTTCGAGGTTGAGAAATTGATAGAACGCTAGCACCCGACGCATTACAGGCTCGTCGCCTCGCTAGACTTTTCGCCACCTGCACAGGGCGGCGACATGGGGGCTTGGTTAAAACGCTCTTGCCACTCGGCTTGGGTATAGACATGAATTGCCAGGGCATGCATGCCTTGGTCAAATTCGTTAGCGACCAGTTCGTTGATCATGCGGTGGCGCTGAATTAATCGCTTGTCGGCAAAGGCTTCACTCACGGCAACAACCTTAAAATGACTCTCTGCCCCATCAGGCACGTTGTGCCCATGACTTTCGTCCTGCACCTCTAGGTGCTGCAAACTCAAATGTTGAGCCAGCGTATTTTCTATGCGTTCACGTCTATTCAAAACTGCACCCTTATCCGTCTGCCCGCCCCGGTTGGCGGGCGCGAGTATAAGACCCTGCTACGGCTCGATCAAAATCAGGCTGATGTTATCGCGGCCGCCCATGTCCAGCGCATCGCCAATCAGGCGGTCGGCAACCTCATCGAGGTCGGAGCAGGACAGCGCTGCAGCCATTTTTTCATCATCAACCATATCGCTGAGACCGTCACTGCATAGCAAGAAGCGCTGTCCTGAGGATTCGCAGCCCCCACTGCAGTAGCCTGGATCAAGGGGTTGGCGTAACCCCAGACCCTGTGTCAGCACATGGCCGTAGTGGGCTTCCACGTCGACGCCGGGCTCGGCCTCACCACTGTCCAACATGCGCTGGGCAAGGCTGTGATCCTTGGTGATCTGCCGCAGTTGCTGGTGATGCCAGTGATAGAGCCGCGAATCACCCACCCAAGCGCCATGCCAAGCGTCCCCGGTACGCATCCAAATCACCACGGTACTGCCCATTTTAGAGGCCATTTCCTTGGCTGCGCTGATTTCCAATATGGCTTGATGGGCGGACTCAATCGCCGCCCCTAGATCGTTCGCGGCTCCGATGGCTGATAGCTCGAGATGACGGCAAATCTTTTCTACCGCGACCTTGCTGGCTTCGCTACCCGCCATCAACCCGCCCATGCCGTCGGCGAGCACGGCGACACCGTTTTCTGCCTCGTAGCGAAGCGCATCCTCGTTACGCATGCGCTGTAATCCGGGATGTGTCCGCCCAACCATTTTCAAACTGTGAGTCTCCCGTTTTGTCGCAGACGGCGCGCTGCTTTGGACAACCGACCTCGATCGCAAGCCAGTCCTTCGAGCATCAGTCTATCGATACCGCAGACCCAGACAAAGCGGACTGGGCCTTTGACAATCTCAGGTTGCTGACTGTCACGCACAAATCCTTGGGTTAAACTATCGCGGCAAGAAGAACACATACAGGTCATGGCAATGCTGGCTATTTTATCTCCCGCAAAAACCCTAGATTTCGACAGTCCACTGGTGACGGATCAACACTCGGTACCTGAGTTCACGAAGGAGTCGACAGCGCTGATCAAAACTCTGAGGCAACTCGAACCCGCGGACATTGGCAGCCTGATGGGCATCAGCGACAAGCTGGCCACACTGAACCACGACCGCTATGCCCAATGGTCTGCCAAGTTCGATGACAGCTCTGGTGCCCGAGCGTCGATTCTAGCCTTCAAGGGCGACGTCTATCTTGGCCTCCAAGCTCAAACCATGAGCAAGCGGGACTTCACCTGGGCGCAGAAACGCGTGCGTGTACTGTCTGGCCTACACGGCCTGCTGCGGCCCTTAGACCGTATTCATCCCTACCGCCTAGAGATGGGTACCGCGCTTACCAATAGCCGTGGCAAAGACCTTTATCAGTTTTGGGGTAGCAAGGTGACCCACGCGTTGAACGAGGCTTTGACGACGCAGCGCAGCAAGGTGCTCATTAATCTTGCTTCCAACGAGTATTACAAAGTGGTGCAACCGCAGAACATTGATGGCCGCATTGTCACCATCAATTTCAAGGAGTGGCGACGAGACGCGTATCGTTTCGTATCCTTCTCGGCAAAGAAGGCACGCGGTTTGATGGCCCGCTACATGATTGACCAGCGCGCAGAAAAAGCCGATGACCTAAAGAGCTTTGATGTTGAGGGTTACCGCTATAACGAGGAGCTATCGAGCCAGCACGAATGGATTTTCACTCGGCACGTGGCCTGAGGGGCTGGCGACTTATCCTTTGTTTCATTCTTTTGTTTTATCGGTCTCACAGGGAAATACACAGTGACAGAGCAAACTTTGACAGCCCAGCAACAAACCGAACTTGAAGCGGCTACCTTTCGCAGGCTCATCGCCCATCTCGATGAGCGCA
>SHAE01000020.1 GCA_004213835.1 OM182 bacterium | reverse complement strand
TAGCTAAAAGTAGTATTTCCGGACGCATCGAGAGGTCCGTAAGGTGCTCGGCATGAGTTTCCGAAATCTAAAAATCGACTTTCTGGGTATGCTGAGCATCAGCGTATTCTTTCTATACTTGGCCGTGGGAATCGCGAGCTAAACATCGAAGCGTCTCTTCGCGTTCTCAGGCAAACGCAAATCACTGGTAAAACACCCCGGCTTGGAACTGCCCATTAAGTATCGACAAAGCTTTCGCGTAGGCCGAAAGCGTGATCTGACCTTGGTGCAGTTGCTTTAAAAGATCCAGACGCGCTCTAAGATGCATTTGTCGATTATCGGGTTCATCCGAGATCACCAAGGCAGAGCGACTGATAACACATTTTTCGTAGACTGGGGTCAACAGCGCGACCACTTTGCGAGTCTGGTTATCAGCGATCTCCTTATGTCGAAGTAGATCGACTGACGTTGCTCCACTCGCGGGAAAAATCTTGCGCGAGACCTCTACCACTTCCTCGTTCGCAAAATTTGCTCGAACCATGTCATGGGATATTCGGTTGCAATGGTAGAGCGGCTCTACATCCAAAAACTGATCATCGCAGTAGAACACTTGCACTGGCATCTCTGAGAGATCCAAACCATCCAGCTGCGTCACCGACCAATAGTGCTTGCCACGATCTGCACAGTATCTTTTCGCATTCATTATCTCCCGCTTCGCGAGCTGGCAGTTCGTGCAACCCGCCCTGATCACATGGAAACCCTCACCCACTGGTGCGACTACCGCCGGGGTGCTACATCCCCAGACAAAGCAAGCGACAAATAGCATCGCCCAAAAGCGCAGACTCAAGAAAAACTCAAATCTGCAAGCCCGATAAGTTCCAACCACCACGTTTCATACCGCCTGTAATTCACGAAAGACGAATTAGACTGATATCGCGAGGGACCAACGGCATGGATAAAGCGATAAAGGGATTATTTTCCCCGACATTCGGTAAGAAGCGACGGGCCGGCATGGATAAGTTTGAACACGCAAGAATATGCAAAAAAAAGATGGCGGAGAGAGAGGGATTCGAACCCTCGAAGGCTTTTACACCTTACACGCTTTCCAAGCGTGCGCGATCGACCACTCTGCCACCTCTCCACAAGATGGTGGCAACCCATCCAGCCTTACCCAAAGCCCGACGCCGCTGTTACCGTTGCTCCCTTCCAGGCCTGGCGGAGTTCACAACATGTCGCCTTCAGGGGACCAAGATGGGTCACCATTGGGGGGCGGAATGCTAAAGGAAAAGGCTATTAATTCCTACCGGCCGCAGTGATCGCGAGCCTCTTCAAGTGCCCTTTTCACGGCTTACCTACTCATGGCACTTGCAGCAGGGCCGCTACCTGCGTACAAGCGCGGCATACATATGCATTCGGTCTACTATGCGCGACGATCATCGCCCTTACCGCCTAAAAGTACTTCAGGGCAAGCTAGAAGCTGCTTGGGTACACCACTTCATCAAGCCGCAGCTAGAGGCGCTTGGGCACCACTCTATGATCATGAAACCGTGGAACCTCAAGCTCTATGGTCGAGGTATTTCCTTTGGCACATCGGTTCATGTCATTACCGCCCCTGATCGCACGGTGCGCCTCACCACATGGGCGATGAACGAACATCAGGGCCGCATCGATGTGGCTGATTCGGTATTGATCTGTCCGGGCGTGCGCATCGACTCCGCTTGTCAGGTGAGCATCGGGGAAAGCACCATGCTCGCCGCTGGCGCCTACATTACCGATGCTGACTGGCACGATGTGTATGATCGCACCCAGCCCATCGGCCAAACCGCCGCAGTGGTACTCGAGCGCAACGTGTGGATCGGTGATGGCGCGATCGTTTGCAAGGGTGTGCGAATCGGCGAGAACAGCGTGATTGGCGCTGGTTCCGTGGTGACCAAGGACATTCCTGCCAACGTCATTGCTGCGGGTAATCCAGCCAAACCCATCAAGCCGTTGGATCCTGACTTACCACTCACAACTAGGCAAGACATGCTCGGCGATGGCCTCGCGGTAGCCGCACAAATGGACGGGCTGGAGCGTTGGCTGCGACAAGACAACACATGGTGGCGATGGCTGCGCAGCAAAATCGCACCGAGTCGAGAGGACTGATCAGTCTTTTCTGAGCTAGCCTATGATGGCCCGTCTGACCGCCCGGCTATTGCCGGGATAGCCTCAACATATCAGCGGGTTCAAATTCGCTAGATCGGGTTGGATTAATATCCAGTCCCCCGCGGCGCAGGAACCGGCCACTGACTGACAGCTTTTCGGGCTGGCACCGTTCCCAAATGTCCGCATAGATCCGTTCAATGGTGGTTTCGTGAAAGGCCTGATGCTGGCGATATGACACCAGATACCTTAGCAGCCCAACTCGATCAATGGGCGCGCCGGTATAGCTTACGAGCACTGACGCCCAATCCGGTTGGGCGGTTACTGGACACAGGCTGCGAAATAGATGGGTCGTTAACTCTTGCGTCACCGAGACGTCGTCGGAACCGACACTTGCCGTCAGCGCAAGCAAATCCGGATTGCGCTGATAGTCGGTGATCGCAACATCCAGCTCATCCAAACACTCCCCCTGCAGTTCGCCAACATCAAGACTCGAATCAGCCAGCGCCAATAGCTCCACACCAACTTCTCCGCCAAAGGCGCTACCTAGGTCCTTGGTCAAGCGTTCGCTGACCGCCGATACCGAGTCAAAACGCGTTTGCGCGAAGCCGTTGAGGTAAAGCTTCATGGATTTGCTTTCAACAATATGGCTGGAGCGCGCGGGTACGGTGAGCCGCAGCACGGCAACCTTCGGCTTGCCTTTTTCGTTCAACCAGGAAAATTCAAAGCCGGTCCATATGTCCTGCCCATGCCACTCCGGCAACGCCATCAATCCCACGGCGTGGCGGCCCTCCACGCGAGGCATAGCAAACAGCCGTTCCGGCGAATAACCCTCCGCATACTGAGAAGCCTCGCCAAGGGGACCTGTGTGCAATTCGTTATTCATACCTCTCCTGTCGTAGCGACTCGCCATCGCTCAATGTCGAACTGTGCACTTTTCGCAAAGTGTAAACACTTTGGCGGCTCAACGGTGGCGGTCATCTGGACGACGGGTGCATCCGACAAGTGAACGGTTTACTCTGCTGCTTTCTCGCAACAAGTCTGCGCATGCTCGACACCATTCAGTACATCACCACCCAGTTCGCGAACTACGCATGGGGGCCGTGGCTACTGTGTCTGCTGCTCGGCGGCGGCTTCTATTTCCTGATCCGCTCTAGGTTTGCACCCTTCTTCTACCTGCGCCATGCCTTAGATTTGGTCCGCGGCAAATTCGACAACCCCAACGACCCAGGCCACATCAATCACTTTTCCGCGTTGACCGCTGCCATGGCAGGCACCATTGGCATGGGCAATATTGCCGGCGTGGCATTGGCGATACAGATCGGCGGCCCCGGCGCGATTTTCTGGATGTGGATGACAGCCATACTTGGCATTGCCACCAAATTTTTCACCTGCTCGCTGGCGGTGATGTATCGCGGCTATGACGACAAGGGCGAACTGCAGGGCGGGCCCATGTATGTGATTCGCGAAGCTCTGCCAAAACGCTGGCACTTTCTAGCCTCCATCTTCGCCGTCGTCGGTCTGATCGGCTGCTTACCTGCGCTGCAAAGCAATCAGCTGATCCAGATTTTTCGCGACCTAGTCGTGATCGACCAAGGCTTACTCAGCGCAGACGAAGATCCATTTATCTTCAACCTCACGAGCGGCATCGTGCTTGCTGGCATCACGGGCGCTGTCATTTTTGGCGGCCTGCACCGCATCGCTGGCACGGCTCGCGTGTTGGTACCGGTCATGACCGCCGTCTACTTGGTCGCCGTGCTGGTGGCACTCACCCTCAACGCTGGCGCCATTCCCGCCGCCTTTGCAATGATCCTGACCGATGCGTTCACCGGCGAAGCTGCCGCCGGTGGCAGTTTGCTCGCCGTTGTTTTGTATGGCGTCCAGCGCGGGGCCTACAGTAACGAAGCGGGTATGGGCACCGAATCTTTAGTGCATGGTGCAGCAAAAACCAATGAACCCATTCGTGAAGGCTTGGTTGCCATGATTGGCCCCATTGTCGACACCTTGATCGTATGTACGGCAACCGCACTGATGATATTGATCGCCGGTACGTGGCAGAGCGATGCCTCACAAGGCGTTACCCTAACCGCCAATGCCTTCTCCACCCTGCTTGGCCCTGCCGGCACATTGGTGGTTTTTGTTTGCGTCCTTTGCTTCGCCACCACCACTATCTTCACTTACTCATTCTATGGCTCGCAGTGCGCGAGCTTCGTCTTTGGTACCAAGTACATCAATGTCTATCGCATGGTTTTCGTGCTTTCTATCGTGCTCATCGCGGTGGTCTCCATTGAATCTGCCGTCAGTTTGATTGACGGATCATTCGCACTCATGGCCATCCCAACCATGGTGTCCGCGATCTTGCTGGCACCCAAGGTCTTGGACGCGGCGAAAATCTATTTCGCCAAACTCGATGCTGATGACGATACACCGAAGTCAGATGGCACTCTGGACCAACAGCCGGTCTAATATCGCAGCGCTACCATTTGAGGGGAGACTCATGGCTTACAGCCCACTACCGGCAGATCTCGCACAGCCGAAACCCGCAACCGAGCATACAAAACAGGCCCAAGCACGCGTTCGCGGGGAACTGAATTTCGCCAACCGTCAGAGTTTTGATGACGCCCAGCGCGGCTTTATCGCCAGCATCAACCCGATCACCATCAAACGCCCGGACGGCCACACCACGTTCGATCTAGAACAGCTGAGTTTCCTAGATGGCGAGGCGCCGGATACCGTGAACCCAAGTCTCTGGCGACAGGCGCAGCTCAACGCTCAGCACCACGGTCTTTATGAGGTTTGTGACGGTCTGTACCAAGTACGGTCATTCGACATTGCCAACATGACCCTGATTCGCGGCGAGCAAGGCTGGATCATCATCGATCCCCTCACCTCGTCCGAGTCCTCCGCTGCGGCACTAGCTCTGGCCAATGAGCAATTGGGCGAGCGCCCTGTGGTCGCGGTGTTAATTACCCACAGTCACGCCGATCACTTTGGCGGCATTCTCGGCGTGGTCAGCCATCAACAAGTTAGCTCCGGCGAAGTGCCGGTGATTGCACCCATGGACTTCGTGGATGAATCGCTTAATGAAAACGTGTTGGCAGGCAACGCCATGGGCCGCCGCGCCACATACATGTACGGCAATTTACTCAAACCCTCACCCACTGGATTCGTCACCACGGGTCTCGGTGCATCGCTATCGCTAGGGACAACGGGCTTTATCGTGCCTTCAGACACCATTTGCGAAACCGGCGAGACCCGTACGATCGATGGCATCGAGATCGAGTTTCAGATGACCATGGGCACCGAGGCGCCCGCAGAATTTGTCTTCTACCTGCCACAATTCAAAGCCCTGTGTATGTCCGAGATCACCTCTCACCACTTGCACAACGTCTACACCCCGCGCGGCGCACAGGTGCGTGACGCATTGGCATGGTCAGCGCAAATCAATGAGTCCATCGAACGATTCGGCCACCGACTAGACATTCAATTCGCCTCCCACCACTGGCCAATTTGGGGGCGACAGCGCGCCGTGGAGTACTTAGAGAAGCAGCGCGATCTCTACAAGTACATTCATGACCAAACCCTGCGTCTGGCCAACAAAGGCTTTAATAAAGAAGAAATCGCCGAGCGCGTTAGCCTGCCGCCAAGCCTGGGACAAGAATTTTACAACCGCGACTACTACGGCACCGTGCACCACAACACCCGCGCGGTATACGTGAAGTACCTTGGCTTTTTTGATGGCAACCCAGCCACCCTTTACCCACTACCGCCGACGGAATCTGCTACCCGCTACCTCGACTACATGGGTGGCGCCGACGCAGTCGTCGCCAAGGCTCAACACTCTTTTACGGCAGGTGACTATCGATGGGTAGCCGAAGTGCTCAATCATGTGGTGATGGCAGATCCAGAGCATATTGAGGGCCGCGCCTTGCTAGCCGACACCCTCGAACAACTGGGCTATCAATCCGAATCTGCGCCTTGGCGAAACTTTTACCTGTGCGGTGCACTAGAGCTTCGCGAGGGCTTGCCAGAATCGCGAGCGTTCAACGCCAGTGGGGGCATCGCTGCAGGCATGCCCATCGAGAATTTTTTCCAAGTGCTGGCGGTGCGATTGTTGCCCGAGGCGGCGCTGAATTTAGATCTAAGCATCGAGCTGGTGTTCACCGATCTGAACTGCCGCTATCTGCTGAGCATTCGCAATAGCGTGCTCAATTACTTCAAAGACCCGAAAAACTCAGCGCCTCAGGTAAGCCTGACCATCGCCTCATTGGACTTCAAAAACTTGTTGATGGGTGCCACAGACGCAGCTGCGCTCATGGAAAAACAACAAATGGCCATCGAAGGCGACGCCACTCGGCTGCTTTCACTTCGCGAACTATTCGATCAATTCGTCAGACGCTATCCCTTGGTCACGCCCCGGGACCAAGCCATGGTTTAGGCGATTTGCTGAGCCTTGGTAAAACGCCGAATCAGCAACGCGCCTGCCACCAATGAGCCGCCTAGTATCAACCCAGCAAAATTGGAGGGTGGCTCGCTCAACACCCAGTTTAGCTGGGGCATGGCGATGGCCAGACCGCCCATACTCACCAAGACACGCACCAACTGGGAATCGAGCCTGCCGAGACCGGCCATGTAGCCTTGCAGACCCGAGCAGATAAGCCATACACCTACAATCGCCTCGGCAAATACTTGTGCAGAGGCATACCAAGGCCCCTGTAAAATGAAGGCAACATCCAGCACGAAAATAAAGGGAATGATGTAAATCACGCTGCCCAGACGCATGGCTGCAAAGCCGGTTTTCAGAGGATTTGCTTCGGCAATGGATGCGGCAGCATAGGCTCCCAGCGCCACCGGCGGCGTGATATAGGAAAGCATGGCCCAATACAGAATGAACAAGTGCACGCTGAGTGGGTCAAGATTTTGGCTAACGAGCGCCGGAGCCAGTACAACGGCGAGGAAAATGTAGGCGGCTGTCACCGTCATGCCGATGCCAAGTACAAAACTAGTCACTGCGCCCATGAACAACAACAAGCCAATATCGTCGCCCGCCATACTCAGCAAGTCATTGACCAGCGTACCGCTGAGTCCTGTTAGCGATAGTGAGCCGACAATCAGCCCCACTCCTGCTAGCACAACCACGAGCTCAATAAGCAGCTTGCCAACGCTGTACATCAAGTCCACCGCACCAGTGAGATCTAAACGGTGCTGCGGTGAAAACTGATTGAGCACCAACAGCGCGGCGGTGGCGTAATACGGCGCGATGGATTCTTGCTGCAAGAAAATCAGTAAAAAAATCAGCAGCGCGAAAGCGCCCAAATAAAACCACCCTTCCGCGATGGTTTTACGCAGGCTGGGAATATCCTCCTCGGCAAGGCCCACGACCTTTTCTCGCCCAGCATAGGCATCGATCTGCAGATACAAACTCGCAAAGTACAAAAACGCGGGTAAGGCCGCGGCTGCGGCAACATCGATGTAGGCGATATCCAGAAGCGTGGCCATCACAAAGGCTGTGGAACCCATAATGGGCGGCAGCAGCACACCGCCGGTGGAAGCACAGGCTTCAACGCCTCCAGCCACCTCGTCGGCCATGCCGGATTTACGCATTGCCGGAATGGTGAGTTGGCCCGTGGTCAGCACGTTAGTCACCACACTGCCGCTCATGGACCCCATCAGACCGCTGGAAACGATGGCGACCTTGGCGGGCCCGCCCCGCTGTCTGCCTAAAATGGCGAAGGCAAGATTTAAAAAGAACTGACCGCCACCAGTGTGCTGAAGCACTACGCCAAACACGACAAAGCCGATGACCAAATCGGCAAAGGCGCGAAACGGTAGACCGAACACACTTTCGATGGAGAGCAGATGGTAGGACGCGGCCTCCGCCCAGGTGGAAGGCAATCCATTTAGGAAGCCGGGCATGTATTCAGTGACTACGGGCAAAATGGAAAATGCGCCAGCGATTAGACACAGCGGCCAACCTGCCGCTCTGCGCAACGCTTCCAGCAGCATGGCCCACAGCGCGATGGATGCGTAAACCGCATAGTCCGGCGCAGCGAACTCCCAAGCTTCGTCCAGCGCCTGTTCTGCGGTGACAAAGAAGCCTGCAAGAATGGCAACAAAGGCGATGGCCAGCGGCCAATCGATCCAAGGTCTACTGGGGAACGTGATGAACACCCAGGGTGCGAGTAGGCCAAGCAGTGCATAAAAGTACTGGGTTTCAATGCCCACAAAGGCGCTCAGCCATTGCTGAGAGCCAAACAGCCGCAGCGTATCCATGGCCAGAATGAGTGCCAGCATGGCAAGCACAGCAACCAAGCTGCGAATGTAGGGGTGTGGAGTGGCAGTCATGTAACTGGCTTAACGCCAGACGGGTTCAAAACCTGCAGCAACCAAGGCGTCAGCCCGCCGCTGCATCCAAGCTTCGACAAAGTCCTCGGGATCCGCCGCCTTGTGAGCCTGCCAAGCTGCTGCGAGTACCGCCTGTCGCTCAATCAGGCGCTGATTGTGCGCTTCGGCTTCGTCGCTCCACACCCCTATGGATTTCAGGTATCGCACGGAACCGTCGTGGTAGGGCACCACCCACTGAAAATTCTGGCGCTCCATGGCCCAACCAATGCTGCCAGGATCAGCGGTTTTGTACTCGTCATAGTGCAGGTGAATGGCCTTGGCTAAATCGTGAACGATTTGTGGCTCCTGAGACGCCAAAGTAATCAATATGGGATAGGGATAGGTTGCCCCTTCGTGAGGATTCTCCACCGAAATAGCAGCACCACGGGTCGCCACATGCTTCTGCATAAAGGGCACGACCTTGGCCATACGCTGCCAACAGCCATCATCGTCATGGGGCGCAGGCGGCCAAAAAATACCCCGAGGTGAGGCCTCTAGCTTGCGCGTTGGACCAGATACCGTGGTGGCATAGGCAGCATCTACCTGACCATTCACCACGCCAGTCCACATGGCGTTGTAGCCGGGAAAGTCGACCCGTTCGACATCGTCCCAAGTCAGGCCACCACAGGCGAGAAAGGCCTGCGTAGTGACATTTAGTGCAGGCGCGCCACGCACAAAGGGCACACGCTTGCCGCGCAGATCAGCATAGGTCTTGATGCCGAGGTCATTGGCAACACCCAGCGCTTGGTTGGAATCACCGTGGGAGGCAAGCACGATGCGCAGCGGCATAGGCCCCCAGGTTTTGCCTGCAAATTGGAACACGCCTTCTTGGCCAAAGTAGGTGGCGACCCCGTTTGCTGAAAATTGCACGCGACCGCGCTGCAGGGGCAACAAACGCGAAACATCGTTCTTGCCGGGCAACACGCGCAGGTTCACGTCGTAGTTGTCTTTTAGTGCCTTACCAATGGCCACCGCTTGGTTGTAGCCCGTGGTGCCCAAGTTATAGGCACTCCATGACATGGTGCGGGGAAAGTTAGGCTCGAATGTGTCTTCGCTGGCTTGCACCGCCCCCACGGACAACCATCCTGCGCAAAGGACAGCGATGCAGGTCGCAGCCCTCTTCGGCAATCCCAAACACAAGGCTGTTCTTAACAATTGGTACATCTGACTCCCACTGTCATTTTTATTTCTCGAGCCCAGATAAAACGGGATCGTTAGGCGAGGGGCAATGTATGAGGTGCCATCCGGCGGGTCAAGGGACGATACCGTCGCGCTCTGGCTCAGCGTGAAGAATGATCCGCTGCCGGTATCGCACCGGGCCCAAAATCAGCAATACTGGCCACGGGAACAACAGGGGAGTTAGGGACAGTGAATCAATCCACGCACATCGAGCAAGTGACCGTTCAGGCAGCCGCAGGCAGCATTCAAGGCCGCGTCAAAAACGATGCACTGCTGTTCGCCGGTATTCCCTATGCACAAGCACCAGTGGAAAGCCTGCGCTTTCGCCCGCCGCAACCGCTGGCCAAGTTTTCTGAGCCCTATCCAGCGCTGAAGTTCTCGCCAGCGGCGCCGCAAATTCCCAGCGGCGGCATGACTGACAGCGCACCCGTGCGCTGGAGTGAGGACTGCCTGTATCTGAATATCTCAGCACCGTTGGCAGTGCTGGAAAATGGCGATGCGGGCGGCCGCGCGGTCATGGTGTGGATTCACGGCGGCGGCTACACCAGCGGCCAAGGCGCCATTCCTTGGTACAACGGCAACCGTTTTGCCAAAAACAATGACATCGTCGTGGTGTCCATTAACTACCGCCTCGGCGCACTGGGCTTTGTGGACCTCACACACCTGGGTGAGGAATTCGCGACCTCGAACATCAACGGCACGCTGGATCAGATCGCTGCTTTGCAGTGGGTACAGGACAACATCGCAGCCTTTGGCGGTGACCCAAGCCGGGTCACCATCGCTGGCGAGTCTGCCGGCGGTTTTAGCGTCGCAACGCTCATGGCATGCCCCAGTGCCGAGGGATTATTCCAGCAGGCCATCCCACAAAGCGGGGCTTGTCATCACACTCTGCCTCGGGAGGCATCGAAAAAAGTCACCGAACATTTTCTCGGCGAACTGGGATTGCGCAGCGCTGTCGAAATCGAAGCTGCATCAGCAGACGACATATTGATCGCGCAGAAAGCTACCTCTGCTTATTTTGCTCAAGGCGCCGGGCAGGTTAACTCGCTGGGCGTGGCGGTATCGCCCTTCTATCCCGTACACGGCAACGCCACCCTCCCGGACGATCCGCTAACTGCAGCTCGCAATGGCGCCAGCAGCACAGTGCGCGTACTGACGGGTAGCAATAAGGATGAGACCACATTGTGGAGTACCGGCGAGACCAGCCGAGAAAAGCTTGAGCGCACGGTAGCGGGGTATCAGGCGGTTGAGGCGTTAGCGGTTTATCAACGCACTCGCCCGGAAGCATCGAGCCACGATCTTCTTGTCGCCCTGACCACAGATCACATGTTTCGCATACCAGCGATCCGCCTAGCAGAGGCACGACAAGAGGCGGCGCCAACCTTTATGTATCAATTCAACTGGCGATCACGAGCTTTGAATGGCGTGTTAGCAGCCACCCACTCGCTGGAAATTCCATTTGCTTTCAATAACCTCGATCAAGCGGGTGTGGATTTCTTCTTAGGGCCAGGCCCCTCACCCCAAGGGCTTGCCGACACCATGCACAAGGCTTGGTGCGACTTCATCAAAACCGGTGAGCCCGGCTGGCCTGCCTATGATTCAGATACCCGCGCGACGATGTTTTTTGATGATATTTACGCGGTTGTTGAGGATCCGGACCCAGAAGAACGCGCGGCATGGAATGGCATTCGCTAACTTAGCGGTCAGCCTCAAAGGAGAAACTCTGCCGAACCAAGATCGATCGCATGCCGGGCATGACGGCGAGCCATGGTGGTAAACATGGTATCGCCACGGTCAGTGCGCGCCACCAGCATGGAAGCCACCACGGTGACCGCGAATCCCGAAAAGGCCCCACGCCGGTAACCCTGCCAACAATCCTCCCAGGAAAAGTCGGTGACACCAGCCCTTAGCAGCCCCTCGTAATAGCCTCGAACCAAGGACTCTTCTACCGGCTTGCGCACCTCGGGCTCGAGCCCTGCGCCAATAAAGTAAGCAGCATCGTTCATGGGCGGGCCCAGCGTAATGCTCTGCCAATCCACCACTGTGACCCCAAGCTCTGCACTAGTGGCATCGATCATCAGATTATCCAGCCGGTAATCCACATGCGTTAATGAGAACACCTCAGGAAAGTCTGCGTTGAGCGGCGAGCTTTCCACCTCACCCACCTGCTTGATGATGGCGATTTCATCTGCCGCCAAATGCGGTCCATAGCGATCTACAAATCCGGGCAAGGTCTGGCGGTACAAATCCATGGTATTCACCAACGCGGCAGCTTCGGCGTCGCGCAGCCATTTCAGGTCATGCAACGTCGCATCGCACCACGCCGGTGCCTGCAAACCCACCAGTTCTGCCAGCGCGGCCTTGGCCACCTGGGGCGAGCAACCTGCCAGCTGATCACCCTGCTGCGCCGGTGCAAGGTCTTGCAACAGTAGAAAAAATTCCGGACCTTGATCTGTGATTTCAGAGAAATAACAGCGCGGGGTTTTGATGGCGACACGCTGCTGCAGCTCTTGGTAGAACTTCACCTCTTTGAGAAAGTTCAGTAGCACTAAACCCGTTTGCCGGCTGTTCTCATCGTCGGAGGGGAACTTGCCGATCACGGATTTAGGCAATTCGCCTTGATCGGCAAAGCGCAAGGTATAGCGCACGCACTTGCCAATTTGCCCCGTACCAACCCGCGCAGCGTCAAACCCGCTCACCTCGCCAGTTAGGCCGGCCTTGGCGAAGCACGCGTTAAACCATTCTACGGTTATAGATTCTTCGGTGGGTATGCTGAGCATGGGCCTATCCTATTGATCGTTATTTGGCGTGGTTGGGTTCGCCGCTTGGCGCTGCATTTGCGCAGCAATGGCCGCCAGCCGCGCATCGAATAAGGGCGGCGCAATCGTCACAGCCGCTTGATGGGCGGCCACTGCGGCCTGAAGGTCTGCGACCACCCGAGGGTTTTGCGCCGCGACATCAAAGCGTTCGGCGGGGTCACGCTGCAAATGATAAAGCTGGGGCGTTTCGTGCTGCTGCTTGGCCGGTGGCAAGCCATATGCCCCCTCGGTAATAAAGTGCAGTTTCCATGGGCCTTTGCGATAGGCATACAACGATCCGCCGCGGTAGTAAGGCATTTCGTTACGCGGGCTTACGCCCTCACCGAGCAGTCGGGGACTGAGATCAAGTGCGTCTGTAGCGGATGCCGCGTCGTCACCAACCAGCGCCATGACGGTTGTGAACAGATCCATGGCTGAGCCAATCTCGCTGACCACCTCGGGCACGACGGTACCCGGCCAATAAAATACGGTGGGCACGCGCACACCACCTTCAAACGTCGTGCCCTTACCATCTCGCAGCAGACCAGACACACCGCCTTCTTCACGCATGAAAAGCCATGGCCCGTTGTCACTGGTGAAAATAATCAGCGTGTTTTCAAGCACCCCGGCAGCCTCAATGGCGTCGTGAATGGCGCCGACACTGGCATCGATTTCTTCCACCACATCACCATAGCGCCCGCCCAGACTGCGACCGGCGAAGGCATCGCTGCGAAACAGCGGTGTATGCGGCATGGAATAGGGCATGTAGAGAAAAAACGGCTCATCGGCACTGCGCTGTACGAAGTCTACGGCGGCCTCGGTAGCGCGCTGCGTGAGCAGGGTTTGGTCGGTGGGCTGTTCGACCCGATCTACAAACCCGTTGTTGGTCGCGCGGCTAAACATGAGCGGCGCAGCAAAATGCTCGGCCTTGGGGTCAGCATATTTGGCACCGCGTCTGGCATAAACCGCCGCTTGCTCAGCCGTGTTGCCACGCATACTGAGCTTCACCAGTTCTGCAAAATCTGGTTCATCTACCCAGTTCATGTCATTGGAATACGGCACGCCAATCCACTCGTCAAAACCATGGCGCGTAGGCAGCGCATGAGGCGCGTCGCCTAAATGCCACTTGCCAAACATGCCGGTGGCGTAGCCGTTGTCCTTAAGCGCTTCCGCCAAGGTGACTTCTGACTGCGGCAAGCCGCCGGGTTCATCGGGGAAGTAAACGCGAATGGTGTTGCCATACAGACCGCTGCGTACGGGCAACCGTCCGGTTAACAGCGCTGCGCGACTGGGTGAACACACCGCTGCAGCGACGTAAAAGTCGGTCCAGCGCTGACCATTGGCCGCCAAGGTGTCGATGTTGGGTGTGCGAATGTAGGGGTGGCCAAAGCTACCAAGATCACCGTAGCCAAGGTCGTCGGCAAAAAAGATCACGATATTGGGTGGCATCACAGGAGATGTGGAGCCCACATCATTTGCCGCTGAGGCCGGCAGAGCCATCAGCAAGACCATCAGCAAAGTGATCAGCAAGGCCATCGCCCAAACGCTGGTATGACTCATTCGTTTAGGCATCCGTTGGCGCCAATAGCGCATCGCACTCCCCTACTTGATCCTCCGGCAAATGAGCATGCCATGAGCACGAGACGAAGTCAGGACACGAAGCCACCAAGCTCGGTCGATAGGCCGTCCACGAGACTTTTGAAAGCTCCCGCCATGATCACAAATTCGGCGTCATGTTTGGCCAATGGATCCTCATCGGGTAACTGATCCATGTCGTCTTGGCCGAGCAAACGCACCTTGCGCAGCACGAGATCTTGGTCGATGACCAAGCCGCAGACTTGCTCGAAGACCAAACCGAGTCGGTCCACCCTGAGACCATCGCTCACGTGACGCCGAATGCTCGAGTCACCTAAGTCGAAGTCGAGCCAGTTTACTGACGAACGCGTATCTGCCGGATCGCGCATACGGCACTCGCGGCCCATGCGAAAGCGCTCGCTGGGAGCACCCATGAACAGTCGCTTCATCAACTCATCCGCAGGTGTTTTGAAGGCCAATGGCGCATATTGAAAGGTCACCATGGCGCGCTTTAGCGCGTCCATAAAGTAATCTGCCGCACTCTCTCGGGCACTACCAACGACCAGCACCCCGTCTGCGGGCAACATGATCGCCTGCACCCGATCTGATCGCAGCAGGGCTTGAGGCAGCAGCTCGGAATACACCTCGTCTTTCAAATCACGCTTTTCCGAGCGATTTGGCTCGGTTTGCGTGCGCTGTTTGAAGGCGTCGATGCGCACCGCTAGCGCCTCTTGCACCGCCGCAGGCGGCAGCACGCGGGTTTGAATACGCAACTGCAGCAAATCTGCCCCGCTCACCCGGCGAGCAAGCAGGTCACCGGCACCGGTCACCGGCGGCTCAAAGCCGCCGCTGCGTTCGCTGTAAGCCCCGCAAGGCTTAAAGGCAGCGTTGCCGAGGACTTCTGACAATGCCTCTTCCGTGGCGGGCCACTGACTGAAAATACGGTAAAGACGGACGTTGCGGAAAAAGCGGTTCACAAACTCTCCTGATAACTTGGCCTAATGCCGGCGGAAGCCAGTCGCACTCCGCGAATGACAGTGCAAAAATGCGGCCCAGCAGGATACTTGAGCCGCCGATTCGGCGTCCAAACATTTCGCCTTAGTTGAGCATTTAGAGCATTTAAGGCAAGGAACCCCAAGGAAGCATATGAAAGCCCTCTACTACCAACCCAGCTGCGGTATCGCTGGCGACATGCATATGGCGGCCTTGGTCAACCTTGGCGTGCCCGAGGACTACCTTTTGCAAGTGCTGCAAAAACTGCCAATTAAAGGCGAGTTTACCCTCACCTTTGAGGCCGCCAGCAAAATGGGCATTTCAGGCCTGCAGGCGAATGTGGGTGTGATAGACCAAGGCGATCACCGGCATCACAGCACCATCGTCGCCATGATCGAACAAGCCGATCTGCCTCAGGGCATTGCGGCTCGAGCGTTAGATTTGTTCGCTCGCATCGCCGCAGCCGAAGGCAAGATTCATAACATCGCGCCAAAGGATGTGCACTTTCACGAAGTCGGCGCCATGGACTCCATCGTCGACGTCGTCGGCGCTGCCGCCGCCATTGAGTATCTACAGCCCGATATCGTGCTTTGCGATGCGGTAGAAGTCGGCAGTGGTTTCGTTAACTGTGCCCATGGCCGACTGCCGGTGCCAGCACCTGCCACGCAAGAGCTACTGCACGGCGTCCCCTGTCGCTACGGCACCGTCGACGGTGAAGCCACTACGCCTACGGGCGCCGCGATTTTGGCAGGCACGGTGGCGGAGTTTTCGCCCAAGGGTGTCTTCACGCCCACGGTCATTGGCTATGGCGTAGGCCGCAAGGATTTCATCATTCCCAACGTGCTGCGTGTGGCACTGGGCACCTACGAACCCGCGGCATCAGCGCAGCTTAGTCAGCGCTTTACCGATCTAGAGACCGGTCACTACCAAATTGAAGCCAACATCGACGACATGTCGCCAGAAGCCTATGGCCCGCTCATGGACGCCCTCTTCGCTGCCGGTGCGGTAGACGTCTTTGCCCAGCCCATCATGATGAAGAAGCAGCGTCCGGCCCAGTGCCTAACGGCGCTATGTCATGACGCAGAACTGGAGGCGGTTACCGACACGTTGCTCAATGCATCAACCAGTATCGGTTTGCGCATTTTGCCCTTCGCCAAACGTGTGCTGCCTAGGCAACAGCGAATCGTCGCCACACGACTGGGCGATGTTGCGATGAAAATTACCCAGCAGCCTGATGGCCGAGAGCGCTTCAAAGTCGAGCACGAGGATATCGTGCGGCTCGCCGCCGAGCATGCGCTGGATTATTTGAGTGCCCAGCGCATGATCAATGAAGATGCCGAAAAAGCTTCAGGCCACAGCGCCTGATTCAAACAGCGCCTCGATCTCGCCGTCGCTCATTCCTAGGTCCGCCAGAATCTCCCGAGAGTTATCACCGGGTACTGCCACTGGGCCGGGCATTTCGGGTGCGGTGCGCGAAAAACGTGGGGCGGGCGCGGCTTGGAGTACGCCGTTGGCTTCCACCAAGGTGCCGCGTTCTCGGTTGTGCGGGTGCTCTGCAGCTTCTTCCAAGGTCAGGATCGGCGCGTAGCAAATGTCTGTGCCCAACATGATCGCATCCCATTCGTCGCGAGTCTTACCCGCCATAATGCCAGCCAGCTTCTCTTTTAAGGCTGGCCAATCTTGCCGACTCATCTGGCGCGGCAGATCCGGGTCATCGGCAAGGCCGGTTTTTTCCAGCAGCAGCGCATAAAACTGAGGCTCAATGGAGCCTATGGAGACGAACTTGCCGTCCTTGGTTTCATAGGTACCGTAAAAGTGCGCGCCGCCGTCGAGCAGGTTGCTGCCGCGCTGATGTTTCCATACCCCCTGTCCCATCAGCCCATAGATTGAATTCATCAGCAGCGCCGAACCATCGGTCATGGCTGCGTCGATGACTTGCCCTTGGCCGGACTGCCCACGTTCATACAGCGCCGCCATAACACCGAAAGCCAGCATCATGCCGCCGCCGCCAAAGTCTCCGACCAAGTTCAGAGGCGGCGTGGGTTTGGCGCCCGGCTCGCCGATACCGTGCAGTACACCAGATAATGAAATGTAATTAATGTCATGTCCGGCAGCACTGGCCATGGAACCATACTGACCCCAGCCCGTCATGCGGCCATAGATCAAACTAGGATTTCTCGCCAAACAGACATCGGGCCCAAGACCCAGTCGTTCCGTCACACCGGGACGAAAACCTTCCAGCAGCACATCGGCGCTCTCCACCAGCTTGAGCACGGTTTCAACGCCGGCATCACTCTTAAGGTCTACTGCGATGCTCTTGCGGCCTCGGGCGAGCACATCGTACTTGTTAGCGTCCTTACCCTTCGCGCTCGATCGATCGACGCGAATCAGCTCTGCACCCATATCCGCCAGCATCATGCCGCAAAACGGCCCGGGACCAATGCCCTGAAGCTCTACCACTCGTAACCCGGCTAATGGCCCCATCTTCCTCTCCTGAAATATCGTTGCCGGATTGTAGTAGTGGGTTGGAATCGGCGCAAAGCAACCCAGCGAGCCAGATGCAAGCATCACTCACACGCTGGCAAGCGCCGGGCAGGCCCCGTATCATCGCTCGCCACTGCATCGGGAGAGGGATAGCAAAAATGGTTGACCTTGATGAACTCAAGGGCCGATTCCTGAACACTGAGTTCGCCAGTCGCGATCTACAGCTACAGGCCGAAAAGCTGGTCACCGCCGCTAAAGCGTCAGGTGAAAGCCGCAGTGAATTTATCGATCCCTGCGATGAGAACTTTCAGGCCACACCTGCCTATCTGTGCAGTATTTCATCCGGCCAGCACTTGCCTATCGACTTTCCCTCCCTCGGCGGTATTCCTATGGACGGCGGTAAGGCGGTAGAACGTTTCGCCCCGGTGCGTCCCAACGTACCCATGACAGTCAAAGCTCACCTGCACGATATTTACGATAAGAAAGGTCGCTCTGGACGCATGATCTTTATCGTGGTGCGCACCGAGCTATTCGACTCGGCGGATACACACTTGGCTAATATCGATTCCAGATTGGTTGTTCGGGAGAAACCAGACACATGAGCGTTAAAACGATCGAAGACGTTGAATTTGGCGTCGAACTACCGGTGTTTGAACCCGATACCTCGCTGGACAACGTGGGTGCTTTCGCCCGAGCTGTCGGCTGGGGTGGGGCACGCTTTGAAAGCCACGAAGGTGCGCGCGAAGAGGGTTTTCCCGGTGCACTGGTACCCGGCATCATGGGCATGGGCTTTCTCACCAGTGCCATTCACCAGTGGGCGCCAGCAGGCCAAGTGGAGCATGTGGACACCGTGTTTCGCGCACCCATGCTGGCCGACACACCAGCCATCATCAGCGCCGTAGTCACCGACATTGACGAAGACGAAGGCATTGTCGAACTGGATATGACAGTCAAGAACACCAAGGACGAGACCCGGGTGTTTGGTACAGCGAAGGTAAGGCTACCCCTAGGCTAGTTGATAACTGGCTAGCGACAGCTCGGTGCCGACCTTGGCGGGCTGGCTTGCACCTGTACCTGCCATGAGCAGCTTGAGCAGGCCCATGCCCGTCCAGCTGTCACCTTCTTCGATCACACCCACCTGCACTGCTTCATCCCAAAAAATGGGGCGACGAAAATAGATTGAGGCTGCAAACGAATTGGGGCGGCGGTCGTGCCACATTTGCGCGGTCAGATAGTGCACACCCATACCACCGCCAATCAGTGGCGCACGAAAACCCGCCCGCTCTGCCGCTGCTTGCTCGTAGTGAATGCTGTTGCCTTCGACGCTGTAGGACTTTACCCGCTCTGGGGTGAGTTGATAGCTCTCACCTAGCCTAAGCACCGCGAGGTCGTCCACGACCGGCCGCGGCTTATCGCCAGCGCCGCTGTTTGCATTTGTCTGAGCTTGCGGGCGCAGAGAGGTGCGCGGGCAACTGATCACGCGCTCGCCTGCTGCGTCTTCAAACCACACGTCGGTTTCCACCCGCTGACCTCTCGGCACAGCGGTAACGCTTTTGATCTCGCCCTTCACGGTTAGCATTTCGCCCAGCTTCGCTGGGCGATGCTGAATCAACCGCTGCAGCATGTTGATGTTGCCTTCAGCGCTAATACCGCTGTCGATACCGGCATGAATGGCCAGGCCGATGAAAAATGCGGGATCAACGTCATCGTCGAATATGGCGGGATCAATACCGCAGGCTGTCAGTCGCTCGGCTTGGGTCTGCGCCGACAGATCGAGGCTGTGGGTTTGATATTGAAACCCGCTTACCGGTTCATGCCACTGCGTCATAGATCCCCCTCATACGACGTTATCGGAACATGTGCGTGCCACCACATACCGTCAACGCCTGACCGGTGACATAGGCGCTGGCATCCGATGCGGCGAATACGGCAATGCCCTTGAAGTCTTCGGCCTCACCAAATCGGCGCAGCGGTGTTTGCTCGGTGACGCGCTTAGCAGCTTCTGGGTTATCCCAGAGCGCCTTGGCAAAGTCGGTGCGAATCAACCCCGGGCATAGGGCGTTTACCCGCACGCCCTGTGGACCCCACTCCATGGCAAGGTTACGCACCAGTGCAATGTCTGCCATCTTGGAGATGTTGTAGGTACCCAGCGTTTCTGACGGGCCAAAGGCGCCGACACTGGCGGTAATCATGATGGAGCCGCGCTGCTTAGCCAGCATGTCTGGCGCCACCATCTGGCACAGCCAATGATTGGACCGCAGGTTAGAGTTCATGGTCTTATCGAAGGCCTCGTCGGGAATCTCAGACATCGGCCCATAAAACGGGTTCACTCCAGCATTGGCGATGAGGGTATCAATCGGGCCAAGACGCGAACGCGTCTCGTCAACCAAATTCTGCAACTGTTCTTTGTAGCCAATGTTGCAAGCAATCGCGATGGCGCGTTCAGCGCCCACGGCGGCGTTAATCTCGGCCGCGGTCTCCTCGCAAGCATCCTGCTTGCGGCTAGAGATCACCACTTGGCTGCCGTGTTCGGCCAGCGCCATGGCCATGGCCTTACCCATGCCCTTGGAGGCGCCCGTGATCAGGGCAACCTGCCCGCTCAAATCAAAAAGTTGTGTAGATACCGCCATCGTTCTCCCCTTTTCTGTACCCCTTTGTCACAGACTCGGGAGCTTGTTTGGTTTTAATTGTTGGCCACAGTGTAAATCACATCGCTGCCCACTTCGCTCAATTGTGTTTTACCGCAAAAAGCCATGGTCAGATCCAACTCTTTTTCGATGATCTCAAGACATTGCGTGACACCAGCCTTGCCCATGGCTCCCAAGCCGTTCAAAAAAGCCTTGCCAATCAGGGTTGCGTCCGCGCCAAGTGCCTTCGCCTTAAAGACGTCTTGACCGGAACGTATGCCACCGTCGAGCCACACCTCACAGGCGCCGCCCACTTGACCGACGATCTCAGGCAGCACTTCAATGCTCGCTGGCGCGCCATCAAGCTGCCGTCCACCGTGATTGGAAACGATGATGGCGTCCACCCCAAGGCTGGCGGCGATGGCCGCATCTTCTGCATCCATAAGCCCTTTCAAAATCAGCTTGCCGCCCCACTGTTCTTGCACCCACGCCACATCATCCCAGCTGAGCGTCGGGTCTAGTTGTTCTGCCGACCACTGGGAAAGCGAGGTGAGATTCTCTACACCCTTGGCATGACCAATGATGTTGCCGAAGGAATGACGCCGCGTCGCCAACATACCCGCGCACCAGCGCGGCTTGGAGGCCATGTTGAGTAAATTTTTCAGCGTCAGTTTGGGCGGTGCGGTCATCTGGTTTTTCAAATCTTTATGGCGCTGGCCGATAATCTGTAAATCCAGCGTTAGCACCAAGGCGCTGCAGCCTGCTGCCTTGGCCCGCGCGATTAGCGCTGCGATGAATGTGCGATCCTTCATCACATAGAGCTGGAACCAAAAAGGTTTTTGCGTGTGCGCGGCCACATCTTCAATAGAACAAATGCTCATGGTTGAAAGCGTAAATGGCACGCCAAACGCCTCGGCAGCCTGGGCTGCAAGAATCTCTCCGTTGGCATGCTGCATACCGGTCAGACCCGTCGGCGCCAGTGCCACCGGCATGCGCTGCTCTGCGCCGAGCATGGTGCCGACGATACTGCGCGTGCTGATGTCCTTGGCCACCCGCTGGCGCAGCTTGATCTCATCAAAGGCGTCTTTGTTGCGCCGAAACGTCGTCTCAGTCCAGGAACCCGACTCGGCATAGTCATAAAACATTTTAGGCACCCGCTGCTGGTGCAGTTGGCGCAGATCCTCAACGCAGGTCACTGTCTTCACGATAACTCCGTTCAATCACCCGACTCTTGCCCCATGGTAGCATCGGTACATCAAGCTTGAGGGAGAAGTCATGACGCTTGTATTCACCG
>SHAE01000002.1 GCA_004213835.1 OM182 bacterium | reverse complement strand
AGCCTTCGCCGACAGATATAGGGAGCTAAATCATGCGAGATAAGATCAAGTTGGTTTCAAGTGCCGGTACCGGCCACTACTACACCACCGACAAGAACAAGAAGAACACGCCGGATAAAATGGAGATCAAAAAGTACGATCCCGTGGTGCGCAAGCATGTGATCTACAAAGAAGGCAAAATCAAGTAGCAGATGCCTGAACTCCCGGAAGTCGAAACGACTCGACGGGGAATCGAACCCTTTCTCAGCGGCCAGACGATTGCGCGAGTCAACGTTCGCGAAAGTCGTCTTCGATGGCCGGTAGAGCTACCCGATCATCTGTCGGGTAGCGTCGTCAAAAGCGTCGCTCGACGCGCGAAATATATCTTGATTGAAACAGCAACCGGGGCGCTCATCGTGCACTTGGGTATGTCCGGCAGCTTGCGTGTGGTGGCGCCTAATGACGCACCGCGGCTGCACGATCATATCGACATCGAGGTCAAGCATGGCCAATGGCTGCGTTACAACGACCCTCGCCGCTTCGGCAGTTTCCACTTTGTCGAACACCCCAGTGCGCAACACTGGTTGCTCAAGAATTTGGGGCCGGAACCGTTGGGTAATGAATTCTCCGGCGACTATCTGTTTGCCACCTCGCGCAAGCGCAAGGTGGCGGTGAAGAACCACATCATGGACGGTAAGGTAGTGGTGGGCGTGGGCAACATCTACGCTGCCGAATCACTCTTTCGAGCCGGTATCCGACCGTCTACGCCGGCCTATAAGGTAAGTCGGCTGGCTTATCGCTTTCTCGCGGAGGCGATTCGAGAAATCTTGGCCAATGCCATAAACGTCGGCGGCACAACCCTTAGGGACTTTGTCGGGTCTGACGGCCAGCCCGGCTATTTCAAGCAAAGCCTCAATGTGTATGGCCGCCAAGGCGAGGCCTGCAATGTCTGTCAGGCACAGTTGAAGCTACAGATTTTGGGCCAGCGCAGTACCGTGTACTGCCCAACCTGTCAGACATTCTCAGGCTGGAAGCGACCGGTCTGTTAGTCCTTGGCCAGTGCTGCCATCACGGCTGGATCGACAAACTGAGAGATATCGCCACCCAAGGCTGAAATCTCTCGCACCAGCGTGGATGAGATGAACGAGCAGTCACGAGAGGTCGGTAGGAAGACGTATTCAAGCTGCGGGTCCAAGGAGCGATTCATCTCCGCCATCTGAAACTCGTAGTCGAAATCTGTCACCGTGCGCAGCCCGCGCAGCACAAAGCGCGTGTTTTTCGCTCGCACAAAGTCCACCAACAAACTGTTGAAGCCCTCTACAGATACGCGATCACCGTAGGGCGCCAGCACCTCACGGCAAAGCTCCATACGATCTTTTAGCGCCACCGCGGGGTCTTTTTGCGCTGACGTACCGATGGCAAGCACCACATGATCAAAGAGCGTTAATGCCCGCTCGACAAGGTCGGTATGACCGTTAGTGATCGGGTTAAATGAACCCGGATAGACGACGATGCGTTCAGCCATGCCGTGATTTCCTTACCAATCCGTAGCGCGTTATTGCGAGGTCAGCGGATGCTAACCTTGCGTTAGGTTCGGCGCAATTAGCCAGCTTCGGGTGTTGCCGGCCTTTGTTGACCTTAGCTGCTTAAGCCCGTGTTGCTGCATCAGCGCCTCGACGGCGGCCTCTTGCTGTTGCTCGAATTCCAGATACATCGCCTGTTGCACAAGGTTTTGTTCGACCAGCAGGGTGACGGCATTTGTCAGCAGCTGAGTGCTGGCAAATGGTGGGTCGATAAAAACAAAGTCGAAGGGTGCTAAAGGTAAAGGCCTGCTGAGAAAACTCAGGGCATCGTCACTGTGCAGGCTGCACCGCGTTAATAAATGAAAGCTCTCGAGCGCCGCGGCAATATGCTTGGCCGCCGCGCCGTGATTTTCTACAAACACGACTTCGCTGGCGCCAATGGAGGCTGCCTCCAGGCCAAGAACCCCTGAGCCTGCGAACAGATCGAGGCACCGCGCATCAGGGAGTGTCGGACGTATCCAGTTGAACAGAGTCTCCCGGGTGCGCCCAAGTGTGGGGCGCAGGCCCTCTATGTCGGGAAAGGTCAGCTTGCGCCCTCGCAGAGTGCCGCTGTTGATACGTACCTCCTGACTTTTGCCTTGCCGAACTTTTTTTTTCAAAGCAGGTAACCCGCGCGCTAAGCTGAAGAACGAATGCTATAGAATCGATCCACCGCAGACGATGGGCAGCCATGAGTATCCCTCGTAGTGTTTGCAAGAGAATCCAAGCATGACTGAGCAGAACGAATCCCTCACTTCTGATGAATCATCAGCCACCGCCGATGGCTTTTTCGGCAGGCTGCGCAGTGGCTTGTCGAAAACCCGTGAGCAGCTTGCCCAAGGGCTTGGCAACCTGCTGCTTGGTGAGAAAGAGATCGATGAATCCGCCCTGGAAGATCTTGAGGCGGCGTTGCTCATGACCGACGTTGGCATGGAAACGACCCAGGCCATTATTACCGAGCTTACCGAGCGCGCGGGCCGCCGCGAGTTGGCGAACATGGGTGCGTTGTACCAAGCGCTAGAAGAGCTACTGGTGCAGCGTTTAGCAGGTGTGGCGCAGCCCTTGGTGGTTGAGCCCAGGGCGGCTGATGCATTGCCCAAGGTGATTTTCTTCGTGGGTGTGAACGGTGTCGGTAAGACCACGACCATCGGCAAGTTAGCAAAGCGTTTCAAAAACCAAGGTCTGAGCGTGATGTTGGCCGCTGGCGACACGTTTCGTGCGGCGGCGGTAGAGCAGCTGCAGTCCTGGGGACAACGCGAGGATATTCCCGTCATCGCCCAAGCACAGGGATCGGATAGCGCGTCCGTTGCCTTTGACGCCGTGCAAAGCGCCCATGCCAAGGGTGTAGATGTACTGTTGGTGGATACGGCGGGCCGACTGCAGGCCAAGAGCCAGCTGATGGATGAATTGGCCAAGATCCAGCGCGTGGTCAAGCGCTTAGACGAGCAAGCCCCCCACGAGGTGATCTTAGTGCTCGATGGCGGTGTTGGCCAAAACGCGCTGAGTCAGGTCAAACTGTTCAACGAAACCATACCGCTCACAGGCTTAGTGGTGACCAAATTAGACGGCACGGCGAAGGCCGGTGTGCTGTTTGCGCTGGCGTCCCAGTCCTTGGGTACGCAGCGTATCCCCGTGCGTTTTATCGGCGTCGGCGAAGGCATAGAAGATCTACGTACCTTCGAACCCGAGGCCTTTGTGTCTGCACTGCTGCAAGCTGAGGAGCCTGCCTAACCGTGTCGTTTTTGCAGCTCCAGCGAGTGACTCGACGGTTCGATAACGGTTCCGAAGGGTTATCCGATGTGTCGCTGGACATCGAGCAAGGCTCCATGGTCTTTTTGACCGGCCATTCGGGTGCCGGCAAGAGCACCCTGTTGAAACTGTTGATTGGCGCACAAATGCCGACCAGTGGTCGCGTCGTCGTGGATGGCAGCGACATCGCTCAGCTGGGACCTGGTGCCTTGCCGTGGTATCGGCGGCAACTGGGCATCGTGCTGCAGGATCATAATTTGCTTAATGATCGAACGGTCTTCGACAACGTTGCGCTGCCGTTGCGAGTCACCCACCTGGCAGCGAAAGAGATTGCTCGGCGAGTACGAGGCGCCTTGGCAACGGTCGATCTCAGCGACCGTGGACACTTGTACCCTCGGCATTTGTCGACTGGTGAGCAACAGCGGGTTGGTATCGCTCGGGCGGTGGTGAACAGGCCGCAGATTATTCTTGCCGATGAACCCACGGGGAACTTAGATCCCTATTTGTCACGACAGGTTATGGCGCTGTTTCATCAATTCAAAGATCTGGGCTCTACGGTACTGGTCGCCAGCCACGATATTGATCTCATCAAGGATCAAGGCTGTCGCATTTTACATCTGTCCCAAGGTGCGCTGGTGCAAGACACTCAGGCACCAAGCGCTACGGCAGAACAAACATGAGTGCAAACAAAGCCGATACCATGCACGGCGCTAAGAGCAGTCAGAGCAAGTGGCAGCCCAAGGGCGGGCGCACGCGCGCTTGGTTGGCCGATCATCGTCGTGTGGCGTCGGAAACCACGCTCTTTATTAGCCAGCGTATCGTCAGCAGCTTCTTGGTTTGGCTCATGATCGGTGTCGCGTTGGCCTTGCCGGGCTTGCTTTGGGTTTTGCAGAGCAATATGCACAGCCTAAGCCAGCAGTGGCAGGGCAGTACCGGTCTGACGGTCTATATGGCGCTTGAGGCTTCCGAGCAATCCATTGCCGATATGGCCGCGACCCTGCAACGCGAGCCGGCAGTTGCAGCGGTTCAACCCACGACGCCACAACAAGCGCTGGAAGAACTATTGGCCCAGAGCGCTGATTCGCAATTCTTGCAGCAGGCTATTGCTGAGGTTGAAACAAATCCGCTGCCCACATCCTTTGCAGTGGCGCTCGATAGCACCCAACCGTTTCTGGCTCTGGAAACTCTGAGTCGTCGGCTGGCGGCCCAGGCAGGGGTTGACGAGGTGGTTATTGAGTCCACATGGCTGGAGCGGTTGCGTGACTTATCGAGGCTGGCCAATCGCGGTGGTAGCGCGCTATCGGCCATGCTGCTGGTAGCGGCGGTCCTAGTCACCTTTGCCGCCATTCGCCTTGCCATTGACGCGCGCCTTGCCGAACTGCGGGTGCTGGCACTCATTGGCGCAACTCGATCTCAGCTACGTCGCCCGTTTTTGTACTTTGGTTCCGCCTATGGCCTTGGTGGTGGGATCATGGCCATCGTTTTGATGGCGGTATTCCTAAATGAAATTGAAGCGCCGCTGGAATCTCTGCTGATTTCCTATCGCAACACGCTGGTGCTTGGTGGGTTTACCCCGCAAATGGTGCTTACGGTACTGGTGGCGGGTTGGTCGCTGGGGGTTGGCGGCGCCCTGATCGCCCTAAGCCAACGTTTGGAGGCGCAGATCGCCACTTAACAGTCAGGCTCCGTTTTGTGCGTTTTTTGCCTCGCACTGAGAATCCTTGGTCATAAATTGAATTAGCACTCTCTCTTTGTGAGTGCTAGTATTTTTGCCGTTGTTACCACAGGTAGCACTATCGGTCGGTTTTTTTGGCCGGTAGGAATGATTGAACGAACCCATGAGAAGGCTTTAAACAATGACAACAGATGTAATGAAGATGCCAAGCATGGCCCCTGGGGCCGATCTTGACGCCTATCTGCGCACGATCAGTCAGTTCCCCATTCTCAGCCCAGAACAAGAAAAATCATTGGCTCAGAGACTGCAAGATCACGGTGATCTAGATGCAGCGCGCGAATTGGTCATGTGTCACCTGCGCTTCGTCGTACACCTAGCGCGCTCCTACAAAGGCTACGGCCTTTCCCAAGCTGACCTGATTCAAGAAGGCAATGTTGGCCTGATGAAGGCGGTGAAACGTTTCGATCCAAGCGTCGGCGTGCGTTTGATTTCCTTCGCCGTGCACTGGATCAAGGCCGAGATGCACGAGTATATCTTGCGTAACTGGCGCATCGTGAAAGTGGCGACGACTAAGGCTCAGCGCAAACTCTTCTTTAATTTGCGCGGTGCGAAGAAAACGTCGAACTGGCTAAGCGTTGAAGAGACCGATGCGATCGCGAACGAATTGGGCGTACCCAGCGTCGAAGTGACGCGCATGGAGAGTCGCCTCAGCGCCAGCGATATGGCCTTTGATGGTTACGGCAGCGATGACGAAGCTGCGACGGCGCCGGTACATTACCTGCCGTCTGCGGCACCAGACCCTGCGGACTTGGTCGCAGATGCCAGCAGCGACAAAGATATGCACCTGCGCTTGAGTTCTGGCCTTGCTGCACTCGATGAGCGCAGTCGGGATATTTTGCAGCAACGCTGGTTGAGCGATGACAAATCAACCCTGCACGAGCTTGCACAGGAATACGGTGTCTCCGCCGAGCGTATTCGGCAGCTCGAAAAAAATGCGATGAACAAGCTCAAAACGGCCATCGCAGGCGCCTAAGAAAACTACCCAACGCCATTCGTAAAACCATCATGCCCGCCAAGGCGATCATGTTGTTAGGAGGCCTTTATGGCCTCCTCGCGGTTTTGCTAGGGGCCTTTGCCGCCCACGGTCTTCGTGATGTGATCCCCGACGATAGCTTGTCGAGTTGGCAAACCGCCGTTACTTACCAAATGTCCCACGCCTTAGTCCTGCTCTTCACCGGTTTGTGGCGGCATTTTGGCGGGCCGCGCCTGCTTGGCGTTGCTGGCTGGCTGTTCTCGATGGGTGTGCTGGCATTTAGCGGCAGTATTTACCTCTTGGTGCTGATGCAGGTGGCTTGGTTGGGGCCCATCACCCCGCTGGGCGGGCTGAGCCTGATAGCAGGTTGGCTATGCCTTTGCGTGGCAATCCTGCGGTCGAAGGATTCGGCTCAAGAGCGAGACCGGTAGCGCGGCGATGTCCGATTCACAATCACCATCAACCGACGACCTCGATACAGCGTTCAACTACATCCGTCGGCGCGGCCGATTTACCAAGGCTCAGGCCAGCGCTCTGCAAGCATTATCGGATCAATATCGCTGGCAGGCCGAGGACCTGCAGCATCGCCCCCTCGGCATGGAGATTGGTTTTGGCATGGGCTTAGAGCTTATCGCATGGGCCGAACAGCAACCCAACTGGCGGTTGTTGGGTGTGGAGCTCTACCAGCCGGGTATTGGTTCGATGCTGTCGCGCTTGGCGAAAAATCAGTTATCCAACGTGCGTCTTGTCGATCAACCGGCGCAGCTAATCTTGGCGCAGGTCGACGACGACAGCTTGGCGGAAGTGCGTATTTTTTTTCCGGACCCTTGGCCGAAAAAACGCCACCACAAGCGGCGTTTGATTCAACCGGAATTTTTGCGGTTGCTGCAGCAAAAACTGATACCTGCTGGCATCGTCAGGCTGGCCACAGACTGGGCACCCTATGCCCAGTGGATGGTCGAACACTTCGCCGCAAACCCTGACTTTGAACTTCTGCAGGACGATATTCGCGCAGCGACTCAAACGTCGCCTGCAAGTGTCGCTGATGAGGTTCGCAATGTGACGAAATTTGAAGCCCGCGGCGAGCGCCTTGGGCACGAAATTCGCGACCTGCAGTATCAGCGCGTCAACTAGTCAGGCGTCGAGAAATCGCTCAAGCACGCTATCCAAATAGCGCAGTCCCAGGCCAGTGGTGGCGCAACGGTCGTGGCGAACCAAGTCAAGGTCGACAAGCTCCTGCCAAACCTGACTGACCGTTTGCCACGGCAGTTGGGTGCGCTCAGCAAAGGATTGCTGCGTAACGCCGTCCAGCAAACGCAGGGCGTTCATCATGAATTCGATGGGACGTTGGGTCTGCGGAATCGCCGTTAGCTCGGTGATCTGACTACCCTGTTGATACAGGCGCGGCTGGGAGGGTCGCTGGGTACGGTAAATGTTGCGCCCTTGAGTGATTTTGCCGTGGGCACCTGCGCCGATGCCCATGTAGTCGCCAAAGCTCCAGTACATGAGATTGTGCTGGCACGCATACCCTGGTCTTGCAAAGGCCGACACCTCGTAGCGCTGAAAGCCCGCCTCGGCGAGCAGTGCTAGCCCAGCTTGCTCAATCTCTTGTAGTACTCGGTCGACGGGCAAAATGGGGGGGCGGCCTGCAAACTCGGTTTTAGGCTCGATGGTTAATTGATACCAAGACATGTGTTGTGGCTGCAGTTCGATAGCTTGCCGCAAATCTTCGAGCGCCTGCGCCACACTCTGGCCGGGCAGTCCCCACATAATGTCCAGATTGATATTGCTAAAGCCCGCCTGCCTTGCCTTTGCCATGGCACTGACGGTTTCTTCTTGCTGATGCACTCGGCCGAGCCGCGCAAGCTGCGCATTGGAAAAGCTCTGGGCTCCAATCGACAGCCGATTGATTCCGGCGTCTTTGTAATCCTCGAAGCGGTGATACTCCGCCGTGCCGGGGTTCACCTCGAGGGTGATCTCGGCGCCTTGGTGGGGCACCTCCTCAAGCAGGCGCGCCAGATGCTGGGGTTTGAATAAACTTGGGGTACCGCCACCAAAAAAAATTGATGCGATCTGTCCGCCATGGGTCTGTGCGATACGCGCCTTGCCAAAGGACTCATACTGCTGGTGCCAGTCACGCAGCAGGGCGTCGAGATACACCTCTTGGTCGGTGCTTGCTTTGAGCGGGTGAGAGTTAAAATCGCAGTAAGGGCACTTCTTGATGCACCACGGAAAGTGCACATAGAGCCCAAGTGCGCTGGTGTCCGAGGGCACTTCGATCATGCGCTAAGCGTTTGCGTGGACATGGAGCGCTGCAACGAGTTTAGCGCAGGCCTGTCCGCGATGACTGATCGTGTTCTTGGTTGCCTTCGGCAGCTGCGCGGCACTTTGTTCATGTTCAGGCAAGTAAAACAATGGGTCGTAGCCAAAACCGCCGTCGCCGCGAGGTGCCTGCAATATTTCGCCGTGCCACTGCGCCGTTGCGATTAAGGGCGTGGGATCCTGCGCCGAGCGTAGAAAAACCATGCAGCAGAAAAAAAACGCACGGCGATCGGTTTGCTCGCTCAATGCCTCGAGCAGTCGGCGGTTGTTGTCGGCATCCGATGCGTCCTCGCCAGCGTAGCGCGCGCTGTAAATGCCTGGCGCTCCATTGAGTGCCTGAACGACGAGGCCACTGTCGTCTGCAATGCAGGGAAGGCCTGTAGCCTCGGCCACCGAGCGTGCCTTAATCAGCGCGTTTTCCACAAAGGTTGCACCGTCTTCGACAGCGCTGGGGATATCAGTATCGGTTTGATTGATCAGGTTGAAACCGATCCCAGCGAGCATGGGCCGCATTTCCTCAACCTTGCCTTGATTGCGCGTGGCAAGCACCAGATCCATTACTCAGACCAGTACAGTTTTTGTGTGATCTTCAGGTTCGTGCTCGCCGCCTTGACCCCAGAGCTTGCCTGCACCCGCGCATCGATATTGATGCGATGTACTTCTTCGTTGGCGTGCCGAATGGTGGCCAAGTAGTAAATGGCGTCACCATCGACCACCTCACGAAACGAAAGGTCTTGGCGCTGGCCGAGCAAGTTCTGCGTGGACCCCTCAAGCACTGCTGACACGCCCTTGCCGTTGGCGTCGATCACCGAAATATTGCACAGGGCTTTGTCCTTGCCCCGAGAAATGTCGTACCGAGCAGCGATATCTGGCTGCAGGGTTGTCGTTGGTATGACGATGTAATGGAGTTCAAACTCGCCAAAACGCTGCATTTGCTGGGCGTGGCTCACTGCCGCTGTTAGGCAGGCCAGCAGCGCCAAGGACCACGCCGTTGCACGATAAGTGATGGTTCTCATGAGGGTCTCCCAAGGCGATAAAAAGCGTGACTGGCCATTAAATTGGGGGCGAGTTGAATCGCCCAATGTTCTTGGTAGCGCGTATCGACGACCCGCCGTTGAATGATCTTGATGTTTTCTTCCGCGCACATTTTTTCGAAGTCCATGGTCGTACACAGGTGGATATTTGGCGTGTTATGCCAGTCGTGGGGCAAATGTTTTGAGACAGGCATATGGCCTCTAAAACCCAGCTGCAAACGGCAGCGCCAATGACCAAAGTTGGGAAAGGTCACCACACATTCCTCGCCGATTCTCAGCATTTGCCGCAGCAGTTCTCGTGGGTCTCTAACCGCCTGCAGTGCATCGGCCATGATGACCATATCGAAATTATCGTTGGCAAAATTGCTGATGCCAGCATCCAAATCCTGCTCAATGACGTTGACACCCTTGCTCAGACAGACCTGTATGTTTGCCGGATCTCGATCAAGTCCATAACCGTTGACGTTTTTTTCAGCCTGCAGAGCGGCCAGCAGCTCGCCGGTGCCGCAGCCTAAATCAAGCACCCGCGCATGCGGATTGATCAGATGGCTAATCAGCGCCAGATCGCCACGCAGGGTCATGACAAGGTTCCCGAGCGCTCGTCTAGGCAGCGGTTTAAAAACGTGCCTAGGGCGGCTGTATATCGTTCGATGGGCAACAAGAACGAGTCGTGGCCGTGCTCGGATTCGATCACTGCACTGGCCACGTTCTTTTTCGCCTTCACTAAGGCATCGACAATCTCTTGAGAGCGCTGAGCCGAAAATCGCCAGTCCGAACTGAAGGACAAAATCAAAAACTTGCAGGTAGCGCTGCGAAAGGCTTCGACCAGGTCACCATCGGTATCCCTGGCTGGGTCAAAGTGATCGAGTGCCTTGGTCATGAGTAAGTAGGTATTGGCGTCAAAATAACGCGTGAATGCCTGCCCCTGATAGTTCAGATAACTCTCAACTTGAAACTCAACCTCGTCGCCTTCGTCGAAATCACCGGATTTAATTTCGCGACCAAACTTGGTGCCCATGCCGTCGTCGGATAAGTAGGTAACGTGACCGATCATGCGCGCTAAGCCCAGCCCTCGATCTGGATTGATGCCCTCATCCGCATAGCGACCCTCGGCAAAATCTTGATCGCTACCAATGGCCTGGCGGGCGATTTCATTGAAGGCGATATTTTGCGCAGAGAGCTTCGCCGCGGATGCGATGGCCACACAGGCTCCAACGCGCTGCGGATAATCAATAGCCCACTGTAGCGCCTGCATGCCGCCAAGACTGCCACCAACGACCGCAGCGAAGGTTTCGATGCCAAGATGATCGGCCAGAGCCGCCTGAGAACGTACCCAGTCTCGCACCACGACGTTGGGGAAATCAGGGCCATAAATCTTGCCGGTATCGGGATTGATGCTGCGCGGTCCGGTGCTGCCGTGACAGCCGCCAAGATTGTTGAGGCTGACGACGAAGAAGCGATTGGTATCCATGGCCTTGCCCGGGCCAATGCAGGCATCCCACCAACCGGGTTTTGGGTCATCGTCAGAGTGCACCCCGGCGGCATGATGGTGTCCAGATAGCGCATGGCAAATTAGGAGCGCATTGGACTTGTTGTCGTTGAGGGTGCCATAGGTTTCATAAACCAGCTCATACGCTGGCAATACCGCGCCGTTTTGCAGCGTTAAAGGCTCCGCACACTGAAAGTGTTGGGGAGTGATCTTGCCAACGGTAGCGCTGCCGGTGGGCATTGGCCTAGACCAAACTGTAAGCGCTTGGTAGCGCTTGCTGCAAAATGGACAACATCAAGATCAGCACCATGGGTGAAAAATCCAGCGGACCTGCGGTAGGTAAAATATTGCGCAGTGGGGTCATCAGTGGCGAGAGCAATTCATCGAGCAGCGACAGCGCAGGATGATAGTTGCCTTGACTGACAAAGCTGGCGATCACCAGTAGCAGTGTTGACCACCAGTAAAAATCCACGAGAATCGATACCAAGCGTATAAATCCAGCGCCGAGATACGAGATGGCACCCAAACTGCCCTGGGTAACCAGCACCATAAAAATGACGCCCATGAGCCAAGCCAACAGCAGCGTGGCAAGATCGTAGCGGCCAGTTTTCGGCAGCAGTTTGCGCAGTGGCGCTGCCAAGCCGTTGCTGCCTTTGACGATGGCCTGACTGATCGGGTTGTAAAAATCTGCCTTACAGGCTTGCAGTAAAAAACGTACCAGAAACAACAGGGTTGCCAGTCGAAAGATCAGATCGACGACCATGAAGAGGGTTGGATTCATGTCTTGCTTCCAAATTCGGTGGCCAGAGTTGCAGCGCGTTGTTTAGCCGCAAGCAGGGCGCGGTCGACAATGTGACCTAAGTTTTCTGCCTGCATCACGTTCAGGGCAGCTTCCGTGGTGCCACCCGGAGAGGTGACATTGCGACGAAGCGTTGCGGGATCGGTGTCGGGTTCGCAGGCCATCAAGGCGGCGCCCCGCGCGGTCTCCACCACGAGTTGACGACTTGCCTGTGCATCAAGGCCAAGTGCTTGAGCGCTCTCGATCATGCTTTCCATAAGCAAAAAGTAGTAGGCAGGACCGCTGCCTGATACCGCAGTAACGGCATCAAGTTGGTCTTCATCGTTGACCCACACGCTGCTGCCCACACCGTTGAGTAGGGTTTCAGCCTGAACTCGCTGTGCGTCATTCACGGATGCATTGGCGTAAAGACCAGTGATTCCTGCGCCTAGCAGTGCCGGTGTGTTTGGCATGCAGCGCACGATGGGTTGTTGGTCTGGTAGCCAGTCGCCGAGGCTATGGGTGTCAATGCCAGCGACGATTGAAATCACTAACTGATCTGGTTTGAGTGCGGGCAGTGCCTGTAAAACGTCACCGGTAATTTGCGGTTTGATCGCGAGCACGACCACGTCTGCGTCGACGACGGCTTGGTCGTTATCCGTGGTGGTCTTGATGCCAAGCGCAGAGAGCACATCTAACTGCGATTTTGCCGGATCTGCCGCGACGATTTCGCCGGGCAAATAGCCGCTGGCCTGCAGGCCGCGGATCAGGCTGCCTGCCATATTGCCTGCACCGATAAATGCGATGGTCATTGCGGCGTTCCTAAATTGTGCATGGGTTGGTCAGTGCTTTGCATCATCCGCGGGCGCCGAATAGGGCCGTGCCAATACGAATATGCGTGGCGCCTGCGGCGATCGCTTGCTCAAGATCGTCGGTCATGCCCATAGAAAGGGTATCCCAGCACGCTTGCTGAGCCGTCGGCAGTGCAGCGGCAATCTGAGCAAACAATTGTGCCACGCTTTCGTAGCTGTCCCTAGGTATCGAGTCTTTACTGAGAATGGTCATCAAGCCTCGTATCTGTAGATTGGGTAAGGCTGTCAGTTGTTGGGTCAGATCCAACGCTTGAGCTGGGCTGCAGCCACCCTTGTTGGGATCGTCATCGATGTTGACCTGAATCAGCACCTGAATGGTTTTGCCTGCAGGACACTGCGCGCTGAGTCGTTGCCCGATTTTGCTGCGATCTACGGTATGCACCCAGTCAAAGTACTTGGCGACTTCCCTGGTTTTATTGGACTGGATGTTACCGACGTAGTGCCAGGTGGCCGCAATACTCTGCAGGGCATCAATTTTGCCGGTGGCTTCCTGTAAATAGTTCTCCCCAAAGTCTTGCAGTCCAAGCTCATGGGCTGCGGTCACATCCGCTGCAGGCTTGGTTTTGCTCACTCCAATCAGCGTGATCTCGTCACGAGATCTGTCACTGGCTGCGCAGGCGCGCAGGATGCGCTCATTCAATAAGGCAAGACGCCCAGCAAGATTGTCGGCAGGGGTTGAATTCATAGGGGTTGCACCGGCAAATCCGACTCTCGCTCAACGCGCTGGCAGACGCTGGGGTCGCTTAAGTAAGCCTGAGCGATAAGACAAGCAGACCGAGCGTGGATGTCTCCGCTGAGGCCTTCATCGTCTTTCACTGCCCAAGAGCTCAAACGTTCATCCGCCAAATAAGTAGGCAGCAAGGTATGACGTGCAACATGCCTTGCGAATGTGTCCGCGCGCTCCGACATGTCCGAGCCACTGCCATCCATATTCAGCGGCAGCCCGACCACTAAGGCGATTGGGCGGTACTGGGCCACCAGTTGATCGACCTCGGACCAGTTAGGCCTGCCGTTGTGGGCTTGCAAAGTTGTTAGCCCACTGGCGGTTCTGGTCACGGTTTGGCCCACGGCGATTCCAATGTGCTTGAGTCCAAAGTCGATGCCCAGAACATAACCGTCACGGGCCGCCATCAGCTGTATCCGGCGTCTGGGGAAACGAGGTTTAAATCAATGCCAAGCAGGCTGGCGGCAGCATCCAAACGGTTCTCATAGGGCTGGTCAAATAAGATCTGCGGGTCTGCTTCAACCGTGAGCCAAACGTTGCGCGCGATCTCATCCTCCAACTGGCCGCCGCCCCAGCCAGCGTAGCCCAGCGCAATCATGAATTGCTCTGGGCCTTCGTCGTTGGCCACGGCCCGCAGTGAGTCAAACGCGCTGGTGAGATGCACGCCATCGGCCACGGTCAACGAGGATTCATAGGCCTCGGCGCCAGCGAATAACATGAAGCCCCGATCTGTGGAAACAGGCCCGCCGGCAATCACTGGGTGATCGACCCAGTGTCTTTGTGGATTCAAATTCAGTTGGTTGAGCAGTTCCAAAACACTGATATCACAGGGGCGGTTCACGACGATGCCCATGGCGCCATCGTCGCTGTGCTCACAAATGTAGGTGAGGGACGCAGCAAAATAGTCTTCGTGCAGCGTCGGCAAGGCCAGCAAAAAGTGGTTCGTCAGGTTCATGGTGTTACGAGACTATCCTCACTGCCGCGTTTTAGCCCATCAATTGATGAATGAACCGCTGCGGCTAAACTGCCATGTGCGGGTAAAGGTCAACTCATCATACCGCTTGCGCATGTCGACGTTGAAGGGTTGGTATGGTGCGGCCTGCCTGACGGTTTTCAATGCCGCTGCATCAAGCGCCTCGTGTCCGGAGGATCGTAGCAAGGTAACGTCGAGTAATCGCCCGGTGTGATGAATGGACACCCGTAGCGTGAGCTCGCCCTGCAGCCTGCCGGCCGGATAGTTGTTGCCACCCAGGCGCTCGCATTTGCGTCGCCACATGGCTAGGTAGGCGGATTCTGCAGTGCTGGGCGCCCCGGCTGTCGACAGATCTCTGCGACGTGCATCGCCCTGCGCTTGTGCTGCGCGCTGGTCGAAAAGAAGGATTTGCTCTGCCAGTTGTCTCGTGTCCAAAGTTCTAGCGCGCGATGGGCTGAGTGGTTTCGGTGTGAGTGCCGAGGTGGCACGAGAGGCCTTGGAGGTTGGGCTGCGGCGCTGGAGTGTTTGCCTATTGGCTGGGTTCGGGGGCGCTTGGACAGATTGCCGCGGATCGCTTTTGGGTTCTGTCAGCGCCTTTGTATGCTCTGGGGTGTGCTCTGAGGTCTGCTCTGGGACCCCGTCTTGCGTGATCGCATCACCGCCTTGTTTGAGTTCAATCGCGACGGCCGCGGCGGTGATTTGCTGCGGTGCTTGATTGAATGAGAAACCCAGCAGCAGTACTGCGTGAATACCCGCCGCCAGCAGCGTGGTGAAATAGAATCGATCCCTAGGTAGAGCTGCAAACATAGATGGCAAAGGCTAGCTGACGAGGGAGTCCATAAGGTCTCCAGCAATGTCCAATCCAAATTGCGCATCCAGTTCTCGAATGCAGGTCGGACAGGTGACGTTGATCTCGGTTAGGTAATCGCCAATGACATCGATGCCGACAAAGTTCAGCCCACGTTTTACCAGCTCTGGCCCAACCTGTTGTGCGATCCATCGATCGCGGTCGGTGAGCGGACGGCCTTCGCCGCGCCCGCCGGCGGCTAAATTGCCCCGGGTTTCGCCGGCTGATGGAATTCGCGCCAAGGCGTAGGGCACGGGTTCACCATTCACAATCAAAATCCGCTTATCCCCGTCGACAATTTCCGGCAAATAGACTTGGCCCATAATTTGTTCTTGGCCGCTATTTGTGAGGGTTTCTAATACCACCGACAGATTGGGGTCGGATTCCATGACGCGGAAGATTGACGCCCCACCCATGCCGTCGAGTTTCTTGAAGACCACATTTTTGTGTTCGGCGTGAAAGGCTTTGAGTACATCCATGCGGCGACTGACAACCAGCGGCGGGCAGCATTGGGGGAAGGCGGTAGCGAAGAGTTTTTCGTTGCAGTCTCGCAGCGAACCTGGGCGATTAACCACCCGCACACCCTCGGTCTCGGCGCGCTCAAGGAGGTAGGTGGTATAGATATATTCCATGTCGAAAGGGGGATCCTTGCGCATCATGACGATGTCCATGTTGGATAACGGCAAGAGCTCTGCTGATCCCAGCGTGAACCAAGGATCATCACCGTTGTTCACGCTAGCGGGATCCAGCGCCTCGGCAAAATGTTCGACTAAGGACAAAGGACGTAAGTAGGCACAAACACGCGTCTCGGTAATCACCAAGTCTTCTTGTCGACAGTAGTAAGGCTCCATGCCTCGAACCTGGGCTGCTCGAATCATGGCCAGGGTCGAATCTTTCTTGATCGCGACGGTTTCGATGGGGTCCATCAGAAAGGCAATCTTGGTCATGGAAATATCCACTGAAAAATATAGGGCGGTAAGGTAACGATTGTTGTGGCATGGACGCAAATGCCAACGCCACTGGCAGAGCAGGCTTGATTCTTCCTGCACCTAGCGGACTTGGCGGGCTATGATCGAATGTCTAGACGGCAGCAGCCTAAAAGGTACTTGAACGTGTCAAGCGGACTCACCCCAACACAAATTTTCCAGCAGCGGCAAGATTTCGAGCGTGGTCTGTTAGCGGTGATCTTGGATCAAGGTCGCCGCTCAGGTTTTGAGCGGATGGGGCGCGTGGCACAGACGATCGGTGCTGTGTTGCCACCGAGCAGTGCCTGGGCTCTGCTGGCCCGTTGGTTGAGCGCTCTGGCATCGCAGCGGTTAGTGCTGACCAGTGAGAGCCTTGAACTGCTTCGGCAGGTTGGCAAGACCTTGAAGAACCTCGATCGCCAAGCCCAGCAAACGCCCGAAGCAGATCAATTGATGCCGCTAGACGTCGCCTTTCTGGTGGCGCCCCTGAGCGCGGCCCTGCAAGACAGCGACGCTACAGCCGAGGTCGACGCGGCTGAGTGGTCAAAGCTGCTGCATCAGCTGCAAACGACGACGCAGATGGAAGAACTGCGGGCAGCCTTCGCCCGGGTTGCCGAGTTTGCGGCAGCGCTGAACTGGCGCGACGCCATTGAAATCAGTGGTGCACAAACAAATCTGCTGGACCGTTTGCTGGACGGCACGCTGACCAAGGCCCCAGAGCATGTTGAGGTGTTTGGCGACGCGAAGACGTTGCTGGTCGGACTGAAATTACCGGTTACCCAGGCAAATGAGACACAAATTGACGATAAACAATACGAGCGGGTGATTGAGCGGGCCGATGTGCTGGCATCTGGTGGCGAGTTCGCCTTGGATGACGAAGCCCCGGAGAACGCCGAAGATGCCCTTGTGCAAGTGCAGCTTGCCACGGTGCTAGACATGCTGCCTGACTTACTCGAAGCCTATCGAGAGCAGGTCGAACGAGAACAGGTCGAACGAAAACAGGTAGAAGAAAGGCCTGTACAGCTTGAGCTTGAGGCAGACCTGCAGGCAGTCGCAAGAGCGGCTGAGCGCCTGCGAGGAAAGCTAGCTGACTTGACCTAGTGCGGCCAGCCGCGCATTTGCTGGATCAACGCCAAGGCAACAGCGGGCATGGTCTCCGCTCGCAAAATGGTGCTCCCCAACCGATACCGAGCCGTGCCTTGCGCTGCAAATAGCGTTGCCTCCTCGTCACTCCAACCGCCCTCAGGGCCGATGAATACCAAGGGCTGGGTTATGTCTGCGCGGCTGGGCAAGGGGTCGCCATCAGGATCAAAAACCACAGGCATTGCGTGTGTCTGCTGGGCCAAGCAGGCCCTCACCGACATCGGCGGGTGCAGTATCGGCAACCAAGGCTGGCCGCACTGCTCGCAGGCAGAAGCAATGACGCGTCGCCAATGGTTCATTTTTTGTTCTAGGCGCTCTGCCGCAATGGGGAGGTTGCTGCGATCTGCCTGCAGCAACCAAATGTGTTGCGCTCCCAGCTCTGTCGCCTGAGCGATGGCGCGATCCATGGCCTGGCCTTTGAGCAAGGCCATGGCCAGGGATGGTGCCTGCTCGGGTCTGTCGACGTCAGCGAGTTGCTCGACAACTTGTATTTGGGCGCGGCGCTGATGAGCTTTGCTGATCCGACAGCGGTATAGCCCGCCCTGACCGTCGAAAATATCTATCGTGTCTTCTTCGCGAAGGCGCAGCACGCGGCAAAGATAGTTAGAACGTTCGGCATCGAGCTGCAAAAGATCGCCAAGACCGTGTGTACCGGCAAAGAAAAATCGATTTAAGCGTGACAAATCAGCGTTCGAGGAAGCCCAAATTGCGACAAAGTTGGCTACTCGCTCCCCATCGGTTAAGCGTATAGAAGTGTAGCCCGGGAGCCCCCAGTTCTAACAACCTTTCGCATAGCTTGGTGACCACCTCGACGCCAAAGGCAATCAGACCCTTATCGTCGTTGGCATAGCTGGACATCGATTTTGCGAGCCATCGCGGGATGTCGGCGCCGGCCTTGGCGCTAAAGCGCTGCAGTGCGTCAATATTGGTAATCGGCATGATGCCTGGGGTGATGGGTATGGACAGTCCCGCCTGAGCACAGCGATCGATAAAATAACCGTAGGCCTCAGGATTGTAGAAATACTGGGTAATGGCAGAGTTCGCACCGGCATTTACCTTGGCGGCAAAGTGGGCCAAGTCGTCTGTGGCGCACGATGCATCTGGATGCACCTCAGGATAGGCGGCTACTGCCAGCTCAAATTGCTTTGGATAACGTTGCTGCAGGCGCTCGACTAAATCTTTGGCGTAGGCTGGCTTGCTCGCATCACCGGAGGGCTGATCGCCACGCAGGCAGAGAATTTTGGTCACGCCAATCTCTTGGTAGTACTCGACAAGTTGGTATAAGGCGGCATCGGAGCTACCGCCAATTGAGAGATGCGGTACGGCTTGGATCTTTGTCGCTAACATGGCCTGAACAAGATCTTGGGTGCCTTGTCGAGTCGAGCCCCCCGCACCATAGGTCACAGAACAGTAGTCGGGGTTAAAGGCGGCGAGTTTGGTTATGGCGCCATCCAGCAGCTTAGCCATGCCGTCTTCATCCCGGGGCGGGAAAAATTCGAAGCTTAGCGACGGTTGGGTGTTTGCAGGGTCTGTCTGGCTCATGATGAGTTCCTAGGAACTCATCATGGCGAGTTCCAACTGTTAGGCGATAGCGGCGGCGAGCGCTTCTGCCTTATCTGTACGCTCCCAAGTGAAGTCGTCGCCAATGCGGCCGAAGTGGCCGTAGGCAGCAGTCTGTTGATAAATGGGGCGCTTGAGATCCAGCATCGCGATTAGTCCCTTGGGCCTCAAATCAAAGTGCTCACGGACAAGTTGAATGATTTCGCTGTCGCTGATCTTTCCTGTGCCATAAGTCTCCACACCGATTGATGTGGGTTCGGCAACGCCGATGGCATAGCTCACCTGAATCTCGCAGCGCTCGGCGAGGCCGGCTGCGACGATATTTTTTGCCACGTAACGGCCTGCGTAGGCGGCAGATCGGTCTACCTTTGACGGATCCTTACCGGAAAAAGCCCCACCACCGTGGCGCGCCATACCGCCATAGGTGTCGACAATGATTTTGCGTCCGGTCAATCCACAGTCGCCCACGGGACCACCGATGATGAACTGTCCGGTGGGGTTGATATGAAACTGTGTGTCAGGAGTCACCCAGTTCTGCGGCAATATGGGCTTGATGATTTCTTCCATGACCGCCTCTCGCAAGGTCGCTTGATCGACGTCAGGAGAGTGCTGGGTGGAAAGTACTACGGCATCGATGCCGATGGGCTTGCCGGTTTCATCGTAGCGAAATGTGAGCTGGCTCTTGGCGTCGGGCCGCAAAAACGACAGGGAACTGCGCCGTGCCTTGGCTTGCTGCTCTACCAAACGATGCGAGTAGACAATCGGCGCGGGCATCAGCACGTCGGTCTCGTTTGTGGCGTAGCCAAACATCAAACCTTGGTCGCCGGCGCCTTGTTCGTGATCCGCAGATTCATCAACACCCATGGCGATGTCTTGGCTTTGTTGTCCCAACGCGTTGACGACCGTACAGGCTTCAGGATCAAAGCCGATTTCTGGACCGTCATAACCGATTTGTTCAATCACCGAGCGAGCCAGCTTGTCAAAGTCGACCACGGCTTCGCTGCGAATTTCTCCAGCGAGCATGACGATGCCGGTCTTGATCATGGTCTCGCAGGCGACCCGAGATTCGCTGTCTTGCGCCAGCATGGCGTCGACCACGGCATCGGATACCTGATCAGCAACTTTGTCTGGGTGGCCTTCAGAAACGGATTCGGAAGTAAATAAAGATTGTGTTGGCATGTGAGTTCCCTGTGTTTCCTTGGCCGTTTCTGGCGGTCCCTCTTGTCGAGGCGCGGATGCAATTTGTCGAGGCGCGGATGCTACTGGATATTAAAAGCGGGTTTAAGTGACGAATACTTGATTTAAATTGCAGAATATTTGCAGCGAGGGCGGCAAAACACGGACAATGCGCGCTCACGTCACAGAGAATTACTATGTCCTCACGTTTTGAGCTCGCTAATGCCATCCGGGTATTGGCCATGGATGCTGTGCAAGCGGCGAACAGCGGTCACCCGGGAGCCCCCATGGGACTTGCTGATGTTGCTGAAGTTCTTTGGCGAGATTTTCTCAAGCACAACCCAAGCGATCCCCTGTGGCATGACCGAGATCGTTTCGTATTGTCCAACGGTCATGGTTCGATGCTGCTCTATGCCCTGCTGCATCTCACTGGCTACGACGTTAGCCTTCAGGATCTAAAGGATTTCAGGCAGCTGCACTCTAAAACTGCGGGTCATCCTGAGTTTGGTGAATGCCCAGGGGTAGAGACCACCACAGGACCACTCGGCCAAGGCTTCGCCATGGCGGTGGGCATGGCCCTTGCTGAGCAAAAGCTCGCTAACGAGTTCAATACGGATGAAATCGATCTGGTCGATCACCGTACTTGGGTGGTTGCAGGTGACGGCTGTTTGATGGAAGGCATCTCTCACGAGGCAGCGTCACTGGCGGGTACGCTGGGGCTATCGAAGCTCATTTGTCTCTATGACGACAATGGCATTTCTATCGATGGCGAGGTGCAGGCATGGTTCAGTGAGGATGTACCCGCGCGTTTTGAAGCTTACGGCTGGCGCGTGATTCGCAACGTCAACGGTCACGATGCCCAGGACATCAGCGATGCCCTAGGCAACGCTGCGGAGTCTGATGGGCGACCTACCCTCGTGTGCTGCAAGACTGTGATTGGTTTCGGATCGCCTAATAAACGCGGCACCGCTGGTGCTCATGGTTCTGTACTGGGCGAGGAAGAAATCGCATTAACCAAGGCAGAGCTGGGTTGGACTGCGCCAGCTTGGGAAATTCCCGCTGACATAATGGATGCGTGGAACCAGCGCGATGCGGGTGCGCAAAAGCAACAAGCATGGCAGGCGAAACTTGACGCTTATCGCGCGAGCGATGCGGCTAAGGCGGCAGAATTTGAGCGACGCATGAACGGCGAGCTCGCCCCAGATTGGTCCGACGCCATCGACACGTTTGCCAAGGATCAACAGGCGAACCCTGTTGATCTGGAAACCCGAAAGTCATCGCAGGCTGCCATTGGAGCAGTGGCGCAAGGGGTGCCCGAGTTCTTCGGCGGCTCCGCCGACCTGACCGGCTCCAACAACACCCGATGGAGCGACGCACAAGACGAGCAATATATGAGCTTTGGTGTCCGCGAGTTCGGCATGACCGCGATCAGCAATGGCGTGCAGCTACATGGTGGTTATCGGCCGTTTACCGGCACGTTCCTGATCTTTATGGAGTATGCGCGTAACGCGGTGCGCTTGGCGGCATTGATGCAGTTGCCCAACATCTTTGTGTATACCCACGATTCAGTTGCCGTCGGTGAGGACGGACCCACTCACCAGCCAGTGGAGCAGCTGGCTAATTTGCGCACCACGCCCAATCTGGCGACCTGGCGTCCTTGCGACACGGTTGAAACCGCGGTGGCTTGGAAGTCAGCGGTGGCGAGCCGCAGCATGCCCACGGCCTTGGTGTTTACGCGTCAAAAAGTCGCGGCCCAAGTGCGCTCCGAAGAGGCCTTTGCAAACGTAGAGCGCGGCGGCTATGTGCTCTTTGAGCCAGATCAAGCGCCGCAGGTGCTGCTGATCGCGACCGGCTCAGAAGTGGCCATTACCATGGCGGCGGCGCAGACCCTGTCAGCACAAGGGGTTGCCGCACGGGTGGTGTCGATGCCCTGTGTAGAAGTGTTTGAGATGCAGGATGCCATGTACAAAGAGGCAGTATTGCCTGCCGCAGTACGTGCCAGAGTCGCGGTGGAAGCAGGTCATCCAGACACATGGTTTAAGTATGTGGGGTTAGACGGCGCCGTGGTGGGAATCGACCGCTTTGGTATGTCGGCACCAGGCGCTCAGGCCCTGGAAACCTTGGGTATGACGACCCAGCGCATTGTCGCCAGTGCGTTGGCGGTGGCGGGCAAATAAAGCCAGATACGCGCAGGAAGTCGCGCAAATACAACCAATACCAAGCCCAGACGCCAGGCCAAGACGGCTAGGCCAAGACGGCTAAGAAAGACGGGAATAAAAGATGGCAAGTAAAGACGGCAAGGACGGACGAGAAACAGCATGAATTTACCGCCTATTACGGCGATGTCTGAGCTAGACCTGAGTGGCAAGCGGGTCTTGATCAGAGCCGATCTTAACGTGCCCTTGAGTGGCGGCTCGGTAAGCAGTGATACCCGTATTCGCGCCTCGGTGCCAACCATATTACGAGCGGTTGAGCAGGGTGCGAGCGTGGTCGTCATGTCGCATTTGGGCCGCCCCAGCGAGGGCCAATTCGATCCCGACGCCTCCTTGGCACCGGTCGCGGCAAGGCTGGCAGAACTGCTGGCAATGCCAGTACCGCTATTGGCAGAACTCGAACAGGCAGCGGATGTGGCCTCGGGCGCGGTTGCCCTGTTGGAAAACGTACGCTTTTTCGGCGGAGAAAAAGCAGACGATGACGAGCTTGCCCAGCGTATGGCGGCCATCTGCGATGTATTTGTTATGGATGCCTTTGGCACGGCCCATAGGGCCCAAGCCTCTACCCACGGAGTGGCCAGATATGCTCCACAGGTATGCGCTGGGCTGTTGCTGGACGCCGAACTTCAAGCCTTTCAGCAGGTACTGGCGCAGCCTGCCCGCCCCATGGTTGCAATCATCGGTGGCGCCAAGGTGTCGACAAAGCTGGAGGTTCTTGGTTCGCTGGCAACGGTCGCGGACCGTATTATTGTCGGCGGCGGTATCGCCAATACCTTTATTGCGGCGGCAGGCTACCGTGTCGGTGCCTCGCTCTACGAGGCGGAATTGTTGCAGACCGCACGCCAGATTGCCGAGCGCGTCGATATTCCCATCCCGGTCGATGTCATGGTTGCTCAGAAATTTGCCGCCGACGCAGTGGGTGTAGTGAAAACCATCGACGATGTTGCGGATGATGAGATGATTCTCGACATTGGCCCAGTAACCGCACGAGCCTGGGCGGCAAGTTTGATCGATGCGCAAACCATCATGTGGAATGGTCCCGTCGGTGTCTTTGAGTTCCCGCAGTTTGGACAAGGCACCAAGGTGCTGGGTGAGGCGATTGCCGCGAGCAGTGCTTATTCCATCGCCGGTGGCGGAGACACCTTGGCAGCGGTCGAACAATATGGGCTTGCCGAGGGCATCTCTTACATCTCGACGGGTGGCGGTGCATTTCTCGAATTAGTCGAGGGCAAAACGCTACCGGCGGTTGCGGTATTGGGCGAGCGCAGTACAGCAGATTGAATTAAACGCGAAAGAAAATTTACCGGAGAACAGTATGGCTCTTATCAGTATGCGGCAGCTTTTGGATCATGCCGCCGAAAACGACTACGGCGTGCCTGCCTTTAACGTCAACAATTTGGAGCAAATGCGCGCCATCATGGAAGGTGCCGACGAGACCAACAGCCCGGTGATCGTGCAGGCATCTGCGGGTGCTCGAAAGTACGCGGGACCAAACTTTTTGCGGCACTTGATGTTGGCTGCGGTAGAGGAATTCCCGCACATACCCGTGGTGATGCATCAGGATCACGGCGCCTCTGCCGATGTTTGCCAACGCTCCATGCAAATGGGCTTCACCTCAGTGATGATGGATGGATCCTTGCTCGAGGATCAAAAAACACCCGCGGACTATGGCTACAACGTCGACGTTACGCGACGGGTGGTGGAGATGGCCCATGCATGTGGCGTCTCTGTGGAAGGCGAACTGGGGTGCCTAGGTTCCTTAGAAACCGGCACCGCGGGTGAAGAGGATGGCGTGGGCGCCGAAGGTGTGTTGAATATGGATCAACTACTGACAGACCCTGAAGAAGCAGCAGACTTTGTCGCCAAAACAGAAGTCGATGCATTGGCCATCGCCATCGGTACCTCCCATGGCGCCTACAAATTCAGCCGCCCGCCGTCCGGTGACATATTGGCCATTGACCGCATCAAGGCCATTCATGAACGCCTGCCCAATACCCACCTCGTCATGCACGGCAGCTCGTCGGTGCCTCAAGACCTGCTGCGCGAGATCAACGAGTACGGCGGTGAGATCGCAGAAACCTACGGGGTGCCGGTGCAGGAAATCCAGCAGGGCATCAAACACGGTGTGCGCAAGGTCAACATTGATACCGACCTGCGTTTGGCGTCCACGGCCTCGATTCGTAAATTCCTCGCGGAGAATCCTGCGGAGTTCGATCCGCGCAAATATTTGGCGGTATCCCAGAAGGCCATGAAGGATGTTGTCGTTGCCCGTTACGAGGCCTTTGGCACAGCAGGCAATGCGGAAAAAATTCATGCTAAGTCATTAGAGTCTATGTTCATGCACTATGCTGCTGGCGAACTCACGCCGCTGATTGCCTAGGCGACTTACCTTGTCAGAGCTAGCGAAACGCGGCCAAAGCCCCTTCGATGATGCGGCGCTGATTCAAGCCTTGGCCGCGCCGCCGGTGGACGAAGGCACTTGGTTTGAAATTGAGCCAGCGCTGTTCGAGCAGTACAACGCCTACTACAGCTTGGACTTTGAGGCGCTCAAGGCAAAACGTGCCTACGGTGTCTTTGCCGTGAGGCAAGAGCGTATTTTCGCGCAAACCTTCACGCCCCAAGCGCAAAAACCCGTGGCCTGGGCGCTGGTTTGTCATGGCTATTACGATCATATGGGGCTCTATGGTCACCTGGTTAACGAGCTTTTGCAGCGCAACATAGCCGTCGTTGGTTTCGATCAAATCGGCCACGGCCTATCGACAGGTGCGCAAGCCACCATCGAAGATTTTCAGCGATACATTCAGGTCATCGAGGTTGCCTATAAGATCGCGCAGCGCTTGGCCAACGGTCTGCCCCTGCATTGGTTTGGTCAAAGCATGGGCGGCGCCCTCACCATGGAGTATTGGCAGCAGCAACGCTTCACTGCGAACAATCGGCCAAGCGGCGAAATGGTGTTACTCGCCCCGCTGGTGCGGCCCTACGCATGGCCGGGACTGCGCTGGGTCTTTGAGTTAGCCAAGCGCACCGTGCAGTCGCGGCCCAGAGATGTGTCGACCAATATCGACAATCCCGAGTTTGTCTCCTTACTTGGCCGAGATCCGCTGCAGGCGCGGGTACTGCCGGTGGCATGGGCCAATGCCATGGTGAATTGGTTCAAGCACTTTGAGTCATCTCATCCGTCGGTGCTAAAACCCGTCATCATTCACGGCTACGGAGATCGCACGGTCAGCTATCGCCACAATTTGCCCGTGCTTAAGCAGATTTATCCCCAAGGCCAGATTCACGTGGTGCCTACCGCACGCCATCACTTGGTTAACGAAACACCGCAAATACAGGCCGCCATCTGGGAGCGACTCGATGTGGCCTGTGACTGGAGCAGCCTGCAAGGAGAAGCTCATGCTGTCTGAGGTTTTGGCGCCCAAACAGATCAAGGAAGACGCCGAGAGTTTGCAGATCTGGGGCAAGGATTGGACTAACGGGTTTGTTGTAGCGCCCAGCGCTATCGTATTTCCAGAGAGCATTGAGCAGCTAAAGGACTTGGTCGCACATGCCCGCAGCAATCACGTGAAGCTCGTGCCGTCCGGTGGTCGAACCGGCCTGTCTGGGGGCGCCGTGGCAAGTCAGGGTGAGGTTGTCGTGTCGTTTGATCGCATGAACCAGATCCTCGATTTCTCCGCTAAAGACCGCATTGTGACCTGCCAGCCTGGTCTGATTACGGCGAATTTGCAGGCTTTTGCAGCAGAGCAGGGTTTGTTCTACCCCGTGGACTTTGCCTCCTCGGGTTCCTCGCAAATCGGCGGCAACGTGGCGACCAATGCGGGTGGCATTAAGGTCATACGCTATGGCCTGACCCGAGACTGGGTAGCGGGGATGAAGGTGGTGACCGGTAGCGGTGCACTCCTTGACTGCAATGCGGGGCTGATCAAGAACGCCACCGGCTACGATTTCCGCCACCTGATGATCGGTTCCGAGGGGACACTGGGCCTGATCGGCGAGCTAGACATGTACCTAGCACCCCAGCCCCAACCACAGGTTGTCATGGTTGTTGGCGTGCCAGAAGTCACCGACCTGCTCAACATATTGAACGGTTTCAATGACCGCCTGACGCTTTCTGCGTTTGAGTTTTTCTCGGACCTGGCGCTGCAAAAGGTGCAGGCGCACCGACAATTGCCCGCGCCGCTGGAAAACCGTGTAGAGAACTATGCCCTGTTGGAATTTGATGAGTCCGATCTGCCTATGGCCGAGGAGGCTTTTGCTTACTGCATGGACCAAGGTTGGTTGGTCGATGGCGTTGTCAGCCAATCTCAGGCCCAGGCGGCGTCATTGTGGCAGCTGCGGGAAGGCATCTCCGAGAGCCTGGCGCCCCACACGCCATATAAGAACGATTTGTCGGTGCGCATCAGCGAAGTGCCGGCTTTTCTCGCCGATGTCGATCGCTATGTTCAAGAGGGCTATCCCGACTTTGAGGTGTGTTGGTACGGTCACATTGGCGACGGCAATTTGCATTTGAACATCTTGCGGCCGGAGTCGATGAGCGTTGATGAGTTTTTTCATGTCGGCCACACCATGAGCCCGAAGATCTTTGAACTGGTGCAAGCACGGCGCGGCAGCATATCCGCGGAACATGGGGTGGGCCTGCTGAAACGCGATTTTCTAGGTTATAGCCGCAGCGATGAAGAGATCGCCCTCATGCGCGGCTTAAAGCAAGTGTTTGACCCAGATCAAATTCTCAATCCCGACAAACTACTGCCGCTTGCTGACGCCTAAGCACTTGTCACCGCTAGCGGTTGTCACCATCCAGCAACCGCCCAATACCGCCCAGCACTGAACCTTCGCCCTTATCATCGCCACCTAATTGAGGTGCTGCAGAGATGATGCGGTCTGCCATGCGTGAGAACGGCAAACTTTGCAGCCACACGGTACCTGTGCCTTGCAAGGTTGCGAGAAAGAGGCCCTCGCCGCCAAATACCATGGATTTGAGACCGCCCGCCCGTTCTATGTCGTAGTCCACGCTTGGGGTGAAGGCGACCAGGCAGCCGGTATCGACGCGCAGCGTCTCATTCTTCAGTTCTTTCTTGATGATCGTGCCGCCAGCCTGCACGAAGGCGAGCCCGTTGCCCTCAAGACGCTGCAAAATAAAACCCTCGCCGCCAAACAAACCTGCGCCCAGCTTGCGGTTCAGAGCGATGTCGAGTTTTGTCCCCAGCGCAGCGCACAAAAAGGCATCTTTTTGACAAATGATCTGCTCGCCAATTTCTGCCATGTCGACAGCGATGATGTCGCCTGGGAAAGGGGCGGAGAAAGCCACCCGTCTTTTGCTACTACCAGCATTGGAAAAGTGCGTGGTGAAAATGGATTCGCCCATGATCATGCGCTTGCCCGCACCAAAGAGCTTACTCATCACGCCCTCGTCAGCGTCAGAGCCGTCGCCCATCTTGGTTTCAAAGGTAATGCCATCTTCCATGTAGGTCATGGCGCCTGCTTCGGCGATCACGGTTTCGCCAGGGTCTAGCTCCACCTCGACAATCTGCATGGAGTTCCCAAGAATTTCGTAATCAACTTCGTGACAGCGCATGATTCACCCTCTACTTAGACCATCGGTTAGCGTTGAGGGACAAATGGTATGCGAATCCTGCAGGCCAGTCCTGAGCGGCGCTGCGCATATATGTCGAGTGGCTCAAAGTTAGAGCGCGTTACCGCCGTAACTAAGGGTTTGAAGCATCCAAGGTGGTGACGCCATTGTCGCCGGCTAAGAAAGCGACATGGGCAGCTTGCTGGGCGAAGATGCCGTTGCACACAACCCCCGGGACATCGTTAATACGTCGCTCAAGGTCTAGGGGCCGGTCAATTTTAAGGTTATATACATCGAGAATGATGTTGCCGTTGTCGGTTGTTACCCCTTCGCGCCAAATGGGCTGCCCGCCTAGACTCACCAAGGCTCGTGCAACCAGACTGCGCGCCATGGGAATAACCTCGACAGGTAGCGGAAAGGCGCCAAGGGTTTTCACCAACTTGCTATCATCGGCAATGCAGACGAATTCATTGGCGGCGCTGGCAACGATTTTCTCGCGGGTTAACGCTGCACCGCCCCCCTTGATCATGTTGCCCAGGCCATCGATTTCGTCAGCGCCATCCACATAGACATCCAGATGGGGGGTTGCGTTTAGGTCGAGTACGGTGATGCCGTGTGCGGCGAGCCGTTGTTGCGTCGCCTCGCTGGACGCGACGGTGGCATCGAAGGTGTGCTGGATTTTTGCCAGTTCATCGATAAAGCAATTGGCCGTTGAGCCGGTGCCAACCCCGACGATGCTTTTGCGATCTAACTTAGGGCCAATGTATGAAATGGCCGCTTCTGCGGCTTTTTGCTTGAGTTCGTCTTGAGAATGACTGATAAAGCGCCTCGTTTGCGAAGTGGTACAAAGGCGGACAGCGATGTCCGGCAAATGAGCGAGAAATTGTTGGCATGTTAGAAAGCTATGTAAAGAAAATTCTAGGCTCCAAGGTCTATGACTTGGCGGTTGAGAGCCCCTTGTCTGACGCGCCACTGTTGAGCAGACGCCTAGGCGTTAACGTCAGCCTAAAACGCGAAGACATGCAGTCGGTCTACAGCTTTAAGCTGCGTGGGGCCTACAACAAAATGGCGCAGTTGAGCGACGAGCAAAAAGCCACCGGCGTGATCACTGCATCCGCCGGCAACCATGCCCAAGGTGTGGCCATTTCGGCACAAAAGCTTGGCATTCGCGCCACGATCGTTATGGGTCAAAACACCCCAAGCATCAAAGTGAACGCGGTGCGCGACCGTGGCGCCAAGGTTGTTTTGCACGGCGATAATTATGATGAGGCCTCCCAGCACGCCAAGGCGCTTTGTCAGGCACAGGGCTTGGTTTATATCCCCCCCTATGACGACGTGGATGTGATTGCCGGCCAAGGCACCATTGGCATGGAAATCGTCAATCAGCATAGCCAGCCGCTTGATGCGATTTTTGTGCCCGTCGGCGGGGGCGGCCTTGTCGCCGGCGTTGCCGCTTACGTGAAGTACTTACGCCCGAATACCAAAATCATTGGCGTGGAAGCCCAAGGCTCAAATTGTCTGGACGTTGCGATGAAGGCCGGGCGACGGGTGCGGCTGCCCATTGACCAGCTGGATCTGTTCGCCGATGGCGTCAGCGTGGCGCAAATTGGTAAGGAGACGTTCAAGGTTGCTAAGAAATATGTCGACGACGTTGTGGTGGTAAACGTGGATGAAATCTGCGCGGCCATTAAGGACGTCTTTGAAGATACGCGCTGTGTGGCCGAGCCTGCCGGTGCCCTGGCCATTGCGGGCATGAAGCGCTATGTCGATGCGCACCCCGGCATGTCCCATGTGGTGTCCATCGTCAGCGGTGCCAACGTAAACTTCGACCGCTTGCGTCACATTTCTGAGCGGGCAGAAGTCGGTGAAGCGCGAGAAGCGGTGCTGGCGGTCACCATCGATGAAGCCAAGGGCAGTTTTTTAAAGTTCTGTCGGGCTCTCGGCAAACGCGCCATCACGGAATTCAACTACCGCAGTGCAGATTCCGAGCAGGCGCATATTTACGTCGGTATTGGCGTGAAGTCGAAAGAAGATCGTATGGCACTGATTGCGCAGCTTGAGTCTAAGGGCTATCGGGTTTTCGACATGACCGAAAACGAAGCTGCCAAGGTGCATGTGCGCCACATGGTAGGTGGTCATCGCGGTCGCCCTGCATCCGAGATGCTGTTTCGTTTTGAATTTCCTGAGCGCCCCGGCGCCTTGCTGCAGTTTTTGTCAGGTCTCGGTGCCCACTGGAACATTTCGCTATTTCACTACCGCAATCACGGATCGGCCTGGGGGCGGGTGCTCGTAGGCTTTGACGCGAATGCCTCTGAGCGCAAGCAGCTGCAAAGTTATTTGCAGCGTATTGGCTATCGTTTTTGGTCTGAACAAGACAACCCGGCCTACGACTTGTTTCTGCGTTAAACGTTTGGGTGCCTGAGGCGGTGCCCGTCACTGTTTCGGCTGGTGGGCCAGCCACTCATCCTCAAACACCAGCTGGGTCATATCGCGTATGTGATCAACGTAGAGTTTGCCCGCTAGGTGATCAAACTCATGCTGCACAACCGTAGCCAAAAATCCCTTAAGTTCGAGAGCTGCCGGTTTACCTGTAATGTCCATGTAGTCCACGAGTACATGCTGCGGACGGTGCACGAAGCCGCGCAGCCCCGGCACTGATAAACAACCCTCCCAATAGCCCGCTTCTGCCGGATCGAGCACCGTCAGTACGGGGTTGAAGAAAACCGTTAACGGTATGGGTTCAATGTCGCCGTAGCGACTTGGCCCGCCGGGTACCTCAATAATGGCCAACTGGATTGGTCGATCAATCTGCGGCGCCGCTAACCCTATGCCACCGGCGTCATGCAGGGTCTCCACCATGTCGGCGATCAGGGTATGCATCTCTGGGTGGTCGAGATCCGATGGCGTCACAGGCGAGGCGACCTTGCGCAGGGTTGGATGCCCCATTTTAACGATCGGATGAATACTCACGCAGACCTCTCCTCAATGCTGTTGTGATGGTGCTCGGTCAAAGAGCCGATAGCCAGATTCGGTGACCACCCCGTCTAGGGGAATATCCCAGGGCTGGGTTGGCAGCGGTTCTGGGCACTCTTGCACGTCGTAGGCTACACCGATCATCCTTGGTCGGGTTCCGGCATCGGCAAAGTAGCGATCGTAAAACCCGCCGCCCATCCCGAGACGGCCACCAACGCCATCGAAACTCACCAGTGGCAGCAGTACCGCGTCCAGCGCCTGCAGCGCCGCGGGATCCGCGTTGGCCGCAAGCACGGGTGTACGCAGATTAAAACGACCCTGCTGAATCGGCGTGTCCGGCGTGATGGCGTAAAAGTGCATGGCGCCTGCTACCTCAGTTACCACTGGCGCATAGAGTCGTTTGCCAGCGGACCAGGCACGCGCCATCCATCCGGCCAAGTCGACTTCATGGGGAGTAGCAAAATAAACGGCGATGCCGGCAACGTCTGCCTTAGCGATTAGCGCTTCAAGATGGCGGGCGATGGACTCGTGGCAGGTTTGGCGCTGAAGGTCATCAAGGCCGCCGCGCCTGTCTTTGAACACCCTGCGCAGTTGCGCTTTGCGCGTGATCAACAGTTCAGCGTCAGGCTCTTCACTCATGTGCTCGGCTCCCACGATGGGCTCGTGGCAGGAAAAATAAGACTCCCGGCAATGCCGCTGTTGGTTTGCCCTGAACCGTTGAGATTCAAGGCGGAAACCTCAGCTAACTCGAAGGCGGCCCATCAGATTGGGTAAGCACACAGAGCTAACGAAAAGTTTCCTGACGTTTTTATAACGGCTCAAGGACGCGACCACTGGCTAACATCCCAGGAGATGGCCGCAGTATAGCGATTTTTGCGCGGGGCAATAGGGGCATTGAGTGGTAACCGCAGACCAAAACTGGACATGATGAATGCCGCAAAAACGGCGACAACCGCAAGAGATGGCAGGTGAGCCGTTGAGCTAGATCTTCAGCTGCTTGCCATCGGCTATGGCGTGTTCTAACCGATCATTTAAGGCGCGTATGCGAAGCTTGGCATAGTCTTGGCTTGTTTGAACCTTGGACTGACCGTTGAGTAGTTCATGGGACATGTTCAGCGCCGCCATGATCGCGATGCGATCCATACCGACAACTTTGCCACCCTTGCGGATATCCTCCATCTGCTCGCTCAGATAATGCGCAGCACGCTGCAGGGCTTGCTCTTCGCCGTCAGGACAAGCGACCTGAAACTCTTTGTTCATGATTGAGATGCTGAGGGTTTTGCTCATGGTGATGACTCGCGTTAACCGTTTTCCAGCGCGCGCAGGCGCCCGATCATAGATTCCACTCGGCTCTTCGCCAGCTCATTTTTCTCGATCAACTTAGCGCGCTCAACAGACCAATTTTCCTGCTGCGTACGTAGCGCCTTGTTCTCGCGGGACAGCTGTTCGGTAAGGGAAATAAGCTCGCTAACGCGACGTTCCAGAACATCCATTTCTTCCATCGGAGGATTTTTCTGAGAATTTATGTCGCTCATAACGGGCAGGCTTCGGCGCAGAGTAGTAATGCACCTCATGCTGCGCGGCTGCGGCGCAAAATTCAATCTTTCAACGCGATAACGCCGCCCACGCAGGTGGTAATTGTTTGGCCAGTGGGCGATAGTCTGCTGCCAACAATTCCTGCTCTCCAATTGGACGAATCCATGTCTGAACTGCGTATTCACGCTGAAATGGCCGCCTATTCTATTGAGCCTGAAGAACTGCATGGCATGGTCTGCGGCATGGCAGTAAATGGTAACCATGAGTTTGTACTCAGCGATTTTATCGACTTCGTCGGTATTGACGCGCTATCGGATCAAGAATCCCTCGGCACCTTTGTCAACGCGGCCCTAGATGAACTGCACGATCAAAATATGATCTTTCAGCCATTGGTCGCAGATGACGAAGACCCGATTACCAAGCGCGTGGAAACCATCGCTAATTGGGCCGGGGGCTTTCTTGCGGGCTTTGCTGCTGGCCTTGATGGCGAGCATGCCGATCTGCCGGTCGATGTGCAGGAAATCATCAAAGACTTGGTGGCGCTCTCGTCGCTGGACCCTGACGACTATCGCGAAGCGGAGTTTGAGCCGGGCGAGATGGAAGAACATGAGGCGTCCCTAGCCGAGGTTCACGAGTACGTGCGCGTAAGCACCATGTTGATATTGGCGCTCATGGACGAACACGTCGCAGTGGAGTCTGCCATTGACTAGGGCTGCCCTCGGGCACGAAGACTTTGCCCGCCGCCGCCGGCTTTTGCTCAATCATATGCATCCCGGGTCGATTGCGGTCATTCCCGGAGCCGCGCAACAGCGTCGCAGCAACGACATCTGTTTCCCCTTTCGCCAAGACAGTGACTTTTACTATCTGACCGGCTTTGCCGAGCCGGACGCACTCTTAATACTGATTCCCGGACGAACACAGGGTGAGTCCATTTTGTTTTGTCGCGAACGCGATCCGCACTTGGAGCGCCGCGACGGTGCGATTTTGGGTCCGGATCAGTGTCAAAGCGTGCTCGGTGTGGACGACGCCTTCCCGATCAGCGACGTGGATGAGATTCTGCCTGGACTGTTGGAGGCCCGCAGCCAGATCTACATGAATCTTGGCGAACATGCGGTTTGGGACGAGCGGGTGCTGGCGTGGTTGGATGAACTCGTCAGTCGGCGGCCGGCAGTGGTTGCCACAGTGCAGCAGGTCACAGCACTGGGTCATCTGCTGCACGAGCAGCGCTTGATCAAGGAGCGCAAGGAACAAGTGCTCATGGCGAGGGCGGCCCAGATCAGCGTTGCAGCACAATATGCGGCGCTGGCGCAGCTTCGGCCTGACGTCAGCGAGGCTGACCTCGAGGCAGAGCTGCTGTACAGCTTTCGCAAGCAGGGCGCTCGCTTTGAGGCGTACCCCAGCATCGTCGCTGCAGGCGACAACGCCTGCGTGCTGCATTACACCCGCAATGAAAGCCTCATTGCCGCGGGGGATCTGGTGCTCATCGACGCGGGCTGCGAATTTGCATACTACGCTGCTGACGTCACTCGCACCTATCCGGCCAGCGGCAGGTATAGCCAAGCCCAGCGCGCGCTATACGATCTCGTGCTCAAAGCCAACCGCGGTGCCATAGCCGCCTGCCGTCCTGGCGTTGCCTTCAACCAACCCCATGACGTCGCCACCCAGATACTGGTAGATGGGCTGATCGCTCTGGGCCTGCTGCGCGGCGCTGCTCAAGCACTGATCGCAAGCTGCGCCCATGAGAAATTTTGCCCGCATAAAACCTCCCATTGGCTGGGCCTAGACGTACACGATGTGGGCGACTACCGGCTTGGCGAGCAGTGGCGCGATCTGATGCCTGGCATGGTGCTGACCGTCGAGCCGGGCATTTACATACCGCGTGATTCGACCACAGCGGATGTTCCCGAAGCCTTTCGCGGCATCGGTATTCGTGTGGAAGACAGCGTATTGATTACACCTCAGGGCTGCCAAGTGCTGACCGAGGATCTGCTCAAGGATCCAGACGAGATCGAACGGTGGATGGCGACCAAGGGGTCTGTGGGGCAAAGCGCGCAAGGCCTCAAAGAGGTTGTGGCGTGAAGCCAAACACTCAAGACACAAGTTCGATACTCGTCGTTGGCGCAGGTCCTGTCGGCGCTGCAGCTGCTTTGAGTTTGGCTGAGCGTGGCTACCAAGTCATTTTGGTTGATCGCGCACCACCCCAGCCGGGAGCCGCAGCCTTTGGTATGGATGTTCGTAATGTCGCGCTATCACCGCGTTCCGCCGCATTACTGCAAAACATTGACGCCTGGCCTCGGCAAGCGGCGGCATATCGCAGCATGCGGGTTTGGGAGGAGCGCGGCAGCAGCGCACTGGATTTTGCTGCGGCAAGCGTTAATCGGCAGGAGCTGGGTTGGCTGGTGGAAGTTTGGCCCTTGCTGGAGCGTTTGTGGCAACGCCTTGAGGCACACCCCAAGGTGCAGATCGTGCTGGGTGCAACCCAGCGCGTCACCCCCGGCCAACACGGCGTCGTGCTAACGCTGCAGCAGGCCCAAGCAGGGGCTGACGCACATCAGGCGGCGCCGGTTGATTTGTCCGCAGATTTTTTGATTGCTTGCGATGGCGCAAGCTCTGCGGTGCGCGAGAACCTCGGCGTACCCCTGCGTCATTGGCGCACGGGACAGATGGCGCTCACGACGGTGGTGCGAACGCAACACCCCCACGGTCATACCGCATGGCAGCGCTTTTTGCTCGATGGCCCCTTGGCCTTGCTACCCAGCAAAGACCCACATTTGTGCTCCATTGTTTGGTCGCAGTCTGAGGATAAGGCGCGTGCGCGCCTCGCGCTTGATGATGTCGACTTTTGTCGCGTGCTGACGCGAGCCAGCGAAGGCTGTCTGGGCGAGGTGCAGGCAGTGGGGCCACGACAAGCGTTTGCCCTGCACCAACAGTTGGCGGCAACGGCATATCCACATGCGCGGGCGCTGTTGCTGGGTGATGCGCTGCGCGTCATCCATCCGCTTGCCGGGCTAGGGGTGAATCTGGGCTTTGAAGATTTGCAGGCGTTACTCGATTTTTTGCCGCCGGATACCGATCTTGGCACTGCGGGCCGGTGGGATAAGTACGCACGCCAGCGGCTTCTGCGCTCAGAATTGGTGTTGCGCAGCCTCGACGGGCTGCGACGCCTCTACGCCCAAGACAACCCTTGGGTGGGCTGGTTGCGTAACGCAGGTGTCGGTTGGTTTGGCCGTAGGCAATGGCTGCAGCGCAAAGCCATAGAAGAAGCGACCGGGTTGCGTGACCTGTCGGCCTGAGTCGACTGCAATCTTGGGTTGAACGCAGTTCAGGGTAATTGGCTGACGCTACGGTAAGATTAACGGCGAACGAATGGGCGATAACACATGGCAGATAAAACCCCGCTTTTCGATGCACACGTTGCGGCTGGCGGCAAAATGGTCGACTTCGCTGGTTGGATGATGCCAGTCAATTATGGCTCGCAGATCGAAGAGCATACGGCGGTGCGCAGCGATGCTGGCATGTTCGACGTATCGCATATGACCATTGTCGATATCGACGGCCCGGACGCCGAAGACTTTCTGCGCAAGGTCATCGCCAACGATGTGACGACGCTGGCGGAATATCAGGCACTCTACGGTGCAGCGCTCAATGCCCACGGCGGCATTCTCGACGATCTCATCGTCTATCGCCTGCCCAAGGGTTTTCGCGTCGTCGTCAACGCCTCCACGCGAGAAAAAATGCTCGACTGGTTTGACGCCCAAGCCATGACCAACATGCGTATCGAACACAAACCCCAAATCATGTTGGCGGTGCAAGGCCCTGAGGCGATCAACAAACTGCTCGCGGCCACAGACCTGCCTGAGCTGAGCATCAAACCTTTTTTTGCCGCTGCCCATGGCGACTGGCTTATTGGACGCACCGGCTACACAGGGGAGGATGGCGTAGAAGTCATGTTGCCTGTGGAGCAAGGCCTCGCGCTCTGGCAGTCCTTGCTGGCAGCAGGTGTGAAACCTGCGGGTCTGGGGGCGCGCGATACGTTAAGACTAGAGGCTGGTCTGAATCTCTATGGTCAAGACATGAGTGAGGCCACCTCGCCCTATGTCAGCAATATCGGCTGGACGGTGGCCTGGGAGCCTGCAGATCGCGGATTTATCGGCCGTCACGCCCTGCAAGATGTGCGACTGGCGCCGACCCACAAGCTCACCGGCATCATCTTAGGAGACAAGGGCGTACTGCGGCACGACCAGAGCGTTGTCACTGACGCCGGTCCGGGTGTGGTGACCAGCGGCACCTACTCGCCAACAATGCAGCGCAGTATCGGGTTAGTCCGCGTACCTGCGCAGGCGGGCGATGATTGTTCGGTAGATATCCGAGGGTCGCTGAAGAAGGCGCGATTGGTTAAACCCCCCTTCGTGCGAAAGGGTAAGATTCTGGCCAACTAAAGAACAAATAATGTCTGGGTGTGGCCAGATGTTTGACAGAAAATAAGGCGCGAAGCGCCAAAAAATGCAGTCGTGAAAGAGCGGCCTGCGCGTTTTGGATCAAGGAGCAAACCATCAATGAGCGATATCCCTGCAGAGCTAAAGTACGCGGCAACGCACGAATGGGCCAAGCTGGAAGAAGACGGCACGGTCACCGTAGGGATTAGTGATCACGCGCAAAGCGCACTAGGCGACGTGGTTTACATTGAGGCCCCAGAAATTGGTCTGACGGTCGGCGCACAAGAAGAGGCTGGCGTGGTGGAATCCGTGAAGGCCGCATCGGACATTTATGCGCCAGTGGGCGGAACCATTTGCGCGGTGAACGATGCACTGACAGATGCGCCGGAAACGGTGAATCAAGATCCCTACGGCGATGGCTGGTTCTTCAAACTGACGCCAACCGACGCGGCAGATCTTGATGATCTACTCGACGCTGAAGCCTATGCCGAGGTTTGCGCCGACGAAGAGTGATCGAACGTCGACAACAATGACGCGGCCCTAACGGCGCGACTCGCGGTGGCCTAGCCATCGAATAAGAAAAAGCTGGAGAACGTATGCCGTTTATTCCCCATACCCAAGCCGATGTCGACGACATGATGAGCGTCATCGGTATTGAACAACTCGATGCCTTATTCGATGAAATTCCAGCCGAGCTCATCAGCGACCGGCTCGATCATGTGCCCGAAGGTATGAGTGAGATGGCCATGTTGCAGTACATGGCGCAGCGCGCAGAGCAAGATCAGGGCTACACCTGCTTTTTAGGCGGCGGCAGCTACGATCATCACATTCCCTCGGCGGTATGGGATCTCACCGCTCGCGGTGAATTCATGACGGCCTATACGCCCTATCAGGCGGAAGCCAGTCAGGGCACGCTGCAGCTTATTTACGAGTACCAATCCATGATGGCGTCGCTTACCGGCATGGACGTCTCCAACGCCTCGGTATACGACGGCGCCAGCGGATTGGCGGAAGCCGTGCTGATGGCGGTACGCGCCAACAAGAAAAACAAAGCCGGCCGGGTGCTGGTGGCGGAGTCTGTGCACCCGCACTACACGCAAACCACGCGCAACATCGTGCGCAATCAAAATGTCGATATTGCGTCCATCGCCTGCGATGCCAATGGCCGCATTGACCCGGCAAGCCTTGATGCCATGATCACTGACACGCCGCCCAGCGCACTGATCATCCAGCAGCCAAACTTCTTCGGCGGCCTAGAGGCCGTTGACGCCATCACCGATTGGGCCCATGCACAGGGCGCCTTGGTCATTGCGGTAGTAAACCCGATGAGCTTGGGCATTTTGCAGCCGCCGGGAGCATGGGGTGAACAAGGAGCGGATATCGCCGTGGGCGATGGTCAGCCCTTCGGTGTGCCCATGGCATCGGGCGGCCCGTCCTTTGGGTTTATCTGCGCCCGAGGCACGTTAATGCGTCAACTGCCCGGACGCATCATCGGGCGAACGGAAGATTTGGAAGGTCGGGTCGGATACGCGCTGACCTTGCAGGCGCGGGAGCAGCATATTCGGCGCGGCAAGGCGACCTCTAACATTTGCACGAATCAAGGCTTGCTGGTTACCGCAGGCACCATCTACATGAGCTTGATGGGGCCACAGGGCATTCGCGAGACTGCACTGGACTGTCATCGCAAAGCCAATGCCCTGCGTCAGCGGCTGCTTCAAGTCGAAGGTGTGAGTGAGCTCTTTGCAGGGCCAACCTTTCATGAGTTTGCCCTCAAGCTGCCGGTACCGGCGGCCGGGGTCGTTGAGCAAATGATGCAGCAAGGCATATTGGCGGGCCTGAACTTGGCGGACTTCGCCGGTGGCATGCAGGTTGCGGCAGAGCAGGGGTTGCTGGTCGCTGTGACTGAAAAACGCACCGAGACAGAAATGGATCAATACGTCGCGGCCTTTACCCAAGCCATCGCCGCTACAGCAGGAGCAAACACGTGAGCCAAGTCGAGATCGTCAACACAGACACTGCGCCGCTGAACAAAGCGGTTGGCGCAAAGCAACAGGGCGAGTCCATTTTCGAGCTGAGCCTTGCCGGGCGTCGCGCGAGCGCCCAGCGCGTCGACGAGACGCATGACGAGTGTCTGGCAGACATTCCCGAGGCGCTGCTGCGTGTGACCCCGCCGGGCCTGCCGGAAGTGTCCGAGCTGCAGGCGGTGCGCCACTTCACAAATTTGTCGCGGCAGAACTATGCGATTGACACCATGTTCTATCCATTGGGCTCCTGCACCATGAAGTACAACCCACGGGGTGCGCACAAAGCCGCCAGCCTGCCGGGTTTCTTGGGCCGTCATCCATTGACACCGGAAGCCGCCAGTCAGGGTCATTTGGCCTGCATGCACGACCTACAGGAAATCCTTAAAGACGTTACAGGCATGCAGGGTGTATCCCTTGCCCCCATGGCTGGTGCCCAAGGCGAGTTTGCTGGAGTTGCGATGATCCGTGCCTACCACGAGGCCCGTGGGGATGACGCGCGCACCGAGATCATCGTGCCCACAGCGGCCCATGGCACCAATCCTGCCACCGCGGTGATGTGTGGATATAAGGTCACCGAGGTGCCTGTCAACGACGAAGGCGATGTAGATCTTGAGGCACTGAAAGAAAAAGTTGGGCCGCAAACCGCTGGATTGATGATGACCAATCCGTCCACCTGTGGAGTATTCGAGCGTCAGATACAGGCCATTGCCACTACCCTGCACGATGCCGGTGGCCTGCTGTATTACGACGGTGCCAACTTGAACGCCATTCTTGGCAAGGTGAAGCCTGGCGATATGGGTTTCGACGTACTGCATATGAACCTGCACAAAACCTTCGCCACACCTCATGGTGGTGGCGGCCCCGGTGCCGGTCCTGTGGGTGTGTGTGAACGGCTGCTGCCGCACCTGCCGTTGCCCGTGGTGGAGAAGCTAGAAGAGCCCAACGGCGCGCGATATCGCTGGATGGGCATCGATGATCTGCCAGGCAGCATCGGCACCTTGTCCGGGTTCGCCGGCAACGCAGGCATTTTGCTGCGGGCATTGTCCTACGCGCTCATGCTCGGTCGCGAAGGTATGCATCGGGTTGGCCAATACGCCACCCTCAATGCCAACTACATGGCAGCCCGCCTCGCCCAAGCAGGTTTCCAGTTAGCCTACCCGTCTCGTCGTGCCACCCATGAATTTATTGTGACCTACCAAAAAGAGAACAAAGAACTGGGTGTGAACGCCATGGACATGGCCAAGCGCCTACTCGACTACGGCGTGCACTCACCCACCACGTATTTTCCACTGCTGGTGCCCGAGTGCTTCTTGGTCGAGCCAACAGAAACCGAGAGCAAGCAAGAACTCGACGCCTTTGTGGATGCCATGATCGCGGTGCGCGAAGAGGCGCTGCAGGATGCCGACTTCGTCAAGCAGGCCCCATACACCACGCCGGTACGCCGGTTGGACGATGTCAAAGCCGCTCGCGAGCTGGATTTGACCTGGAGCGATATCAGCGCGGGCTAAGTGAGTCCTAGCGCTTGCCGCAGCGCCGCTAGTTCGCCAATCGGTTGCGATGCTTGGCCGTCGGTGAACACGAAGGCGCTGACGTTGGCGCGGGTGGCAGCGCTCACCAGCCCTGGCAGGTAATCGGGGACTGGCCCGCCAATGTCGTAGGGCAGGCAATAGATCTTCAGCCAAGGGTTGTAGCCCTTGGTCAATGCATCCCGCCACTGGGCTATCTCATCCATTGGGCCGCGCAATATCACGGTGAAATCGTTTTCGCTGGATTGCAGCGCGCTGATCAATCCACAGTGATTGGCCGGGTAGCGCTCCATGGCCGCTCTGGCCCAGCGCAAGGTGTTGGTCGCCGCATCCAAATACGTGGTGTCTCCCAGCAGTTGGCCGAGCTGATGCAGAGCCTGGGTAATCACGGCATTGCCCGGCGGTAATGCCTCATCGAAGCTGGGCTTGGGGTTGAAGATCAGAGCTGGCTGGTCTGTGCCGATGAAATAGAAACCGCCGTTGTCGTTGTCGTAAAACAACGCCACCACGGTATCGGCAAGCGCCTTGGCGAAGGCGGCATCGGTGTCCCGCCAGCGATGGCTGAGCAGTGTGAGCAGTCCCTGCAGCACGGCGGCATAGTCGTCCAAATAGGCCGGTCCGGTCGTCTGTCCGTCCTGCCAGCACACGCTGAGGTGCTGGCCGTCCCAACAATGGGTACGCAAGAAGTCGGCGACCTCTTGTGCCGTTTGCAGCCATGCGTCGTTGCAAAGCGCGTCAAAGGCATCGCACAGACCGGTGATCAGCAGACCATTCCAGCCGCTGAGTATCTTCTTGTCGGTAATCGGTGGCGTGCGCTTGGCACGCTCCTCGAATAATCGTTCTCGCGCATCGCTGAGTAGGGCATCAGCACTCTGCTGCGTCATCGATAGGCGCTCGATTACCGACCGATAGGAGTCGCGCCGATGCAGCACCCAGTGGTTGTCCACGTTGGCGGGTTTATCCAGTGCATAAAGTGTCTCGATTAACAGGTAAGCATCCGCGTCGAGCAGCTTCTTTGCCTGCTCGCGTCGCCATAGATAGTGGCGGCCGCGTTGACCAAGGCTTGCCCCGTCTTGACCGGCATAGAACCCGCCCTGCGGGTCGCGCATTTCTCGCATCAGCCAAGCTAGCGTCGTGGTCAGTGCATCTGCAAACAGCACATCGCCGCCGAGTTTCATGGCCTGGGCATAAAGGCTCAGTAGCTGTGCGTTGTCGTAGAGTACTTTTTCAAAATGCGGAATCCGCCACTGGCGGTCTTGTGCATAGCGAAAGAAGCCACCGCCAATGTGATCGAAGACACCGCCTCGAGCGATTTGGGTCAGCGTCGTCATCACCATTTCCAGCGTGTCTTTGTCCACACCATTGTCGCGCCGCACGTGGGCCCAATGTTTCAACAGACGATCAATGCTGCCGGGCATGGCGAACTTCATGCTTTGACCGAAGCCGCCTTCGGCAGAGTCAAACCGCTCGGCAAGGCCATCTCGGCAGGCGCTGATGAGAGCCGCGTCGGTCAACTCAGGGTCGAGCACTGGCGACGACAGCTGCTTGAGGGTATTGGACAACTTGTCCGCTTGGCTGGTCAGTTCTTCGCGTTTTTTGTCATACGCCTCGAACAGGCGCATGAGCAAATCTGCGAACCCTGGCTGGCCGTTTTGGGTCTGTGCTGGGAAGTAGGTGCCGGCAAAAAACGGCAGCAGGGTATGCGGGTCTAGAAACAAGTTGAGCGGCCAACCACCGCCATGCTGCGTGAGTAACTGCATGGCGCTGAGATAGACTTTGTCCAGATCGGGCCGTTCCTCGCGGTCAACCTTGATGCAGCAAAAGTGCTGGTTAAGCACATCGGCCGTCACTGCGTCGTTGAAAGACTCCCGTGACATAATTTGGCACCAGTGCGATCCCGCGTAGCCAATGGAGAGAAATATCGGCCGATCCGCTGCGGCGGCCTCTGCCAGGGTGCTGTCGCTCCAAGGTTGCCAGTGTACGGGCTGCTGCGCATGTTGTTTGAGATACAGGCTACTCGCCTGCTGCAGATTGTTTTGCATGTTTGTCAGTGGTCTTACTAGTGGCGTCACGGCTGTGGGCGAGGTGCCTATGTTCGCATGATTGCAATACGATGTGAGTAACCTACCCACCGGCAAGAAAGCTCAGGGTGCTCATGCGTATTGTTGTAGAGTAGGCGCAGAGGACAACGTTATGGATTCGATAATCGACAAGCACGGATTTAGGCCCAACGTGGGCATCGTGCTGCTGCAAACGCCGCCAACACCAACAGCGGCTAGCCGAGTGCTGTGGGCCCGACGTATTGGCGGCTACAACGCCTGGCAATTCCCTCAGGGCGGCATTCATGTTGGTGAATCGGCCGAGGATGCGGTCTACCGAGAGCTGCACGAGGAGATAGGCGTCGCCGCTGATGAGGTAACCATATTGGGTCAAACCAGCGATTGGCTGCGCTATCGTCTGCCTAAGCATATGCGCCGCAACAACTCGACGCCTGGCTTTGTGGGCCAAAAACAAAAGTGGTTTTTGCTGCAGCTGCACGCACCCGATGATGCGGTGCGGCTGGATTTGCATGCCAAGCCCGAATTCGATGACTGGCAGTGGGTGAGCTACTACTACCCCATCGGCCAGGTGGTGGAGTTCAAGCAGGAGGTGTATCGCAGGGCGCTGGTCGAGCTTGTTCAATACCTACCCAACGCATCGCGCAGCGCGGGACAGTCGGTAAATCAGGCGAACACGGGATAGCCTGCCATGCTGAACACGCTGCGAAATATCGTCCAAGACGTTGTCCAAGAGGGCGACTTCGCAGTCTCAGTGAAGCGGTTGGTTGCGCAGATTAAGGACGCCCTGGGCACCGAGGTGTGTTCGATTTATCTGGCCTCCTTCGCTGATGCGGGCTATCGGCTCGCAGCAACAGATGGATTGAATACCCAGCAAGTAGGCGAAGTGTTGTTGGCCCGGGATCAAGGCCTAGTAGGTCTGGTTGGCCGCCGGGCCGAACCGCTGAACCTCGAGTCTGCGCCAAGCCATCCCAACTTTCATTTTGTGCCAGAAATTGGTGAGGAACCTTTCAACGCGTTTCTCGGTGTGCCCATTCTCCATCAAGGCCGAGTTTTGGGCGTGCTGGTCGTGCAGCAGCGAGAGCCGCGCAAGTTCGATGAGTCTGAAGAAGCCTTTTTGGTCACTCTGTCCGCCCAGCTAGCCACCAGTGTTGCTCATGCCGAGGCGGTGGGAAGTTCCATGGTGGCGGACCCATCGATCAGCCCGATTGAAGACGGCCATTTCAAAGGCTTCGCCGGCGCGCCGGGCATCGGTATCGGCACCGGTGTAGTCATGCACCCGATTGCAGATTTAGATGCCGTGCCCAGTCGTCCTGCCGAAGATATGGCCAGCGAACTGGCCCAGCTAGATCGTGCCATCGAAGCGGTTCGCAGCGACATACGTGGCCTCATCGAAAGCCTGCAAGCAAGCCTGCCCCAAGAAGAACTCGCGCTCTTTGATGCCTACTTACACATGCTCGACGACGGTGCCTTGGCCGGGGACGTGCGGGAAGAGATTCATCGTGGCGAATGGGCCCAAGGCGCGCTGCGCAAGGTCATACGTCAGCACACTCGTCGCTTTGAAGTCATGGACGACCCTTACTTACGAGAGCGCGGTACCGACGTCAAAGATCTCGGCGTCAGAGTGCTGGCCTATATGCAGCGCATCCGCGAGCAGCGCACCCAGTTTCCCGACAACACGATCTTGGTTGGCGAAGAAATAACCCCGGCAATGCTCGGCGCCATCCCCGCAGAACAGCTGGGTGGCGTGGTTTCGGTGGGTGGTTCAGGCAACTCTCATGTCGCGATACTGGCGCGAGCCATGGGTGTCCCTGCGGTGATGGGTGCACTGGATTTACCCACCTATGAACTAGAAGGCGCTGGCCTGATCGTTGATGGCCACTACGGCGACGTCTACACCCGCCCCAGCGCAGAGCGCCTCACCGAGAACAAACTCCTGCTGCAGCAGGAACAGGTTTTCGCTGAAGAGCTCAACGACCTGAAGGAGCTGCCCGGTGTGACCCGAGACGGATGGCAAGTGCATCTCTGGGTGAATATCGGCCTGACCGGCGACATAACGCGGTCGCTGGATCGTGGCGCCGAGGGTATTGGCCTGTTCCGTACCGAAGTACCCTTCATGAGCCAAGATCGATTCCCGACGGAGTTGGAACAAAGAGCCCTGTATCGAGAGCATATGGAAGCCTTCGAGCCTCGGCCGGTGACCATGCGCACGCTCGACATCGGCGGCGACAAAGCGCTGTCTTATTTCCCCATTCAAGAAGAAAACCCGTTTTTGGGCTGGCGCGGCATACGCGTGACCTTAGATCACCCGGAAATCTTTTTGGTGCAGGTGCGCGCCATGCTAAAGGCCAACGAAGGTCTGCGCGGCGATTTGCGCATCATGCTGCCGATGATTTCGAGTCTTACAGAGTTTCGTCGCGCCAAGGGGCTGATCGATCAGGCGTATGCCGAGGTCATCGAGGAGGGCGTGCAGGTTAAGCGGCCGCAAATAGGCGTGCTGATCGAAGTGCCCGCGGCGGTGTATCAAGCGCGGCTGCTGGCCAGGGAAGCCGACTTCATGGCGGTGGGGTCCAATGACCTCACCCAATACTTGCTGGCGGTAGATCGCAACAATCCCCGAGTGGCCGACCTCTACCAAGAAGTGCACCCGGCGGTCATTATGGCCCTTCGCGAAGTTGCGCGAGCCGTACACGCCGAAGAGAAACCGTTAGGTATTTGTGGCGAACTGGCAGGTACACCAGCCGGGGCGATTTTGCTTATGGCCATGGGCTATCATGTACTTTCCATGAACGCCACGCACTTGCTGCGCGTGAAATGGGTTATACGCAACATCAAACGCAGTGATGCCCGCCGCATGCTCGCGCGGGTGCTGCGCATGGATACCGCAGAAGAGGTTGCGCCCTTTCTCAACAAAGAAATGGTTCGCCTAGGGCTGAGCAAGGTGATGCCCGCGCGTTCAACCACCCAGTCGCTCTAAACCGCCTACACGGCCTTCGATAGACCGCCATCCATATTGATCGCACAGCCGGTCAGATAAGAAGCGCGTTCACTGGCCAAGAATAACGCCAAGTCTGCGGCTTCTGCCGCTCGCCCCATGCGCTGCATGGGCAGGCGGGCGCCTGCCTTGGTAATGAACTGCTCGAGTGATAACTCACTGTCGCTGGCGGCGTGTTGGCGCCGAATCTGATCGCTCTCAATAAAGCCAATAAGCATGGCGTTCACCAAAATGTTGTCGGCGGCACCTTCGGCGCTGAGCACCTTGGTCAGCGCCATGCCCGCCGCCCGGGAAATCGACGTTGGCGCGGTGCCTGCGTCGGGCAGCTTGGCATAGACGTTGAGCAGGTTAATCACTCGGCCCCACTTTTGCTCTGCCATGGCTGGCCATACCAAGCGCGTCAGCCGTACCGCGGCCATCAGTTTCAAATCTAGATCTGCCTGCCACTCGTCGTCGGTAATCTTCAGGAAGGGTTTGGCCGCCGATTGGCCGGCGTTATTCACCAGTATGTCGACGCTACCAAGGGTCTCAACCACTTGGGCATGAGTGGTTTGGATCGCGGCTGGATCGGTGACATCACAGACGAAGCTGGCGACCGCTGCGCTGGCCGCGTACTCATTCGCAAGCGCCATGGCGCGGATTTGCGCTTCCGCCTCATGCAAATCGTCAGCGCCTCGGGCCAGTAGCGCAACCTTGGCGCCGTGGCTGACATAGGCCTTCGCCATCGCCAGCCCCAAACCCTTACTGCCGCCGGTGATCAGTGCGACGCGTCCGTTCAGTGATGTATCCAAAATGTTCTCCCTAGTCATGGCCAATACCGCGATGACAGAATAGCCCCAACGAGAACAAACATCAGGGGATTCACCATGCTCGACCTTCACTACTGGCCAACGCCCAATGGTAAGAAAGTCACCATTCAGCTCGAGGAATGTGGTCTCGATTACAACGTGATCGAATGCAACATCGGCAAGGGTGATCAATTCACTGAGGAGTTTTTAGCGATCAACCCCAACACGCGGATGCCGGCCTTGGTAGATCACGCCCCAGCCGATGGCCAGGGGCCTCTGTCGGTTTTTGAGTCCGGCGCCATCATGCTCTACATCGCAGAAAAAACCGGTCAGTTCATGCCAAGCGATCCAAGAGGCAAATATGAGGTCGTACAGTGGGTCATGTGGCAGATGGCCAATCAAGGGCCGAAGAGTGGCGAGTGCGGACACTTTCGTCGCCTCGGTGACGATGCTGGCGACCAAACCTACGCCATTACGCGCTTTACCGATGAGGTGAACCGCTTCTATGGGGTCCTCAACAACAAGCTCTATAACCAGCGCTACCTGTGCGGAGACGAATACACCATCGCCGACATGATCTGCTATCCGTGGACCATCAACTGGGAGGGGCAGGGCCAAGACATAGGCGAATTCAAATACTTCAAACGTTGGTTTGATGAACTGGGCCAGCGACCGGCCGTGCAGCGTGGTATGGCAGTGGGTGCGCAGATGCAGAACGACTACGCCAAACTGCCCAAGGAAGAGATCGCCGCACTGCGCGCGCTGCTCTACAACCAGCGGGCGAGACCAGCGCCGCAAACAGGCGGTCTCGAGTCGTGATAGCCTGCGCTTAACCGTCTAATAACTTCTATTGGGGGAAATTCATGCAGGCCATCAAGTCGATTGAAGCGCTCGAGGCCCACTACGGAAAAGTCTCACCACTGGCCATAAGCAAGGTGTGTGAGCACATCACACCGCTTTATCAGCGCTGGATTGACGCCTCACGCTTTATGATCTTATCGACGGTCGGGCCCAGTGGCACCGAAGCCAGCCCCCGCGGCGACAGCGATGAGGTGGTGCGTATTGTCGACGCAAAAACCCTTTGGCTGCCGGACTGGAAAGGCAACAACCGCCTCGATTCCCTCAAAAACATTGTCGAAGACGGCCGCGTTAGTGCGATGTTCATGGTGTCCGGCTCTGACACCGTGGTACGCATCAATGGCGAAGCCATCGTCACCGCAGACGATGTCGTCACCGGCGCATTTGAGCGCGACGGCAAGTTGTCCTGCACGGTGACGGTAATCACGGTGGGGGAGGTGTATTTCCAGTGTGCCAAGGCACTGATGCGTTCAGGCCTGTGGCAGGCAGGTGATGCCAGCGCGGCACTGCCCACCGCAGGCGAGTTTTTGCAGGAGCAAGCGCCAGAATTTGCAGCCGCAAGTTATGACGACGGCTATCCACAATACGCTAAGGAGCGTCTTTGGTAGGCGAGCTAGTTTGCTCGATGTTGTCGCTCTCATAATCCAGCGTCATCTGCCGCACGTCGCGCACGGTTAAAACCAGCAGGGTTGGCACAATAACTAAAGCCGCGGCGATCAATAGGGTCGAGCGATGCCCCAGCGTTTCGTACAGCATGCCGAATATCACGATCCCCAAGGGGGCCAAGGCGATAGACCCCAGATGATCGTAGGCCGCGACGCGAGAGAGCATGTTCGCGGGCACCTTTTGCTGCAGCGTCGTGTACCAAAACACGCCGAAAATTTGCCCAGTGAGCCCAGTGATGACGGCGGCAATCGCGACAAGGGCCACGGTCAGTGGTACGGCTAGCGCAAGGGGCACCAAGGCAAAAAACAATACGCAGAAAGTGGCCACATACATGGGGTGTCGTGGCCGCAGCTGCATGCCAATCAATCCACCAAGCAACGTGCCGATGCCATGTGCGGAGGCAATAAAGCCCCAATCTGTCGCACCTCCCATATGGTTTCGTGACACCGCCGGGCCAAGCAGGCCAAAGACCGCCTCTCCCGCCGCGACGATCAGTGAGAACTGCAGGACCATGGCCCAAAGCCAAGTATGTCGCGTAAATTCTCGCCAGCCTAAACGCAGATCCTGCAGCACCGATTGCGGCTCGGTCTTTTCTTGTGCCACTGGCCGCAAGCTCAAGATCAACAGTGCAGACAGGCCGAAACTCAAGCCGTCGATCAATAAGGTGAATCCCGCGCCAAGAGTTGCCACCAGCACGCCGCCTAAGGCAGCGCCACCGGCAAAGGCGCTGTTGCGCGCGATGCCCAGCAAGGCGTTGGTGGACTGCAGCTCTGCCTTGGGCACCAACTGGGTAATCATTCCCATGGCCGCCGGCGCGTGCAGGGCCATGGCCATACCGTTGACCAGCATGCCCAGCGTGAGTAGTGGCACCGTGGCGTTACCCGATAAGAACAACCAGGCGATGGTGCATTGGGCCGCCATGGCGGTGAGTTCAGCGAGGACGATAACCCTCTGCCGTGACGTGCGGTCGGCGATCACACCGCCGAGCAAAAGCACGACGATGGCCGCAGCCGTGGGGGCGGCGATGACAAAGGCAGCGTCCGCTGCGGAGCCGGTTAATTCGAGTACGCCAAAGGCCATGGCAATGGGCGCCATGGCGGTGCCGGTATAGGTCACCAAGTAAGCGACGAACAGTCGATTGACGTTGGGGCTTTTCAGCAGGCGCAAGCCTTGGGCGATATGATTCGAAGCCATCGTGTCTCTCCAGAGCAGGAGCGGACTTTACGCTGGCAGATGTCCGCCTGGGCGCCGATACCCTTGGCGACGGTTAGCTTTGTGCAGAAGTGTCGATTGCTTCAACCGCGAAATCGTATTCGACCCTCGGGCCGCTGACCCCATCGGGTAAATAGGTTTGTTCCGCAAAGTAGATCTGCTCGCGGCCCATGCGCACAACCGTGCTGGCGCGAGTCCCATAGTTGCTGTCGCAGATAAAGCACGAGCTTAGGTGGCGCTCGACCTCTACCGGTTTGCCGCGATCAGGCAGGCGTTGATCATCGGGCTTTGCTTGGTCGTTGAGCAGGTTGATGAATTCAACGTTGTCGTGACCGCCGTCAGCGAGCTCTCCTAACCGACGGGCGCCATCCACACATTTCGGCCACGCTGCGCCCAGTTCGGCATTGCTGAGGCCATAGTCGCCTGCGGGCAGTAAGCGACTGCGCGGCTGATCGGGCTGGGAGACATTGGTGGTGTAGAGCAGACGCGCGCCATCAAACAGCAGTAAGTTGTATCCCGCGTACTGATCCGCCTTGATGCTCAGCGCATAATCCTTCACCGACTGGCTGCCGGCCAAAAAACCGAGCACCAGTCCGCCGCGCGATTTTGGCCACGTCGCTGCGCCGTCTTGGGTGAAATTGGTCAGCGCCGCAAAGCGCCCTTGGCGAGAACAGCCAAGCCAAGTACCACCGGCGACCAAGTCTTGGCCGGCTAAAATATTGGGTTGGTCTGCCCAAAACTGCGCACCGCCGCTTGCCCGCTGATGAAATTCATCGCGATTGGCCGCGACCAGCAAGGGCTCGGCGGTCTGGGGCCGAAAACGAAACAGGATCAAGCACATAAAACGCGAACTGGCTGACAAAGAAGCCGGCGAGTGTAGCAGGACTTTGCGTTATCCTGCGGCCCAAGTTTCCAGTCGCCAGCAGCCATGCACTACCCGATCATCGATCCCATCATTGTCTCCATCGGCCCGCTGGCGTTGCGTTGGTATGGTCTTACCTGGTTGATTGGGTTTGCCGCTGTATACCTGCTCGGTCAATGGCGTATCAACAACCGGCCAGACTTGCTTAACGCGCGCTGGGATGCACAACAGCTATCGGACTTGGTGTTTTACGGTGCCATGGGTGCGGTGCTGGGCGGTCGCATCGGTTACGCCTTTTTCTACGGATTCGAACGATTAGCCGCAGACCCCCTGTACTTGTTCCGTATTTGGGAAGGCGGCATGTCATTCCACGGCGGTTTTCTTGGCGTGCTGGTCGCCATGGTGATATTCGGTCGGCGGTACGACAAAGACTTCCTCACCGTTACCGATTTTCTGGCCCCGCTGTGTCCCATCGGTTTGGGTTCTGTGCGCATCGGCAACTTCATCAATATGGAGCTGCCGGGCCGAGTAACCGAGAGTAGTTTCGGTCTGGTCTTTCAGTGCCAAGCGGTGCGTGAGTTAAATCCCATGTGCTTTGGAGCTTGGGAAAATGTCGCAAGGCATCCTTCGTCTTTGTACCAAGCGGCCACCGAGGGGGCCCTGCTGTTCGTGCTGCTTTGGTGGCTGTCCATGAAACCGCGAGGCAAGGGCGTGCTGTCGGGAGCCTTCTTACTGGGCTATGGCTGCTTTCGATTTTCTACGGAATTTTTGCGCTCGCCAGATGCACATATTGGGTTCGTGCTGTTCGAATTTATCAGCATGGGCCAGTTGCTGTCGCTGCCCATGATCATCGCTGGTCTGTGGCTGCTTTATTGGGCCAGCGCCCAAGCCAACACCGCGAAAACAGTGGGTTAAGCGCAAGCCAACAAGATCTCATCGCTCAGCCAAAACATGACTGGTAACATTGTCTGCTGCACAGTGAAGGCAATGGACATGCAACAGTATCTGGACCTGATGCGCCACGTTCGCGACAACGGTACCTTCAAAGCCGACCGCACGGGCACCGGTACCTACAGCGTTTTTGGTCATCAAATGCGTTTCGACCTTGCCGCCGGGTTTCCCTTGGTTACCAGTAAAAAGATGTTTCTGAAGGGCATCATTCACGAGCTGCTGTGGTTTTTGTCTGGCTCCACCAACATCTCCTACCTCACCGATCACAACGTGCATATCTGGGATGAGTGGGCAGACGAGCACGGCGAGTTGGGCCCTGTTTATGGTTCGCAGTGGCGCTCTTGGCCTGGCCCTGATGGCAGTACGATTGATCAAATCGAGACGCTGGTCGCAGGCATACGCAGCAACCCCGACAGTCGTCGGCATATTGTCAGCGCTTGGAATGTTGCCGAGGTGAACAATATGGCACTGCCGCCCTGCCATACGCTGTTTCAGTTCTACGTTGCCGACGGCAAGCTGTCCTGCCAGCTGTATCAGCGCAGCGCCGACATATTTCTTGGGGTGCCGTTTAACATCGCCTCTTACGCGCTGCTCACCATGATGATCGCCCAAGTCTGCGACTTGGAGCTGGGCGACTTTGTGCACACCATGGGCGATGCTCACCTCTACACGAACCATCTGGAACAGACAGATTTACAGCTCTCGCGCAGTCCACTGCCGCTGCCGCAAATTCGCCTGAACCCCACGGTGAAAGACATCTTCGGCTTTGCCTATGAAGATTTTGAACTCGTCGGCTATGAGTGCCACAGCGGTATCAAGGCACCCATCGCGGTCTGAATCAGGACAAAGACATGCAGCTATCACTGATATGGGCCATGGCTGAAAATCGAGTCATCGGTCGCGATAACTCACTGCCTTGGCGGCTACCCAATGACATGCGCCACTTTATGAAAACGACCATGGGTCGTCCGGTAATCATGGGCCGCAAAACCTTCGAGTCGATGAAGGCGCCGTTGCCGGGCCGAACGAACATCGTGCTCACGCAAAATGCTCAGTGGCAGCGTGAAGGCGTGCAGGTTGTCACCACGCTTGACGAAGCCATTGCACTGGCAGAGAGCCAATGCGTCATCGACGGCGTGGATGAGGTGATGATCATTGGTGGCGCGCAAATTTATGCGCTAGCCCTGCCCATTGCGGATCGACTGTACGTGACCACGGTGCACGCGGAACCCGCAGGGGATGTCTTCTTCCCGCGTTTCGACCTGCAGCCTTGGCGTGTTGTCGCCGAAGAGCGATGTGAGGCCGATGAGCGCCACAGTAGCGCCTACACGTTTCAAACCCTCGAGCGCGGGTCTTAACAGGCTCAAACGCCATGTCTGCTGAGTCGATTGCTAACGGCAAACTGGCACTGTGCGTGAACCCAATGTCCGGGCGCGATGTGCGTCGGTTAGCCGCCCGGGCCACCAACATGACCCACGAGGCCAAACGCGACATCGTAGCGAGAGTGGCCGCCGGTGCCGACGCGGTAGGCGTGACAGACATCTATATTGCCCGCGAGCCATTTCGCATTGCCGAGGGTGCGCTGGAGCTGATGCAGCTGCAGGCCAACGTACACATCATCGATATACCGCTCACCAATACTGCCCAAGACACCGCTCAAGCCATGCAGCGGTTCAAAGCCGCAGGTTGTCATACGGTGGTGTCGCTGGGAGGCGATGGCACCAATCGGGCCTTGGTCAGCGCCGACAGCGACATTGATCTGGTACCGATTTCTACTGGCACCAATAATGTGTTTCCTGCGCTTATGGAGCCGACGTTAGGCGGCATGGTGGCCGGTCTCAACGCCTTGGGAAAAACCGCCAACATGCCCGAGGAGTTGCGAGCGCGAGCCAAGGTCCTGCATCTGCAAACACCGACGCAAACCGACATTGGACTCATCGACGTAGTGCTGCTGCGCAACGACCATGTGGGCAATATGCTGCCCTTTGACGCTGATCGCCTCGATAGCATGTTGCTAACCCGTGCAGAACCCAATTCAGTAGGCATGTCCCCCATCGGCGGCTTTATCGCCCCGGTTTATGCCGAAGACGACTGCGGTTTGTGGGTACAAATGGGCGGCCAAGGACAACAAGTTCGAGCGCCGCTCTCCCCCGGGCACTTTCGCGACGTCTTCGTGCGGCAGACTCAACGCACCGCCTTTGACGAAACTCATACTTTCTACGGACCGGGTGTGATCGCTCTGGACGGTGATCGAGACCACAGCCTACAGGCAGGCGAGCAAGCATCAGTGACTCTGCGTCGTGATGGCCCTCGCATCCTCGATGTTGAGGGCATCATGCGTTGGGCAGTGGGAGCGGGTATGATGGCGTCCGCCGCAAATGCCGACCCTTAAACGGTATGAGCGTTATCCGAAGGTGACCAGATGATCGTAAAACCCCGTATCCGCGGCTTCATATGCACGACAGCCCACCCCCTAGGCTGCGCCGCCCACGTTGACCAACAAATCGACTATGTCACTGAGCACAGTGAAGCCAGCAGCGGCGCTTTTCAAAACGTTTTGGTGCTTGGATGCTCGGGTGGTTATGGCCTCGCCAGCAGGATCGTCGCGGGCTTTGGTTGTGGGGCAGCTACCCTCGGGGTGTCCTTTGAAAAAGCACCGACACAAAGCAAGACCGCCTCTGCAGGTTGGTACAACAACAAAGCCTTTGAGGCACGCGCCATGCAGCAAGGTCTTTATGCCAAAACCCTCGACGGCGATGCTTTTTCTGACGCCATGCGTGAGCAGGTGTTGGAGACCATCAAGGCTGACCTCGGCCAAATCGATCTGGTGGTTTACAGCCTCGCCTCACCGGTACGCCAGCATCCTAAAACCGAGGTGCTGCACCGCTCCAGCATCAAACCACTGGGTGAAGTGCTAGAAATCAAGACAGTGCATGTGGAAAAAGGCGAAGTCTCTAATGTGGCCCTAGAGCCGGCCACAGAGCAAGAAATCGCTGACACCGTCACAGTCATGGGCGGCGAAGATTGGCAGTATTGGATCGACGCGCTGCTGGCGGCGGACTTGCTTGCACCCAAGGCCAAAACCGTCGCCTATACCTACATTGGCAGCGAATTGACCTGGCCCATTTATTGGGAAGGCACGTTGGGTAAGGCCAAGGCAGACCTCGACCGAGCCAGCGGTGAAATTCAACAAAAACTCCAGAGCATTGGTGGTGACGCGCGGGTAGCGGTGCTTAAAGCCATTGTCAGTCAGGCCAGTGCCGCCATTCCCGTTGTGCCGCTTTATGCAGCGTTGCTGTTTCAAGTAATGAAAGAGCAGGGCAGTCACGAAGAATGCATCGAGCATATTGACCGACTCTTTGTGTCACAGCTGCTCACTGGCACCAGCATGCGTCTGGATGATAGCGGTCGCATTCGCGTCGATGATTTAGAACTCGCAGAACCCGTGCAAGCAGAGGTAAAACGACGCTGGCCCCTGGTAGACACCGAAAACCTACCGCAGTTGGGCGACCTCGCCGGATTTCGCGCTGATTTTCTGAAGATATTCGGTTTCGGGATTGATGGCGTCGACTACGACGCCGACGTCGACCCCCAACGCATTAGCTGAGCTGCGCCGCCGCATTACTGTTAAGGAAGCAGATGGAAAAAGTCTTCTTGCAAGCCTGCCGAGGTGAACAAACCTCGCATACACCCATATGGCTGAATCGTCAGGCGGGGCGCTATATGCCCGAATATCACCAAGTGAAAGGCGACTTGCCAAGCTTGGACTTTTTCAAAAACCCCGAGCGAGCGGCGAAAGCCACGCTCGATGCCCAGCGCATTCTTGGCGTTGACGCGGCCATCATGTTCGCTGACCTGCTACCCATTTTGGAGCCCATGGGTCTTGAGCTGGAATACGTCGTGGGCCAAGGCCCGGTATTTGCCAACCCCATTCGCAGCGCAGCAGATGTGGCCAACTTGGCGACCGCGCCGGCCATCGAGCACACCCCATACATTGCCGATACCGTGCGGTGCATCAATGAAGGCTTACCGAACGATATCGCGCTGATTGGTTTTGCGGGGGCGCCCTTTACCTTGGCGTCCTATGCCATCGAAGGTAAGGGCTCGCGCAACTATGTGTTCGTGAAGAAGATGATGTACGAAGCCCCCGAGCTTTGGCACGCACTCATGACTAAGCTTACGGGCCAGCTTGCTAGCTATTTGCAGCTGCAAATCAGCGCTGGAGTCGAAGCTGTGCAACTGTTCGACACATGGGTCGGCAATCTATCGATCTACGACTACCGCACCTATGTCGAGCCGCACTTAAAGACACTGGTTGATGCCCTCGCTGGTACGGTGCCGGTAATCTACTTTGGCACCGGCAACTATCATCTGTTGCCCGCAGTGTCGCAGCTGAATATCGACGTGCTCGCCTTTGACTGGCGCACGCCGCTGAAACCCACGTGGGATCAGCTAGGCTGCACAGCGGTGCAGGGTAATCTCGACCCCATCGTGCTGTGCGCTGACCAAGCAGCAGTCGCCTCTCAGTCCCAATGGCTGCTCGATCAAGTGGATGGTCGACCCGGTCACATCTTTAACTTAGGCCACGGCATCATTCCCGAAACCCCTGTCGATAATGTTAAGTTCCTCGTCGACTTTGTGCATGAGCAAAGCAGCCGTTAGGTAGCCCGCCAGAAATCGGTAGGCTACAGGGCGCTGCCAGATTGTTCGGTAAGGACTGGGAGGGATGATGATGAGTTGGCTGATTCGAGGCTTAGGCGCCTTCTTTGCATTAATCGTTGTCTATCTGGCCCTAATGTTCGGTGCCTCGGAGAGCGGTGAGGTGGTCGAACTCATCACCCAAGACGCCAACGGTGAGCAAGTCACCACACGCCTCTGGGTTGCCGATCATGACGGTGCTATGTGGCTACGGGCAGACTTGGGTTCCGGGTGGTATCAGCGCTTGGTGCAGCACGATGCGCAGCGGCCCGCGACTTTGCTGCGTGGCGATGCGACATACTTGATAACGAGCACCTCTTACCCCGAGATGGTCAAAACCCTCGACACGTTGATGGCAAGTAAATACGGGCTTGGTGACACCATTGTTGGCGCACTGGGTGGCGGTGCATCGGCAACCGGTATAGCGGTCAAAGTGCAACTCATCGACTGACCACCACGGATATCGCTCACCGGTAGAGTAGCGACCTTCTCGTCGAATACCTTGCAATTTGTACAATAATAGTACAATTTGCAAGGTATGATCCAGCGCCAGCTCCTACAACGCCTAAAACAGAGCCTCTCGCGGGCACCGGCAGTGGCCCTACTGGGTGCTCGGCAAGTGGGTAAAACCACACTCGCTCGATCCTTGGTGGAATCCCTTGACGCCACCTACTTAGACCTGGAATCCCAAGAAGACCTGCTCAAGCTGTCAGATGCGGGCGCCTATTTGCGCGCTCAATCAGGGAAGCTGGTAGTACTCGACGAAATTCAGCGCGCCCCAGAAATTTTTGCTGTGTTGCGCGGAGTCATTGATGAGGGGCGGCGCCAATCTTTAACGCAGCAGGCCAATGGCCAGTTTTTGTTGCTCGGTTCTGCGTCGATGCAATTGTTGCAACAGTCTTCACAGAGTCTGGCTGGGCGCATCGGCTATCTTGAGATGACGGGTTTGAATGTGCTGGAGGTTGGTGGTGGCCAAACGCCGCAGCAGGGCCTTTGGCTTCGTGGCGGTTTTCCCGGTAGCTACCTTGCGGGCAGTGATGATGCCGCCATGGACTGGCTGGAAAATTTGATTCGAAGCTATCTAGAGCGCGATGTCCCACTGTTGGGTTTTAGGGTGCCAGCCGCTCGCTTGCGTCGCCTGTGGACGATGCTTGCCCATCTGCAAGGTGAGCCGGTCAATGTAAGCACGTTAGCGGCAAACCTTGAGGTGCAGCGCGCTGCGGTAAATCAGTATCTCGATATTTTGGTGCAACTACTTTTGGTTCGGCGGCTTCCGCCATGGCACGCGAACGTTAAGAAACGGTTGGTTAAAGCGCCTCGCTACTACGTACGCGACAGCGGACTTCAGCATCGATTACTGGCCATCGAAACTCATGACGATCTGCTCTCTAACCCAGTATTGGGCAAAAGCTGGGAAGGCTTTGTCATAGAGAACATTCATTCGGTTTTGCCGCAGCGCACTGCGAGTTACTTTTATCGAACAGCCGCCGGGGCGGAGGTTGATTTGGTGTTGAAGCTGTCGTCGACCCAGGTTTGGGCTGTTGAGATCAAACATGGTCATACACCAACGCTGAGCAAACACTTTGATCGCGCGTGTTCAGACATTGGGGCAACGCATAAATATGTGGTGTATGGCGGCGACGATGAATTTACCGTCGGGCAGAACACGACCGTCATTTCATTAAGCAAGTTAATGGCGAAACTACAGCTCGAGTCTTACAGCGCAAAGTCCGCCGGTGGTGCGTAATCCCGAGGCAGACGGTTTTTCTCATTACGATCTGCAATCAACAGGCCTTGCTTGGCTAGTGCTTTAAACAGTACCGGCTCTGCTGAGATCGGCCAGCCTTCTGCGGCCAAATCCCAGCATGTCGCGCAGACCTTGATGCGATAGGCCGCCACTAGGCGACGCGCGTCGGCTTGTTCACATAGGGCGCAGGTAGCGTCCACAGCGAGGTCTAGCCTAGATATTTGTCGGTGACCGCGCCTTCGCTAGCAGAGCTGACCAGGGTCGCATATTTTGCCAGCGTGCCGCGCTGGGTGTAGGCATCAGGTGCCTGCCACTTGGCCTTGCGGGCGGCGAGTTCTTCATCGCTCACGTGTAGATTCACTTCTGCATTATCGGCATCCACCGTAATGGTGTCACCGTCTTGCACCAAGGCGATGGGGCCGCCTAGGTGTGCCTCTGGGGTCACATGACCGATCACAAAACCGTGGGAGCCGCCGGAGAACCTGCCGTCGGTGAGCAAGGCCACGTCTTGCGACAGACCGCGACCGTTAATGGCACTAGTGGGGCTGAGCATTTCGCGCATGCCCGGACCGCCCTTGGGTCCCTCATACCGCACAATGACTACGTCGCCCTTGACCACCGTGCCATCCATGATCGCTGCCATGGCAGCTTCTTCCCCGTGGAAGCAGCGGGCGGAGCCAGTAAACGTCAGACCTTCGTGGCCGGTAATTTTGGCCACCGCGCCCTCTGGTGCAAGATTGCCGCGCAATACCACTAGGTGGCTGTCTTTCTTAATGGGGTTCGACAGTGGTCGAATGATCTTCTGACCCTCTGGGTAGTCGGCGACGTCGGCTAGGTTTTCCGCCATGGTCTTGCCGGTGACCGTCATGCAGTCGCCGTGCAGTAGTCCTTCGTTCAGCAGGGTTTTCATCAGCGGCAAGATGCCGCCAATTTCAATCAACTCGCTCATGGCGTACACGCCCGCGGGCCGCATGTCGGCGAGCACCGGTACGCGCTGGCCCACGCGGCTAAAGTCATCAATGCTCAGCGGGATGTTCGCCGCATGGGCGATGGCCAGTAGGTGCAGTACTGCGTTGGTGGAACCTTCAAGCGCAATGGTGAGGGTAATGGCGTTTTCGAAAGCCTCGCGGCTCAAGATGTCGCTGGGCTTCAGGCCCAGCTTGATGAGGTTGCGCACCGCAGCACCCGCGTTATAGCTGTCCTGTTTTTTGTCTTGGCTGACAGCGTTTTGTGCGGAGCTGCCCGGCAGCGAGAGGCCCAGTGCTTCCATGGAAGAGGCCATGGTGTTGGCGGTATACATGCCGCCGCATGAACCCGGACCGGGGATGGCGGTGGCTTCAACATCCTTCAATTCAATATCTGAGACGTTGCCCGCCGCATGACCGCCCACGGCCTCGAACACCGAGACAATGTCGCGTCGTTCTTTGCCGGGCAATATGGTGCCGCCGTAAACGAAGACGCTGGGCCGATCCATGCGCGCCATGGCGATGCCGCAGGCGGGCATATTCTTGTCGCAGCCGCCGATGGCCACAAAACCATCAAAGCCCTGGGCACCGACGACGGTTTCAATGGAGTCTGCGATCACCTCACGAGACACCAGCGAGTAGCGCATACCCGGTGTGCCCATGGAAATGCCGTCCGATACCGTGATGGTGTTGAACAGTACAGACTTCGCGCCGGCCTCATCTGCGCCCATGGCCGCAGCCTCGGCGAGCTCGTTAATGTGCATGTTGCAGGGGGTCACCATGCTCCACGTGGAGGCGATGCCCACTTGCGGCTTACTGAAATCCTCGGGCTTGAATCCCGTGGGATACAGCATGGCCCGACTTGGGGCTTGTTCAACTCCGTCGACGACAATGGAGCTATAGGGACGTTCGTTAGCCATTTCCTTTCCTTAGATGACGAGGGAAAAATTCCAAAAGGCGATCAGCCCAGCGATTTCAGCAGCACTTTAGAACCGCGCTGCCAGTTGTAAAGCGATTGTTTGGTGTTCGGCAGATCTTCGACGTTGGCATCGGCAAACCCTCGCTCAATAAACCATTCCTTAGTTTGAGTGGTCAGTGCAAACAGAGTCTTGGCCCCCAACTGCGCAGCCTTGGCTTGCGCGGCATCGAGCAGCTTGGCGCCAATGGCCACACCAGCATTGCCGCGACGATACAAATCGCTCACCGCCACACAGGCCAGTTCGGCCTGCAGATCATGGGGGTAGACGGCGCAACAACCGACAACGACGCCGTCCACCTCGGCAACCAAAAAGTGTTCAATCTCTTGCTCGAGTCGATCCCGAGAGCGCCTGACCAGTGCGCCGCTTTCCTCCAGCGGCCGGATGATTTCCACGATGTCACCGACGTCGGTGAGCGTCGCAGCACGCACCGGATGGCGTTGCTCCTCTACAAGCTGAGTGCCTACACCTTCGGCGGTGAAGAGTTCCTGCAGCAGCCCGCCATCGGTGGCAAAGGAGATTTGATGCGCCTTCGTGACTCCAGCGCGAACTGCACGTGCCATGGCGAGAAAGCGCTGGGCGGAACCTTGGGACAGATCGCCCAGATAGTCTTCCAGTGTGCTTGGCGTCACGGTGCTTTCGCGTTGGCCTTGGGTGTTTTGCAGATGCTCTATCTCATCAAAGAAGATGAGCTTGTCGGCCTGCAAGGCGATGCTGATATCGGCCGCCAGTTCTTCGGATGCCAAATTAAAGGCCTGTCCAGAATTGGAAAATCCCAGCGGTGACTGCAGCACCAAGTTATGGGCGCTGAGCAGGTTAGCGATGCGCGGGCTGTCTAAGCTACGCAGCTGGCCGGTCAGCAGATGGTCAATGCCATCGAGTACGCCCAGGGGCTTGGCGGTAACAAAGTTGCCCGACACCACGCTGATGTCCACATTATGCAGCGGCGTATTCGGCAGTCCGGTGGAGAACAGCCCTTCGATCTGGCTGCGCAGCAAACCGTAAACACCCGTCACCTTGGGCATATCATGCGGTTCGGTGATGCGCCGATGATTGTGAATTTTAGACTCCGGCAGGGCCTCATCGAGCTGTGGCCGGCCGCCGTGCACCAGTACCAACTGCACGCCAAGCACGTGCAGTAGGGCTAAGTCGTGCACGATGTTGGTCACATTGGTATGCGCCAATGCATCGCCACCCAGAAACACCACAAAGGTTTTGCCGCGATGCGCGCTGATGTAGGGCGTAGACCCACGAAACCACTGAGAATAATCGTTGGTATTCATAATCAGCCTAGGCAGAATTTCTGAATGACGTGTCGCAGGGCATCGGTTGCTGGTGCCAACTGCGCCTTGTCGAGATATTCATTGGGCTGGTGTGCTTGGTCGATGCTGCCTGGCCCCCACACCACGGTCTCCATACCCAGGGTTTGCATGAAGTGCGCCTCGGTACCGAATGCGACGGTGCCGGGTTGGTTGCCGCTCAAACGGCTCAGCGTGCCCAGCAACTCGCCGTCTGGATTTGATTGAAACGGCGGAATAGGGGGGTAGGCTTTGTGTAGCTGCAGGCTCACGCCGGTATTCGCAACCACGGCCTTAATGCGGCGCTCCAGCGCCTCGTGAATGGCTTCGCTGTCCATACCGGGCAGTAAGCGCAGGTCGATTTGCAGTGCCGCGTGGCCGCAAATGCGATTGGGATTATCGCCAGCACGCATGCAGCCAAGGTTCATGGTGGGCACGCTCACCGCAAAGGCATCGTTTTGGTGGCTCGCGGCCAGTTCTTCTCGTAGAGCGATTAGCTCGCTCATGACACAGTGCATGGCATCCAGCGCGTTGGCACCTAGGCTTGGGTCAGAAGAATGCCCGGATGCGCCTTCAAGCTTGATCGTCATCATGCTGATGCCCTTATGGGCAAAAATCGGCTGCATGGCCGTTGGCTCGCCAATAATGGCGTAGTCGGCCTTGGGTCTGCCACATTCCAACAGGTAACGGCTGCCAGCCATGGATGACTCCTCATCCGACGTCGCCACAATGGTCAGCGGTGCGCTGAGTTGTTGCTTGGCAAAGGTGGCCGCGGCCTCGATGGCGACGGGGAAAAAGCCCTTCATGTCGCAACTGCCAAGGCCGTAGTAGCGGTCTTGATGATCTTTGATCGTAAACGGGTCTGACTGCCACAGTGCTTCATCAAAGGGCACTGTGTCGGTATGGCCCGCCAGCACCAAGCCCCCCATGCCATCATTTATTTCACCGCCAAGGGTTGCGATCAAATTGGCCTTATCAGGACGGTTCGGCAGCGGCATGATTTCTGTGCGAAAACCCAGATCGTTCAGCCAGTTTGCCAGATGTTCGATCACGCGCAGATTGCTGCGGTCGATATCAGGCGATGTCGAGCTGACAGAAGGCTCTGCCACCAATTGGGTGAGCATGTCGGGAAACGATGGGAGCACGGAAATGTCCTGTTAAAACAGCCGGCTATTGTATGCCTAACCCTTGCGGTAAAACGAGTCCTCGCCGTTTGGGCGAGTTTTGAAGCGACGGTGCATCCACAAATACTGGTCGGGCACTTGGCGCAGCGAAGTCTCCAGCAGTTGGTTGAGCCGAGTGGCATCGGTTTGCAAATCGCCTTGGGCAAAATCGTCGAGCACAGGGCTGAAGCGGAGTGTCCAAGTACGGCTGTCGATATCGCGAAGTTGATGCAGCATCAGCACTGGTGAGTTATTGCGCTGAGCCAAGCGTGAACTCACCGTGATGGTGGCTGTAGCCAAGCCAAAGAATGGCGCGAACACCGAATGCTTGGGTCCGTAGTCTTGATCCGCCGCGTACCACATGGCGCGCCCGGCCTTCAGTCGCTTGATGATCTGGCGCATATCGCTGCGCTCTACAACCCCGTCAAAGTGATGCCCTCGGCCGTGGGTTTGTAGCCACTCCCAGACCGGGTTCTTGTTGCGGCGATACATCACGTCGACGAACCCAAGGGTACTCAAGAACTGGCTGGTGATATCAATGGTGGTGTAGTGGGCGCCCACCAGCACCACACCGCGCCCCAAATCATGGGCTGCCTTTAAGTGTTCTAGACCTTCGACGACATAATGCTGGGACAAATCGCGCTGGGGATTCAGCCACGGCAGCGCAATCTCCACTGCGCCTATGCCGGTATGCCTGAAGTTGTCCCGTACCAGCTTGCGCTGTTGGCGCGCATCCAACTGCGGGAAACATTGGGCGATATTGACCTCGGTAATGTGGCGCCGAGAGCGCGCTAGGTGATAGCCCAGCCAGCCAACGGCTTGGCCAATGGCAAGGATCCACGCCATCGGTAAACGCGCGAGCACCCACATAAAACCCACCGCACACCAAACAGGCCAAAGTCTTGGCTGCAGCAAGGAAGGGCGCACAGGTGTTGGGTCGAGCATGGTCAAATGGTAGCAGCTTCCGGATTCAGGATGCCCAGTAGTAACATGCAGCATTGTCGAACGAGGTAGCCGTGCTGCAATCCCTGTTAAACGTTCAGTCGCTCACGCCTGCGGACGGCCATGTCTTGGTGGTGGGTGACATCTGGATTGATCATTCACTGTTGGTCAATGCCGACGCTGTCCAACCTCAGTACTTGCAGCATAATAGCGCCGCTGGCTTGGCGCTTGGCTTAGCCGGTGCGGGACTGACGACAACAGTGGTGGGTTTTGTCGGCGATGACGCCATCGCTGAGGCTATTGAGACGGCCTTGCTGGACGCCGGTGTGG
>SHAE01000019.1 GCA_004213835.1 OM182 bacterium | reverse complement strand
AGCGTGCCGATTTGATTGAACTTAATCAGTATCGAGTTGGCGACTCCTTGATCGATGCCTTGCTGCAAAATGGACGTATTGGTGACGAACAGGTCGTCTCCCACCAGCTGAACCTTGTCGCCCAATCGGTCTGTAAGCGACTTCCAACCTGCCCAGTCGGCTTCATCCATACCGTCTTCGATAGAAACGATAGGGAATGCCTCGGCGAGGTCCGCGAGATAACTGACCATGCCAGCGGCGTCATAGCGTTTGCCCTCACCAGACAAATCGTAGGTTCCTGCTTGGTAGAATTCAGAGGCCGCACAATCAAGTGCCAGCGTCACATCACTTCCTAACTGATACCCAGCCCGTGAAACCGCTTGCTCAATGACCTCCAAAGCTTGTGCATTTGACGCGAGGTTCGGTGCAAAACCGCCCTCGTCACCCACCGCAGTGGACAGGCCCATCCCTTGCAGCACAGCTTTGAGGTGGTGAAAAATTTCCACCCCGCAGCGCAGGGCTTCACGAAAGGACGCCATGCCAACGGGCTGAATCATGAATTCTTGAATGTCTACATTGTTGTCGGCGTGGGCGCCGCCGTTGAGAATATTCATCATCGGCACGGGCATGCTCACAGCGCCGCCGCCAGCCAAGGCGTTGATATGCCCATACAAGGGTATGTGCTGGCTGGTAGCCGCAGCCTTGGCAGCCGCCAGCGAGACCGCCAGCAGCGCATTGGCTCCGAGCCGCGCCTTATTTTCGGTACCGTCCAAATTGAGCATGCGGGCATCCAGATCGAGCTGGTCTGTGGCATCTACACCCTGCAGGCAATCCCGTATCTCGGTGTTGACGAAGTCCACGGCTTTGCCAACACCCTTGCCTAGGTAGCGCTCAGGGTCACCATCCCTTAGCTCCAACGCCTCGCGGCTGCCTGTTGATGCTCCCGATGGGGCCGCTGCTTGGCCTTCACTACCATCTTGGGTTCGCACCATGGCTTCGATGGTTGGGTTGCCTCGAGAATCCAGAATTTCCCATGCTGAAATCTCAGTGATCTTTGCGTTGTCTGCGCTCATCTTTTTTCCCTGTTGCGGGTTTAACCGACTTCATCTTCCAAGCGTGGCGAGGCTTTCACCGTCGCATCAATAGCCTTAAGTTGTTGGAGCAGTTGGCTAACCAGCGCCAACGGCCAAGAGTTCGGTCCATCGGACTTAGCCTCAGCTGGATTCGGATGACACTCCATAAACAACCCGTCTATGCCAGCGGCGACAGCGGCCCGCGCCAGCACCGGCACCATCTCACGCTGCCCACCGGAGGTCGTTCCCTGACCACCGGGCATCTGCACAGAGTGAGTCGCGTCATAAACCACCGGGCATTCGGTCTGACGCATCAGCGCCAGCGACCGCATATCAGAAACAAGGTTGTTATAGCCAAAACTCGCCCCGCGCTCGCAAACCATGACTTGCTGATTGCCCGTAGAAAGTGCCTTCTTAGCCACGTGCAGCATGTCCAGCGGCGCCAGAAATTGCCCTTTCTTGATGTTCACGGGAATACCCTGTTCACAAACGCTGACGATGAAATTCGTTTGCCGACAAAGAAACGCCGGAGTCTGCATGACATCTACGACGCTGGCGACTTCATCCAGTGGCGTATCTTCGTGGACGTCTGTGAGCACGGGCATATCCAGCTCTGTTTTGACTTTCTGCAAAATGCGCAGACCTTCCTCGATGCCGGGCCCTCGATAACTGCCAATGGACGAGCGATTGGCTTTATCGAAAGAACTTTTGAAGATCAGCCCGATGCCCAGCTCTTCACCCACTCGTTTCAGAATTTCCGCCGTGCTCATGATCAACGCTTCAGTCTCAATCACACAGGGCCCCGCGATAACAAAAAGGGGCTGTCCATCTCCGACACTCATATTGGCTAGCTGCATGGCTTACCTTCGTTGATTACGGACGCGGCTCAATCGTTGCTGACCTGGCAGGCGCATTATGCTGGCTTGGGCAGGCACAAACCAATGCGCGATTAGGTGCCCTGCTCGGCGTATTCGAGGCCGGCGTTGACGAAGCCAGTAAACAATGGATGTCCGCGCCGCGGTGAGGAGGTGAATTCAGGGTGGAACTGGCAGGCTAGGAACCATGGGTGGCCCTTAAACTCGATCATTTCCACGAGTTCGCCATCTTCGGAGCGTCCACCAACGACCAAGCCAGAGGCGACTAATCGCTCGACGTAATTATTATTCACCTCAAAGCGATGGCGATGTCGCTCATTAATGACCGGGCTGCCGTAAACCCGCTCCGCAAGGCTACCTTGGTTAAGCACACAGGCCTGTTCTCCTAGGCGCATGGTGCCGCCCAAATCTCCGTCCTGCGAGCGGGTTTCGACCTGGCCTGATTGATCCGTCCACTCCGTAATCAATGCGATTACTGGATGCTTGGCCGCACTATCGATTTCAGTGGTGTGAGCACCGTCAAGGTGGGCACAGTGCCGAGCAATGTCTATGACCGCTGCATGCAGGCCATAACAGATTCCCAAGTAAGGCACTTGATTTTCGCGGGCATAACCGGCGGCGAGGATTTTGCCTTCAAATCCTCGGCCACCGAATCCGCCGGGCACCAAGATCGCGGCAGCCCCTTGTAGCCTCGCGGTACCGTTAGTTTCAATGTCTTCAGCGTCGATATAATCGATCTCGATCGCGGTCTCAGTCTGAATCCCCGCGTGGGTAATCGCCTCTATAAGAGACTTATAGGCATCGAGCAGCTCCAAATATTTGCCGACAAAGGCTATTTTCAGTGAGCGTTTCGGCGCGAGTTGGGCCTGTACTACCCGACGCCAGTCACTCAGGTCTGCTTCATCACATTCCAGCTGCAGTAGCTCTACAACATAGGCGTCGAGGCCCTGCTCGTGCAGTTCGAGGGGGCCTTGGTAAATCGTGTCGATATCGCGCATACCCACCACACCACGCTCTTCCACATTGGTGAAAAGCGCGATCTTGCCGCGCTGGGACTCTGGAATGGGCGCCTCCGAGCGGCACACCAAAATATCCGGCTGAAGCCCGATAGAGCGCAGCTCTTTGACCGAGTGCTGGGTTGGCTTTGTTTTAATCTCACCAGCCTTGCTTAGGTAGGGCACCAAGGTGAGGTGTATTAGGACTGAACGCATGCGGCCAGCTTCCATGCGCAGCTGGCGAATCGCCTCGAGGAAAGGCTGAGACTCAATATCTCCTACTGTGCCGCCGACCTCGACAATCAGTACGTCAACGCCTTCGGCGGCCAATCGGGTGCGGCGCTTGATCTCGTCGGTGACATGAGGGATCACCTGCACCGTGCCACCGAGATATTCACCCTTGCGCTCCCGGCGCAGCACCTCTGCGTAAACGCTGCCGGTGGTAAAGTTATTGTTACGGCTCATGCGTATATTGGAAAACCGCTCGTAATGGCCAAGGTCCAAATCGGTTTCCGCACCATCCGCCGTGACGAATACCTCACCATGCTGAATCGGGCTCATGGTACCGGGGTCAACGTTGATGTAGGGGTCCATCTTCAGGACATTGACCCGCAGCTTTCGGGATTCCAGCTGAGATGACAAAGAGGCGGTCAAGATGCCCTTCCCCAAGGAGGAAACCACACCACCGGTAACAAAAATATATCGCGTCATTGGAACCCATCTTTTGCCGAGCGCTGCTGGCGTGACCACAAAGTGTTGCCACAGAGCGCATTGCGCGTCTCAAATCAGAGCGCCAACGTGCTGGGCAAGATGGACGAATAACTTAGCAGGTCACCCCGCCAAGCTCAATCTTCTGGCGACAAAATCCTACGGGGTTCGCCTAGGCGACAGCGATGCTAACGCCAGCGCGCCGACAGCTGACCGTGCAATGCCGCGCCTGACTGGAGGGGTCCGTAGCGCTGGACGGTAAAAGTTTTGATGCCCCGCGCTGCCAGATGTCCGGAATGGCCACCAAGCCTTCAGTATCAATGCACAACGGATAGGTACCCCTTCGCCAAGGGGGTACGTTGGCCTGCTGGAAGCGTTTTTTGAGCGACGTTAAGTTGAGCCCCTCAGCCTCCCGCAGCCGATCACGACAGGTCAGCACTAGCTCCCCATTGTAGGCGATGGCGTTGGTGGCATTGGCCGCGCACTCGACAAAGGCCACTTCGTAGTGCCCCCAGTCAATTGCCGATGGCACGCATACTGCCAGCCGATCTGAGGATGTCGGCATGCTTGGCAGCGCCCGCTCAAAGTAGAGGGTACCTCGCCATGCGTAGAGTTGATTCGAGCCCAGCGCGAGCTGAGCCTTGCCTGCGTTGGCCTGCTGACGCAAAAATTCCGCCAAGGCGGCGTCTGTTACATGGTGATGGCCGCGCACGTTCAAATAGAGACGCAGCCAAGCCTGCGCCAGCTCCAAAGTCTGGGGCATTTCGCTCCATGGCACCGTATCGCCCAAGGAACCGACCAGGTGCTGCAGCAGCTGTTGCTGCGCAACTGCAGACTCGGACGCACGCTGCACCGCTGCAAGCGCCTTAGGCCAGCGCGTAAGGATCTCGCCGGTCACCCTTTGTCTGAGGAAATTGCGATCGAAGTCGAGGTCCCGATTGCTAGGGTCCTCAATCCATTGAATGTCCTTACTGACTAGGTAATCGATGAGCTGATGCTTGTCGCGACGCAAAAACGGGCGAACAAAATGCCCCTCGCCCAGCGCCCCCTGAGCACGCATTGGCATCACCCCCCTGCCCTGAAACAGCCGCAGCAGTATCGATTCGAGCTGATCTTGCTGATGGTGGGCGAGCAGCAACAGATCTCCCTTTTGCAGGTGGCGAGAAAAAAACTCGTAGCGTGCCCGCCGAGCCTCCGCCTCTAGGTTGCCACGAGTGGATACCGACAACGTCTCGGCAATCAAAGGTACGCCAAGGGAATTGCACAGTGCTTGGCAATGGGCTTGCCAGTCAGCGGATTGGCGATGCAGTTGATGATCGGCATGCAGGGCGATTAGCTCGCAGCGATCCTTGAGCGACATGTAGGCGCTATGCAGCAATGCGCACGAGTCTGCGCCACCGCTCAAGGCCACAAAGACACGCCCCTTGGTCCATGACGGTCGAACTTGCACCGATTCAAGGGATTGCTCAATACTTTCAGCTAATTCTTCAAACATTGCACAAAAAACTGTTTTTAAACAATTTAGTACTGAAGCGTTACGCGATCTTGACCAAAGGAGTGGGCCAACGACTGGAGCAGACTCTCGCAGACTTGCACCCGCCATTGTTCTCCAAGGGTGATCTTGGCAACTGCGCCAGCATGCTGATAAGACAGCAAGATGGGGCATTCCTGGGTGGTCACCTGATGTGTGGCGCGGTGTTTCTCGAGCACCTGCTTAAAGCGAGCATTAAAATTCTCTGGCAAAGGCACCGTGGAGAAATCCAGATGCAGGACGCGACTGAAGCGCTGACGCGCTTCGTCGATGGTTAAAATGCGGCTGGCCCGAAGCGCCATACCGCCATTGTATTCGTCATGCTGTATTTCTCCTTCGACAACCAACAGAGCGTCTTTGCTGATCTTGCCACCGTACTGCTCGAAGGCCTCACTGAACAAGGATACTTCCAATCGCGACGTTCGATCATCCAGCACGAGGAAACCCATGGATGTGCCGCGCTTGGTTTTCATGACTCGCTGGCTGACCACCATGCCCGCCACCCACTGACTTTGCTTACCTGTGCGCAAATCCTTAATGGGGGTGCGACAAAATTGACGGATCTCGGTTTCGTAGCCATCGATCGGATGGCCAGTCAGAAATAGCCCTAGCGAGTCTTTTTCACCATGCAGACGCTGCATGGCGCTCATAGGCGGCACGTGAACAGGCGTCGAGCAATGCTCCGCAGCAGGTTCGGCAATACCACCGAATAAATCGGTCATACCTGCAGCAGCGTCTCGCGCCACTTGTTCGGCGCCCTGCATGGCTTGGGGCATTTGGGCGAGGAGCCGAGCCCGGTGTTGGTTCAGATTTTCACCATCGATAATGAAGTCGTCCATGGCACCGGCGTTAATCAGCGCCTCGAGCACACGCTTGTTGACCTTCTTCGTATCAAAACGCTGACAAAAGTCTGCGAGATCTTTAAATGGCGCTGACTGGCGAGCAGCGACAATGGCTTCCACAGGCCCTTCGCCCACGCCGCGCACTGCCCCCAGCCCATAGATGACGGCGCCGTCTTGGGCGCAGAAGCGAAACTCGCTCTTGTTCACCGACGGCGGCAGTAGATCGAGCTTCATGCGCCTGACCTCATCGATGAGCACTACGACGCGGTCAATGTTCTGCATATCTGCCGACAAGTTCGCGGCCATGAAATCAGCGGGATAGTGCGTTTTTAGCCAGGCGGTTTGGAAGCTCAGCAAGGCGTAAGTGGCAGAGTGCGACTTATTGAAGGCATAGCCAGCAAACTTTTCCATGAGATCAAAAATCTCGTTAGCGAGGTCCGCATCGACGTCTCGCTCGCCGGTGCCCTGCAAAAACTGCGCTCGCACCTTGGCCATTTCGTCGGCTTTCTTCTTACCCATGGCGCGGCGCAACAAGTCAGCCTGGCCGAGACTAAACCCAGCGAGTACCTGGGCAATTTGCATGACCTGTTCTTGGTAGAGCACCACGCCATAGGTGCCTTCCAACACCGTATCGAGGGTGGGATGGGGAAACGATACTGCTTCCTTGCCGTGCTTTCGGTTGATGTAGTCGTCTACCGCACCAGACTGCAGCGGCCCGGGTCTAAACAGCGCCACTAGGGCAATAATGTCATTGATGCTATCCGGCAGCAGGCGGCGGATCAGATCCTTCATGCCTCGGCTTTCAAGCTGAAAAATGCCCGTGGTTTCAGCCCGACGCAGCAGTTCAAACGTCGTCTTGTCCCCCAAGGGTAGGTCCTCGATACGCAGCGTCGTCTCGTGGGCCTCGCGCTGAGCATTAATACTCTTTACCGCCCAGTCGATAATGGTCAGCGTTTTCAGGCCCAAGAAGTCGAATTTGACCAAGCCCGCACGTTCGACATCATCCTTGTCGTACTGAGAGACCAACCCGGTACCAGCATCTTCCGTGTACAGCGGTACAAAGTCGGTCAGCGCCGAGGGTGCAATGACCACCCCTCCAGCGTGGCGGCCGACGTTTCGCACGATGCCCTCAAGCTTGTAGGCCATATCCATGATTTCGCCCACTTCCTCGTTCTCATCAACGAAGCTACGTAATTCCTCGCTGTCTTCCATGGCCTTGTTGAGGGTCATGCCAACTTCGAAGGGAATCAGCTTGGAGAGCTTATCCGCCAGACTGTAAGGCTTACCCTGAACACGGGCGACATCGCGCACGACGGCCTTCGCCGCCATGGTGCCGAAAGTAATGATCTGACTGACCGCCTCAAACCCGTACATCTCACTGACGTGGGCGATCACGCGGTCGCGCCCTTCCATGCAGAAATCCACGTCAAAATCCGGCATGGAAACCCGTTCGGGATTCAAAAACCGCTCGAACAGCAAGTCGTACTCGAGTGGGTCGAGATCGGTAATACCCAGCGCATAGGCGACCAAGGAACCGCCGCCGGAACCTCGACCGGGCCCCACGGGTATGTGGTTACTTTTGGCCCAAGCGATGAATTCCATCACAATTAAAAAATAGCCCGCAAAGCCCATCTGATTGATGACGTTCAGCTCGAACTCAAGACGCTCGTTATAGACCTGCGGACTAGCGAAGGCGTCACCAAAGGCGTTTTCTCTAGGAACCGACAATCGCTGCTCGAGACCCTCAAGAGAGACATCCTTGAGATAAACCTCTGGCGTCTTGTTGTCGGGTATCGGGTAGTCGGGCAGATAGTAGGTGCCCAAGGACACCTGCACATTGCAGCGCATGCCAATTTCCACCGCATTGTCGATGGCCTGGGGAATGTCCGCAAAGAGCGCACACATTTCCTGCGCACTACGCAAATACTGTTGCGCGCTGTGTAGTCGGGGACGACGAGAATCGTCTAGAGCGCGGCCCTGATGTATACAAACGCGAGTTTCATGGGCTTCGTAATCATCAGGGTTCAAAAAGCACACATCGTTGGTGGCAACCACACCGATACCGCGCTGCTGGGACTGTTCAACCGCCCAGGAAATAAACACCTCTTCATTGGGCCGCCCGGTACGGGTCAACTCCAAGTAATACCGATCAGCAAACACCGTCTGCCAACGCGCCAGTGTCGCTAGAGCGGCTTGGTAGTCTGCGTTGCCCACGCTATGCCATAGGTGCCCGCCCACACCGCCTGACAGCACGATTAGTCCCTGCTGATGATCAAACAGGGATTGCTCGGTTATTTCCCCTCGTCGCTCAGCGTCGGTATAGCTGTGGGAAATAAGCGCCAGTAAGTTCTTATAGCCCTCGGCATTTTGCGCCAGCACGACGATTCGGCCTGCAGGCTCCTGCCCCGGTGAGGAGATCCAGAGCTCTGCGCCGAGTATCGGCTTAACGCCCTTGGCAAGACCGGTTTCATAGAATTTGACCAGCGCGAACAGATTGTTCCGATCAGTCAACGCCATGGCCGGGATATGACGCTGGGTTGCTTCACCCACCGCGCTTTTCACTTTGAGCAAGCCCTCTGCGAGTGAGAACTCGCTGTGGATGTGCAGGTGTACGAATTGGGCAGACATCTCTGCAGACTTGGCGCCTGCGGCGGTTGATGCAGGCAGATTCATTCCCAATCCTCCCGCGACTGCCAAGCCAGCGCCTTTTGCACCGGTGCATAACTACGTCGGTGGGCGGGGCAAGGACCTATCGCCCGCAGGGTTCGCCGGTGCTTTGCCGTTGGATAACCCTTATGCGACTCGAAGCCGTATTCTGGGTACTGCTCTGCCAGCGCAACAAGCTCTGCATCTCGCGTCACCTTGGCGACGATGGAGGCAGCAGAAATCGCGGGCACTGTCTTGTCTCCCTGCACAATGGCCTCGGTCGAGATACCAAGATCGGGTACCTTGTTGCCGTCCACGAGTACATGATCTGGCGTAGTCGACAGTCCGGCGACAGCCCGCTGCATGGCCAAGTGACTTGCCTGTAGCACGTTAAGACGATCTATTTCTTCAACGCTGGCGCGACCGACGCTTACACACAGTGCGCGAGCCTGAATCTCTTTCGCCATGAATTGACGGCGCTTTTCGCTCATGCTTTTGGAGTCGTCCAAGCCCTCAATGCAGTCCGCGGGATTCAATATCACTGCGCAGGCGACCACGGGTCCGGCAAGCGGGCCAATACCAACTTCATCAACACCGGCAACATGCGCTGAGGGAGTCGATGGGACAGATGGATTCGAGGTGTTTTTTTGCATCGAGGCTGGGTTGCGGAACTCTCTGGGCTAGAGGGTCAACATTACCTTGACCGCTGCAACCTGAAAACCTTGCACATCAAGTTACATACCGGCAGACCGATGATCTCGCTCTGTGAGCAGGTCGATGACCCCTTGGGCCGCCCCTGCGGAAGGCCCCATACCGCCTGATCCGCTGGCGAGTGTCCTATGCAGCCGTTCGAACGTCTTGCGCTGCTCAGGGCTGGTGCGTTGCTTTTCGAATTCCCGTATCAGCGCCATGCACATCGCGTCAGGCGTTGCGGCCTGCTGCACCAGCTCGGGCACCAGCAGGCGACCGGCCAAGATATTCGGCACCGCGATGAAGGGTGTTTTGAGCAGGGAGTTGGCGATGAGGTAAGTCCAATAGCCCAATCGATAGGTGACGACCATTGGCCTGCGCAAGAGCATGGCTTCCAAGGTGCTCGTACCAGACTTCACCAAGGCGAGGTCGCAGGCGACCAAGGGTTGGCGTGCATCACCCAAATAAAGTCGCGGTTTCAGGCCCGAAAAAGAGTCAGCAATATGGGCAACTTGGGCGAGACGGGCTTCGTCCACGCAGGGAATGATGACTTGAACAGATCGATGCTGAGATTGCATCGCGTCTGCGAACCCTTGGGCAGCCTGCAGCATGGGCGTCAGCATGAGTGCGACCTCACTTCCTCGACTGCCAGGTAACACCGCCAAAACGATGTCTTCGCCGGCCAGCCCAAGGTGCTGCTGTGCTGCATTACGCGCGTCGTCGTCGCCCGCATCGAAGGCAATATCTGCGGCCATCGGATGACCGATAAAGCGGGCATCGACAGCGTGGTGTTCATAGAAAGCCGGCTCGAAAGGAAACAGACAGAAAAGTTTGTCGGCGCTGCGCGCGACTTTTTTGGTTCGTCCTCGACGCCATGCGTAAACCGAGGGGCTTACGTAGTGTGCTGTGGGAATGCCTTGGCGTTTAAGGCGCGCTTCGAGCAGAAAGTTAAAGACATTGAAGTCGATGCCCACAAAGGCATCGATGCGCGCTTCAGCCAATGCCGCCGCAAGCTCTCGGTACAGGCGATAAAGCTGTGGCAGGCGCAGTATTGGTTCTCGAAAGCCGTTAACAGATAGAGTGTCGAAGTTGGCCAAACAAACAAGTCCGGCGGCCTGCATGCGCGTCCCACCCACGCCCATAAACGTCACCTTCCGATCAGGCAGCATCGCACGCAGGGCGGTCATCAAACCAGCACCCAATAAATCACCGGAGGGTTCGCCGGCCAAAAGACCTATGACAATGGGATCCCTTGAACTGGGTTCAGTCACCGCGTCCGCTGCCGCGAATGATGCCCACATCAGAAGCCTCAATGGACTGGGCAAATACCTCGACTTCTGGGTGGTTGATACGAAGTTCAGCCATCTGTGCAATGGCCTCAGCCACGCGCAGACCGCTGCGATACACCAGCTTATGGGCTTGCTTGAGGGCCAGGCGACCTTCGCTATTAACACCCCGACGCTTGATGCCTTCCACATTCAACCCCACTGCCGAGGCAGGATTACCCGCAACCGTCATGTAGGCCGGCACATCCTTCGTGACAAGACTCATGCCAGCAATATGCGTACATGCCCCGATTTTGCGGAACTGCGGAATGCCGGAATAACCCCCGAAATTCGCAAAGTCCCCCACCTCAACATGACCTGATAGAGAGGCATTGTTCGCCATGATCACGTTGTTGCCCACGATGCAGTCATGACCTACGTGGACATAGGCCATCAACAGACAATTCGATCCTATAATGGTCTTTTGAATGCCGCGCTTGGCCATACCGCGATGGATCGTGACGCCTTCACGGATAATGGTGTCCTCGCCCACCTCCAGAACCGATTCCTCACCCTCATAGGCAAGGGCTGGAGTGTCTTCACCCACCGTCGCGAATTGGTAGATCTGCACGCCATTGCCAATGTTGCTGGGACCTCTTACCACCACATGGGATTTCAAAACGACGTTATCGCCGAGCACTACCCCAGGCCCGATCACACAGTAGGGCCCCACCTCGACGTTTTGGCCAAGCACTGCGTCTGGGTCGATGATGGCTGTGGGATGAATCATGCCTTTTGCTCCACAACCGTCAGCACCGCTGAACAAGCCATCGCCCCATCTACAAAGGCCGCGCATTCAAATTTCATCATCATCTTGCGATCAGCGATGATCGTACTCTCCAAATCTAAACGATCGCCAGGTATGACCTGTCGGCGAAAGCGCGCTTTCTCAACACCACCAAACAAATAGTTAGTGCCGTCCGCTGGCCGAACGCCCCGCGTCTCGAAGGCCAACACGCCCGACAACTGAGCCATCGCTTCCAAGATCAACACACCGGGAAAGATGGGTTGTCCCGGGAAGTGGCCATTGAACAACTCCTCGTTGGCCGTGATGTTCTTGTAGCCCTTGATGCGTTCCCCGGCCACCGTTTCTGTGACGCGGTCAACGAGCAAAAACGGATAACGATGAGGCAAAAAATCGAATAACTCGTTAATCGTTTTCACTTCGCTCATGAGCTTTTACCTTCTAGTTTTTTGACGCGCTTGAACAGATCGCTCAAGGCGGTAAATCGAGCCGCATTGCGTAACCAAGTCGCGTGGTCCGTAGCAATGGTTGAGCCAGAGTAGATGCCGGGTTCGTCGATCGACTGAGTCACCGTCGTTTTCACGCTGATCACTACCTGATCGCAAATCTTAACCGGGTGCTTACCGGCGACCCCGCTGCCACCGGCCAGCACACAGTGGCGTCCAATTTCTGTGCTACCGGCAAGACCCACCGAGCCGCAAATCAAGCTGTGATCGCCAATTTTGCAGTTGTGACCGATTTGCACTAGGTTATCGATTTTCACGCCACTGCCAATGATGGTGTCGTCAATAGCGCCACAGTCAATCATCGTTCCCGCACCAATGGATACATGGTCGCCGATGCGCAGGCCACCAAGCTGAGCGATGGGCTCGAAGTGACCTTGTTCATTGGGTGTAAAGCCAAAGCCATCTGCACCCAACACGGCACCCGAGTGTACGGTGCAGCCCTCTCCCAGCTGCACGTTTGGGTAGACCGACACGTTAGGGAAAATCTGTGAGCGCGGGCCAATGACCGAATCCTGACCGATCGTAGTATTGGCCTGAACGATGGCGTGAGCCGCTACTCGGACACCAGACTCGATGACCACATGGGCGCCAATATGCGCTTGTTCATCGATGATAGCGTCGCTTGCGATGACCGCGCTGACATGAATGCCCGGCGCAAAACGATCCGAGTGGTCGAATAGCTGCGATGCACGGGCGAAGGCCAGATAGGGTTGGCTGACAACAAGGCTCGGCGCTGGACAGTGTGGCGCATCCTCTGCGCTCAGAATCACGGCGGTCGCTTGGGTGGCTGCGAGCAGTGGCCGATAGCTGGCACCTGACAAGTGGCTCAAGTCCCCACGGCTGGCTGTGCCGAGACTGCCAAGGCCACTGACGAGGGTTTGTCTGTAGTCGTCTTCGCGGGGGGCGCTGCTGGCAAAAGGGCCGACGATGTCGGCCCCAATGTGCTGGGCTATTTGCGCCAGCGTAAAAGACTTTTTATTTTCGGACACGTTTAACGATAAACGATGATCCGATATTAGTCGGATGCTTCGTTCAGCTTCTCGGTGACACGGCGCGAAATATCATGCTTCGGATTTGCATACTGAAGCTGGTTCGGCGACAAAATTAAGTCGATTTGATCGATTTGTATCAGGTCATTGAGCACTTTTTCGTACTTCGGCGCCATTGCCTGCAGTATTTCTTGGCGCTTGTCTTGGGTCTGTTTCTGCAGCTTTTGCTGACCGAACTGGAGATCCGTCTGCATGTCTTCCAGGTCCTTGATGCCCTTGCGTCGCTCTGACTCGCTCATGACTTCGCCGTCTTTTTGCAGCTTGGCCTGCAGCGCTTGGAACTCCTCAGCAGCAACGCGAAGTTCCTCTATCTCAGGCTCCATTTCTTTGTTGGCCGCTTCGGCCAGAACCTTGGCTTCATCGCTTTCCAGAATCGCCCGAACCGGATCTAGGACGACAATATTCATCTCTGCGCTAGCGGCAGGGGCTGTCATCACAAGTACCACTGCAAGGGTGCTGAGAAGTTTGTTAAACATGAGTGTCTCCTAAGTTATATCCGGCCCGTTCGGGCGCGCTATTCTATCCTACTTCGCCACGACTTCTAACCAACAGCGTGCTTAGAATGTCTTGCCTAGCTCAAATTGGAAGCTTTCTTCTTCGTCGAAGAACTTGGTGTTCATCGGCTTCGATACCGCAAACGTTAGCGGCCCAAACCCGCTCAACCAGCTCAAGCCGAACCCAGCAGAGTAGCGTAATTCATCGGTGCTCAAATCAAAGCAGTTGGTGCTGACCGTTGGGCATTCCGTGTTGAAAACGTTACCCACATCAAAGAACAAAGCTGGCCGAAATTGACGATTATCCTCAACGAAGGGCAGAGGGAAGATCAGTTCTGCAGAAAACTCCAACAACAGGTTGCCGCCGAAGGGCTGACCATACCGTCCGTCATTGTCGAACGAGCTGAAAATGATGGGATTGCCGTTTTCATCAAGCGGCGGCGTACTGCGAGGGCCTAGGGTTGAGTTTTCAAACCCCCGTATGGAACCAAAACCACCGGCAAAAAAGTGCTCGTAGAACGGCAGCGCAGGCGTATCGCCGTAGCTATCGCCATATCCAAGTTCCGTTCGAAGCTTCAGCGTGAACAGTTGGGTCAGCGGAAAGTATTTTTCGCCTTGATAGGTCAGCCGGTAAAACTCGAGGTCACTGCCAGGGGCGGCAAAAGTCACACCGATAGATTGCGAGGAGCCTCGGTCCGCGAACACGCCTCGATTCAGGGTGGAGCGAATCCACGAGAGATTGGCCTTAAAATTCAGTGCGTCTGGGCCATTACGCTCGATAAATTCAGATATTTCTTGGGCCGCGGCAAAGCCTTCGCGAATTTCAGTGTGCTCGACGTTCAGACCAAAATTGATGCGCTGGGTCTCGCCTATTGGGAAACCAAAGGTCACGCCACCACCAGCTGAGTCGGTACTGTAGCGCGCGATGTTTCTAGCGTCATAGTCAAGACGCCGAAAGAATACGTTATAGCCTCGGCTAATGCCGTCTAACGTAAAATAGGGATCGAAGTAGTTAAAGTTAACCGACTGCTGATACTCAGAATAACTCAGGCCCACCGAAAGCGAGTTACCACTGCCCTGTAGGTTGGATTGTTGATAGTTAGCGCCAAGGATCAAGCCGTAACCTTGGGAGTAGGCTAGGGTTCCAGAAATTGCCCCTGAGGGCTGCTCTTCAACCGCGAACTCCACATCTATTTGATCATCGGTACCAGGCACTTGAGGAGTTTCGACTTCAACCCCTTTAAAGTAGCCCAAGCGCTCGAGACGCACTTTAGAAAGATCGATCTGGGCCGTGGAGGCCCAACCCGCCTCCATCTGACGCACCTCACGACGCATCACCTCGTCTTGGGTCAACTCATTGCCGGTGAACGTGATGCGTCGAACGTAGGCACGTTTGCCTGCATCGACAAAGAACTCGACATCCACCGTATCGTCGTCATTGAGCTTTGGCACACCGCTGGCGGTGGCAAATGTGAAGCCACCGTTACCCAAGGCGCCGGTCAGCCGCTCTTCCGTTGCCGTGATGAGGGCCTGGGAAAAGGTTTGGCCCTCTTCAACGATGATGAGACTCTGCAGGTCTTCGGCCCGGACATCGCCGAGCTCGCCAACCAAGTTAACGTCGTTGACGGTGAATACATCGCCCTCGTCTACCGTCAGTGTGATGTAGACCTGCTGACGATCTGGGGTAATGCTGACTTGGGTCGAGGTCAGTTGAAAGTCCGCATAACCGCGGTCTTTGTAAAACGCCTCGATGGTTTCTAGGTCACCGGAAAGTTTTTCCCGCGCGTACTTGTCGTCATTGCGATAAAACGACAGCAGCGACGGGTGTTTGAGTTCTAAGGAGTCTAAGAGTTCGACTTCACTGAAGGCATTGTTGCCGACGAAGTTAATATGGCGGATTCCCGAGCTTTTACCCTCCTCGATATTAATCTTGATATTGACGCGGTTACGCGGCAAATCCTCGATCTCGGTATCGATAGACGCTCCATACCTGCCTTGGGCAACGTACTGTCTTTCCAGCTCTAGGCCCATACGTTCCAGGGTTGCCTGTTTGAAGATCTCGCCTTCCTGCAGGCCTTGGTCTGCCAGACCCTCCAGCAGCGCCTCTGATTCGATGGCCTTGTTGCCGTCAAGCTCGATGGATTCGATTGCCGGTCTTTCGGTCAACGTCACAATCAATACGGCATCGTCTCGGGCGATCTTGATGTCATTGAAATATCCCGAAGCAAACAGGGCTCGCGTAATACCTCTGACCGCCACATTGTCGACACGGTCGCCAACGCCAACGGGAATAATATTGAATACCGTACCTGCGGAGACCCGCTGCAGGCCTTGCAGACGCACATCGGCGACCACGAATTCATTTCCTTGGCTGAGGTTGTAGGACTGCTCAGCGCCCACTGCGCTCGCACTTAGCAGGCCAGTGCCAAGGAGGATCGCCATGCCCCAAAATGTCGCCTTGGCAAGGATCTTTTTCAAATGCGATCGCATGTAACGTTCCAATTTAGTCATACCATCCAACGCAAGGCGTCCCCGAAATTCGCCCTGCTAGGTGCGCTACTTGCAGCAGTTGCACAATAGCCTGAAATGAGAAGGCGCAAGGGTAAACGTGCGCCCTACAACAGTCGAGTCAAATCGTTGTAGGTGACAAAAATCATCATGGCGCCTAGCAGTACAATACCGATCTGCATGACAGACATCTGCAGTCGATCTGGCAGCGGTTTTCCGCGTAGCATTTCGATGCTGGTAAAAACCACATGACCGCCATCGAGCATCGGAATGGGCAGCAGGTTGAGCACGCCTAGCGACACGCTCATCAGGGCCATGATGTTGAGAAAGAAGTACCACCCCACCCGTGCGGAATCGCCGGCGATTTTGACGATACCCACAGGGCCAACCAAATTTTCCGCCGAGACACTGCCAAGGATCATCTTTTTCATCATGGCCAAGGTCATGAAGGTCATATCCCAAGTTTTTGCGGCACCCAGTGTCAGAGCATCAAAGGGTCCGTATTGGACTTTTTCTTTTACCGGGGCAATACCGAGGCGACCTATCGCTTGGCCATCCTCCAAGGTGACACTGTCGGGCACCGCAGTGATGTAGATCCGTCGACCATCCCGTAACACCTCAAACACCATGGCGCGGCCGGGAGAAGCAACAATATATTCGACCCACTCAGACCAGCGGCGCACGCGCTCACCGTCAACGGCGACAATCCAATCGCCGATTTGCAGTCCCGCGCGCTGCGCGGCGGACCCTTCGACTACCTGTCCGACGACGCTCAGCCGTATGGGCTGCAAATCTAACGAACCGAACAGATCGGGCTCCCCGACGCCCTCATGCCAGCGCGTAATAGGTAGTGCAATATCGAGACGTTGGCTGGTTTCAAGATCCACAACGCCCAGCACGATCTCACCGCTCTCGCCCAAACGATCCCCAAGACCCATGGCGACATCTTGGTAGTTTTGCACCGCGTCGCCATCGACACTGAGCACTTCAAACGGTTTGTCGCCACCCGCATTGGCGAGCATCGAGTCAGCTTCGCCGCCATCGAAGGTCGGCGTGAATTGCAGGGTTCCCACCATAAACAACAGCGCGTAAATAAGAATGGCGAGCAGAAAATTTGCCGCAGGCCCGGCAAGTGAGATCGCAATACGCCACTGTGGCGATAAAAAGGTGTAGCCCACCGCGTCCTTGGGGATGGCGTCGTCATCCACGGCATTTATGACGGGATCACGGTCGTCGTACATTTGCACGTAGCCGCCGAAAGGAATGGCAGCCAGCACAAACTCCGTTCCGTATTTGTCGGACCAGCGCAGTAGCGGTTTACCGAATCCCACTGAAAATCGCACGACATGCACACCAGAGCGCCTAGCGACGATAAAATGGCCGAACTCGTGAAATACGACGATGACGCCCAAAAGCAGCAAAAACGCTAGGGGATACAGCAATATCTCCATCAAGCCACACTCCATACCAAAAAGGGCACGACCGCGATAATTGAATCAATCCGATCCAACAAGCCACCGTGGCCAGGTAATAGTGCGCCGGAATCTTTGATGCCTGACACACGTTTCAACAAACTTTCAAACAGGTCGCCAAAGATCGAGACGATGCTCATCATGATGGTCAGGCCGATGGACGCATAGAAATCCAGCGCCCCGCTCAGAAATAACAAAGGTACACAGACGATCAAGGCCAGCATCAGTCCGCCGCCTGCACCTTCTCGCGTTTTGCCGGGGCTGATCTTAGGCGCAAGAGCGTGCTGGCCAAACGCACGCCCTAAAAAAAAAGCACCCACATCGGTAGCCGTGGTTAGCACAAATAGCCAAAACACCCAGAGTCTGCCGTTGTCGATCTGGAACAGTGTGAGCAAGCTAAACCACGCACACAAGAGCAAAATCCAGCCCAAAGAGGCAATAAACCAGCGACTTTGATAGATGGCTGAGGTTCGAGGGTGCACGAGTATGCTGAGGAACCCACCAAGCCAGACAAAACAGCTGAGCACTACGATTTCAAACCAATAGGCTTGTTGAGCGAGGGACAACAGCATCAAAACCACGAGGCTTGCCACGTAATAAAGTCGTTCGCCCTGTGCTTGCCAGCCCGCCAGCGCGGCCCATTCGTAGGCCGCAAAACAGCAAGCGACACCAAAGATCACCGCGAAAAGCCAAAAAGGTGCCCAGAAGATCGTCATGGCCGCCGCTGCAGCGAGGGCCAAAGCCGTGTAGACCCGATTGCGAAGCATGCTACTGACGCCGACCGAAGCGGCGTTTGCGCTGGGCATAGGTTGCGACCGCCTTCTTTAAAGCATCTTCGTCAAAGTCTGGCCAGAATGAGTCAGTGAAGTAGAGCTCGGTATAGGCCAAATCCCAGAGCAGGAAATTGCTGATGCGATGATCGCCACCCGTGCGAATCAGTAAGTCTGGCTCTGGAATATCGGTTAGGCTCATGGCCTTGGCGAACAGGGTCTCGTCCACGTCGTCAGGACGTAGCGCGCCATCTGCCGCCTGTTGCGCTAGATTCTTGGCCGCGTTCACGATATCCCAGCGCCCTCCGAAATTTACCGCCACGGACAGGGTTAGGCGCGTGTTGTCCGCGGTCAGCGCCTCACAACTGGCCATCATGTCTTGGATATCCGCGGCAAACTGCTCGCGTTCGCCGATCACCCGCAGGCGTACCCCTTGCTCATGCAGATAATCTATCTCGGTACGCATGACGTGGCGCATCAAATCCATGAGCAAGCCGACTTCGGCGTCGGGTCGATACCAGTTTTCGGTGCTGAAGGCGAACACCGTTAAGTGTTTGACGCCCAGCTCTGCACACGCCTCGGCGATCGGGCGCAGGCGCTTGGCACCGGCTCGATGCCCTGCCGCGCCAGGCAAGTGGTGGGCGCTGGCCCAGCGGTGGTTGCCATCCATAATGATGACCACATGCTCTGGGGACACTTCGACTGCCACATCCTTGGTCTCTGGCTCGCCTTCCAGAACCGTCGAGGCAGAGGCCTGCGGGGCTGAATCTTTGGATAAATCTTGCATGAACAGGTATCGGTGCTCAGATTTCCATTAATTCCGATTCTTTGGCTGCCAAGGCGCCGTCTACCTGAGCTATGCGTCGGTCGGTCAGTTCTTGTACGCGGTCTTCTCCGCGGCGAGCGTCGTCTTCTGACGCCTCCTTTTCTTTGACCAACTCGCGAATATCGGCAATGACATCGCGACGAATATTGCGAATGGACACACGACTGTTCTCCGCCTCGCCCTTTGCCCGTTTGGCAAGATCACGGCGGTTCTCCTCGGTCAGGGGTGGTAGCGGAATACGCACCACTTCACCGTTGTTGACGGGCGTAATGCCTAGCTCGCTGCGCAGAATGGCCTTCTCAATTTCTACCACCAAGGGCCGCTCCCAGGGCGCGAGCAACAAAGTGCGTGCATCTTCCACTGATACGGAGGCCACTTGATTTAGCGGCGTGGCCACGCCGTAGTAATCTACGGTGATGCCATCGAGTAGGGATGGGTTCGCCCGCCCGGTCCGTATTTTTCCGAACGTATTTGCCAACGCATCCAAGGTCTTACCCATGCGCTCGTCTGCGTCCTGTAAAAATTCATCAATCATGAATGATTCCCAATCTCATCCTGGAGCATCGCGAAGTGTCGGCATGTGATTGCCACCGGCGATTTCGCCGTCTTCCCCTCGTGTTTCTCGTCCCCGACTGTCGATCATAGGCAGTTGTGCCACCTGACACCACAAGATAGACGTTAGCCGGATTATCGCTAGCGATTTTTGCAGTGTGTTGTCATATCAGACCGATGCGTTCTCAACTCGGGTACCCACCTCTTCGCCACGGCTAATCGCAACCAAGGCGCCCTCTACGCTTACATCGAACACGACGACTGGCATCGCATTCTCACGACACAGCACCATCGCGGTCAGGTCCATAACACCTAGCTGCTGCTCTAGCACTTGGTCGAAGGTAATGTGCCTATAACGCTGCGCCTGCGGGTCCTGCTTCGGGTCGGCACTGTATACACCGTCTACATTGGTGGCCTTGAGCACCGCATCCGTGCGCAGTTCGATGCCTCGCAGGCATGCTGCCGTATCGGTTGTAAAAAGTGGATTGCCCGTTCCGCCACTGACAATCACTACCGTGCCTTGGGTCATCGCCGACAGCGCGTGATCGCGCTCATAGGCTGGCGCGATCCCTGGTATCCCAGTCGCGGAATATACTTGGTTGGCTATCCCCTCCCGCGTCAGGAAATCTCCCAAGGCCAGCGCATTCATGATGGTGGCCAGCATACCCATGCGATCACCAACGATTCGATCCATGCCAGCTTGGGATAGCGCGGCTCCGCGAAACAGGTTGCCCCCGCCAAGTACCACCCCGAGCTCGACGCCTGCGTCAACAGCGCCCTTTATCTGGCGGCAAAAATGCTGCAGGACAGTAGGATCGATGCCTTGGCCAGTGCTGCCACCAAGCGCTTCGCCACTGAGCTTGAGCAGTAGCCGAGACAAATGACTATTCGCTGTCGGCTAGTTGGGCTGCAACTTCCGCGGCAAAGTCGGCCTCTTCCACCTCAATGCCCTCACCCACCTCATAGCGCACAAACTGCACAACTTCAGTGTTGGCCTGCTTCACCAGTGCACCCACCTTGGTGTTGCCGTCTTTAACAAAGGGCTGATCCAGAAGGCTGACCTCAGACAAGAATTTCTTGACGCGGCCTTCGACCATTTTCACCACAATTTCCTCGGGCTTGCCGCTATCCTGCGCTTGGGACATGTATATCTCGCGTTCTTTGTCGAGAATGTCCGCGTCAACATCGTCGCTTTTGACCACCATGGGGTTGATCGCGACGACATGCATCGCAAGGTCTCGGCCCAGTTCGTCTTGCTTATCGGATAACTGCACAATGGCGCCACGACGCTGATCGCCATGCATGTAGTAACTCAAACCCCCTGATGCAGACTCGACCACAGCGCCCCGACGGATCGCCATATTCTCACCAATTTCCTGCACCAGCGTCTCGCGCTCGGCGTTAAGTGACTGGGCAACCGCGTCCATATCTGCGCTGTCAAACAGGGTCTGCGCAACCTTGCTAACGAAGGCGATAAACTTCTCATTCTTCGCGGCAAAATCGGTTTCGATATTGACTTCGACCATGGCGATACGTGTGCCGTCCTCAGAGGATTTCACGCCCAACAGGCCGTTCGCTGCGGTTCGTCCAGCCTTCTTTGCCGCTTTTAAAGAGCTTTTCTTGCGCAGGTCTTCGATGGCTTTGTCCATGTCGCCATCGGCTTCAACCAATGCCTTTTTGCAGTCCATCATGCCAAGCCCAGTACGCTCACGTAGTTCCTTGACCATCGCAGCTGAAATCGCCATGTCTTACTCCTTCTCCTCGGCAGCATTATTGTCCGCTGCTGATGCTTCTGCTTGCGTTTCCGCTGGAGCGGTCTCTTCTGTCGGTTCTGGGGTTGATTCTGGGGTTAGTTCTGGGCTTGGTTCCGGGGTTGCCTCTACTGGCGCCTCGGCAGCGGCCTGAGCTTCAGCTTCTGCCGCCTTAGCTTCGTCCTCCGCCGCAAATGCCTCGTTTACGCTCGCTGCGACCGCTTCTGAAATCTCTGCCTTTGGCGCTGCTGTCGGCTCGTCGACTTCAACAAATTCATCTGGGTCTACGTCGGTTGCCACGTTAGCCTTGCCCTCGGCTACCGCATCGGCGAACGCTGTGACATACAGACGAATCGCCCGTATCGCGTCATCATTGCCCGGAATGACGTAGTCGACGCCGGCTGGGTCGGTATTGGAATCCACCACGCCAAATACGGGAATACCCAGCTTATTCGCCTCGGTGACGGCAATATGCTCGTGCTGCACATCGACAACAAAAATCGCGTCAGGTAGTCCGCCCATCTCCTTGATGCCGCCAAGACTGCTTTGCAGCTTGTTCATCATACGGGTGCGTAGCAGAGCTTCTTTCTTTGACAGCAGGTCGAATGTGCCG